>CAZDHU010000078.1:0-1711 GCA_964505355.1 uncultured Myxococcaceae bacterium | reverse complement strand
TGTCCTCGATGTGGAACGTCGCGCCACCGGGCTTGCCGCGCAGCAGCGCGCCGACAACCGATTGCGTGAGCTGCTCGACGAGCTCGCGAACGCGCGCCGACGCCGCCCCCTGGCCGCCGTTGACCGCGAGAAAGGCCTTGGTCATCGCGATCGCGATCTTCGACGGCTCGAAGCCGACGACCGCACCGTTGCGCCGGATGACCTTGTAGTCGGCGTAGGCAGGCGCGGCGACGGCGGCAACCGAATCAGCCGCACCCGCCTGGGGCAACGGGTTGATCGGGGTCGAATGCGCGTTTTCGGCGACCCATGACATGCGTGCTTCCTCCGGAGAGTCGTTGTCGGGGTCCCGCCGCGGCGGAACCAGGGAGAGTCGAATCGCCGCCGTGCGGGCGATCCGGTCAGGCGTTCGCGACCACTAGATATGGGGTCCTGAACCTGTTTCGGCCCAATTCTAGTGGCGTGTCACCGATGCGGCAAGTATGAATTTCGCGACGGCGCGGCGGCGCGCGAAATCGCAGTGCACCATCGCGCCGTGATCGCGACGCGCAATCAGAAAGGCCGAACGAGGCCTCTCGTCTCGGGCAACGCGAGCACGCGCGCCCAGTCGAACCGCGGCCCCGGATCGTGCTTGCGTCCGGGTGCGATGTCGCTGTGCCCGGCGATCCAGCGCAACGGATGTCGCTCGCGCAGCATCGCGACGAGCCGGGCGAAGCGCCGATACTGCGGCTCGGTGAAACGGTGCTCGCCGTCGCCCTCGAGCTCGACGCCCAACGAGAAATCGTTGCAACGCTCGCGCTCCATGAAGCGCGACGCGCCGGCGTGCCAGGCCCGGGCATCGGTGGCGACGAACTGCAGCAACTCGCCGCGCCGGCGGATCAGGAAATGCGCGGAGACGCGAAGCTCGCGCAGCGCTTCGAACGACGGATCCGCGCGCGGATCGAGTCGATTGGTGAACAGGCGCTCGATCGCGTCGCCGCGAAAGCTTCCCGCAGGCAGGCTGATGTGGTGCACGACGAGCAGGTCGACCGCGACCCCGTCGGGGCGCTCGTCGAAGTTCGGCGACGGCACGCGCCGTGCGCAGGCGAGCCATCCCGGCGCCTGCGGCGCGGACGGCATCAGCGGGCCGCTCCGCGGGGCACTAGCTCAGCCCGAGGCGCTGCATCCGGTAGCGCAGCGCACGGAACGTGATGCCGAGCAGGCGCGCCGCCGCGGTGCGGTTGTAGCGTGTCTTCTCGAGCGCGCGCTGGATCGTGTCGCGTTCGATCTGGTCGAGGTAGTCGGGAAGCGACTCGGGGATGCCGTCCTCGGAGACGCGCACGGGCCGCCGCTCGGCCGCCGCCGGCGCCGCGTGCGATTCGGGCTCGCCCACGGGCTCGGCGCGCTCGTTCTCGTCGGCATCCGACACGGTCGGCTTCAGGCCGAGGTCTTCGACGTTGACGACCTCGCCGTTGGAGAAGGCCAGCGCCCGTTCGAGCATGTTCTCGAGCTCGCGAACGTTGCCGGGGAAGTGATAGCTCTGCAGGTAGCGCACCGTGACCGACGCGAGCTTCGGCGCACGCGCCATGCCTGCGCGTGCGGCAAGCCGCGCGAGGATCGCCTCGGCGAGCGACGGGATGTCCTCGAGGCGCTCGCGCAGCGCCGGCAGCTTCAGCTCGATGACGTTCAATCGATAGAAAAGGTCCTGCCGAAAGCGCCCCGACGCGACGCACTG
>CAZDHU010000077.1:0-34348 GCA_964505355.1 uncultured Myxococcaceae bacterium | reverse complement strand
GGTCTCGACCGCGCAGGGAGCCCAGGTGCCGCTCTCGCAACTCGCGCGCATTTCGTCGGTCTCGGGACCGGACATGATTCGCAGCGAAGACGGACGAATCGCCGGCCTCGTCGCGGTCGACGTCGGAGATCGCCCGCTCGTCGATTACGTTCGCGAGGCCCGGCAGCGGGTGGCTCGCTCGGTCGCACTGCCGCCCGGCGTTCGACTGTCCTTCGTCGGCCAGTACGAGCACTTCGAGCGCGCAAGGCAGCGCATGCTGCTGGTGGTTCCGCTCACTCTGCTGCTGGTCGCCGTGCTGATTCATCTCAACACGCGGTCGACCGTCGAAACGGCGATCGTGCTGCTCGCGGTCCCGTTCTCGCTGATCGGTGCGATCTGGCTGCTCTTCGCGCTCGGCTATCACCTGAGCGTCGCGGTCTTCGTCGGGTTGATCGCGCTGGCCGGACTCGACGCCCAGACCGGCGTCGTGATGCTGCTCTATCTCACCCTCGCGCATCGCGCGCGCGCCGATGCGGGGAGCCTGCGGACGGCGGCGGATCTCGAAGACGCGATCGTCGAGGGGGCGGCGCGACGCATTCGGCCCAAACTGATGACGGTCGCCACGATGATGCTCGGGCTCACGCCACTGCTCTGGAGCAGCGGGACGGGCGCCGACATGATGAAGCGGATCGCGGCACCGATGGTCGGCGGACTCGTCAGCTCGTTCGCACTCGAACTGCTGGTCTACCCCGCGCTCTTCGCGTTCTGGAAGGCGCGCGAGTTGCGGGCGGCCTCGCGCTGAGTCGACGTCCCGGCGATCTGAGCCGAAGCGAGGCGCGGTCGGGTGTTTCCCGCAATCGCCCGAGATCGTTTCTCTCCGCCCCGTGTTCTCGCGACGAAGAGGGCTTGCGGAGCACGACCCGCGCGGTTCATGATGCGCTCGATGAAGCGAGCGCGCCGCAGGGGCTCCGCGCCGTGATCACGATCGCCATGTCGGTCGTCGTCGAGGTTCCGCGTGCGAAGGTCTGGCGGGCGGTGTCGGATCCGCGCGTGATCGCCGAACGCGATGCGGCCAACGGAAACGCCGGAGCGATCGATGCTCCGCCCGACTACCCGAAACCCGGGCAACACGTGCGCTGGAAGGTTCGCTGCGGCGGCGTCCCGACGACACTGCACGATCGCCCGATCGAAGTGGTGCCCGCCGAGCGGCTGCGCTCGCTGATCGAACTCGGCGCCCTGCACTTCGACGAAACGTGGACGCTGCTGGTCGACCCCGCTCACGCCGAACGGACGAGAGTCGCGCTCAAGCTGGTGGCGAGTAACGCGACGGCCGTGGTGGGCGGAGTGATCGATCGCTTCGAGATGCGACGCATCGCGACCGAACGCGTGAATGCGGCGCTCGAATCGGTTCGTGCCTGGTGCTCGAAAAGCGCCGCGGACTGACCCTCGTCGATCCAGAGCGGCCTGCGCGATCGACGGCGAACACCGCGCGCGACGGGCTTGCTGAATCTTCCGGGCGAAGGGCCGCCGGCGCCGGTCGCGATCCTCGCTCGCAGACACGACGAGTCGCGCCATACTGCCGGCCATGCGAACGACCCCGCGGCCGGAGACGTTTCCCCGGATGCCGTCCCGCTTCCCCGTGGCCGAGAATCGATCGACGAGCGAGCGCAGCGCAGCGCCGCCGGGCCCCGCGCGAGGCGCGAGCGCGCGGTCTCGAAGCGACGGCGCGGCGCAGACGATGCGCCACGCGGCCGATGGCCCGCCGCCCCGGGCGCAGCCATCGGGGCGATGGGTTCTTCGCCGCTCGGCCGCTGCGGACGGAGCACACTGACGGTGGCGATCGTGGTCGGTGCCGGCGCCGTCGGTCTCGCCCTCGGAACGCGGCTCGCGGCAGCCGGTGAACGCGTGCTCTTCATCGTTCGGCGCGCAGCAGCCGCGGTCGCGATCGAACGCGAGGGGCTGTCGCTCGAAGACCCCGCTTCCGGAGAACTCGTCCGCGCCGGCGCCGAGGCGATCACCGGCTTCGAAGCGGCGCGCGATCGGTTCATCGCAGACGAGCCCGTGCTGATCTGCGTGCGCGCGAGCGACACCGAGTCGGTCGGACGCTCGCTCGCCGCCGTCGCACCCCGGGCGAGCGTCTGCTCGCTGCAAAACGACGTCGACAACGAGGACGTGCTGGCGCGTCACTTCGGCTGCGTGCTCGGCGGAGTCTGGCGACAAACCTGTACGAAGACCGGCGAAGCGAGCGTGCGCGCACTCGGCCGCGGACGCGTGATCGTCGGCCTCGCGCACGCACGCACCGATGCCGCGCACGACGGCGCGTCCCGCGGACACGAGGGCGTCGAACGACTCGCCCGACTGCTTCGACGCGCGGGCTACGACGTCGGCGTGTCGGCGCGAATCGGCGAAGACAAGTGGCTCAAGCTCTGCATCAATCTGATGAGTGCGCCCAATGCCCTGGTCGTACCGGGCGATCACGTGACGCCGGCGTTCGTCGAGCTCAAGGCGCGACTGCTCGAAGAGGCACGCGACGTGCTCGCCGCAGCGGGCATCGCGGCGCGATCGTGTGACGGTCGCGATCGTTCGCTCGAAGACGAGATCGCATTCCAGCGCGAGTCCCTCGCGCGCGGCCAGAGCGCGCGACGGCTGCCCGTCTACAACCAGATCTGGAGCGCCCTGCGCTCTGGCCGCTCGCTCGAAGGAGATCGCTACCACCGCCGCATCCTCGAGCTCGGCGCACGCAGCGGCGTCCCGACGCCGCTGAACGCGCGCGTTCTCGAGCGGCTTCTCGGCGCGTTCGGCGCGGGAACCGGCCCGGAATCCGTGCGCGCCTCGGCGCTACTCGGTGACGCAGACTGACCCGCGTGCGGCGACCGGAGCGATGGTCGGTCCGGCGTTCAGCGATCGGGGTTGCCGGCCGCGTTCGCCTGCCACACTTCCGTGTCGGGGTGAAACGCCGTCCACGCGAACCAGTAGGCCTCGACGGCTTCGACGCCCTCCGGCGCATCCCACTGCATGAGACTGGCCTCGGTGTCGTATGCGATTCGAATCTTCCGGCCGTCGATCTCGTCGGCGACACGCCCGCCGGCTGCCGTCAGCGCCGAGCCGAGGTACGCCCGCGCGCGACCACCGGCCACCACGCCGAGAACGACTTCTTTGGGATGAAAGCGATCGTCCCGCGCTGCGACCGGAAAGTGAAGCTGTTCGTCGGTCCAGTACGTCTCGTACGGACTCACCCGATAGTCGATGGCGCGGTCGGGGCGTTCGAGCACGAGCGCCTGCGGCGCCCGGCGCAGAAAGAGTTCGTGCGGCTCCTGATGGACTCGCAGCGTCTCGAAGCGACGGCCTGCGAGCGGCCCGGCGACCGCGCCTCCTTCGAGCGGCGACCACAGGCTCTCGGTTTCGCGATCGAAGTAGAGAGCGGTGCCGTTCGCGACGAGTCCCGACACGCCGAAGGTGAGGGTGCGATCGTCGGCGCGCCGGCGAACGGCCATCGGGACGCCCGCCAGCGGGTCGTAGAAGACGGCCACCGCGTCGTCACCGAAGACGTCGTTCACCACCTGATGGCGTTCGATCACGTGCACGGGGTATTCGTGCGCGAGATCGCCCCGCACCACACCGAGCACCGGCGTCTCCGGCGCGACGAAGACGCGCGCCTCGTCGGGCGAAACGAAGCGAGGTGCGTCGACGCCGCGAATCTGATCGCGCTTCGGTCCTCCTTCGCGAATCTGCTCGCGCGCGATGCGGAGTCCGGCGAGCGAGAAGCCGCCGAGCGTTTCGCCGGGCGCCTCGGACGCGGGCACCATCGCGGGCGCGGAAACGACGGGGTCGCCGGCGGCGGCGGAGGCGGCGCGCGAAGGCCCCTCCGGAGTCGCCACCGAGCGCGCATCGCCGGGCGGTATTTTGGCCTCGTTCCCGCCATCCGCGTCGCAGCCGAAGGCGAAGATCGCGAGGCCGAGCGCGAGCCAGCCCGGGCGTCCTCGCTGCTTCGTCACGTGCTTCATCCCGCGATCGCGGCTCCGACCGCGGTGACGCTTTCGCGCACGATGCCGAGCAGCTCGTCGAGATCGCCCGGTGGAATGTTGAGCGGAGGCGCGACGTAGACGGTGTTGCCGAGGGGGCGCAGATACGCACCGCGCCGCCTCGCTTGCTCGAACACGCGCCAGCCCGCGCGCGCCAGATACCCGTCTCCCTCCGCGAGATCGAGCGCACCGATCATGCCGAGATGGCGAACCCGGGCGACACCGGGCAGTGTCGACATCTCGTCGAACGCGCGGGCGATGGCGGCGGCGCGCGGTGCGATTCCGTCGAGCACCTTCTCGTCGTCGTAGACGCGCAGCACCTCGCGCGCGACGGCGGCACCGAGCGGATTGCCGCAGAACGAATGCCCGTAGTAGAAGGCGCGCTCGGCAGCGCCGAGAAATCCGTCGAAGATGCGAGCGGTGGCCAGCGTCGCCGCCATCGGCAGTACGCCACCCGTGAATCCCTTCGCGGTGCAGAGCAGGTCCGGCGAGATCCCGGCGTGCCCGCAGGCCCACATCGGCCCCGTGCGTCCGTAGCCGGTGAACACCTCGTCGGCGACGAGAAAAACGTCGTGTTCGTCGCAGAGCCGCCGCGCCGCGCGCAGCGCTTCCGCCGAATGGATGCGCATCCCCGCCGCACCCTGCACACGCGGCTCGAGCACCACCGCCGCGATCGTGTCGGCCCCCGCACGCAGCGTCGCCGCCAGTGCCTCGAAGACGCGCGCGATCGCGGCCTCGTCGGCCGGCGCGGGCACGTGCAGGCACTCGATCAGCACGCCGGCGAAGGGGCGGCGGAAGACCTCGACTCCGCCGAGTGCGGTCGCGCCGATCGTTTCGCCGTGAAACGCGCCTTCGAGCGCGACGAAGCGCCGGCGCTCCGGACGCCCGTTTTGCGCCCAGTACTGAAGCGCCATCTTGATTGCGACTTCGACCGCGGTCGATCCGTCGTCGCTGTAGAAGACGTGTTCGAGGCCGTGCGGCGCGCGCCGGCACAACTCGTCCGCGAGATGCGCAGCGTGCTCGTGGGTGACCCCGGCGAGTGACACGTGACAGAGTCGCTCCGCCTGCGCGCGCAGCGCCGCCACCAGCCGCGGATGATTGTGTCCGAGCGAAGACACCCACCACGACGAGTTGGCGTCGAGGTAGCTGCGCCCGTCGAGGTCGGTGAAGCGGGCTCCCTGCGCCGAGGCCACGACGAAGGGCGCGGTCTGCGTCCGGTACTCCGCCATCGGCGTGTAGGGATGCCAGAGCCGCGCCCGATCGAGCGCCAGGATCTGCGCTCGCTCGTCGATCTCCTCGTCGTTCAGAGGCAGCTCTCCGCCAGCACGCGAAGTGCCTCGGGTTGCCCGGCGCCGACCAGCATCGACGGAATCCCGTTCGCCTTCCAGGCCGCGACGCGATCCCGAATCCGCTCTTTCGGACCGACCAGCGCGATCTCGTCGACCAGCCGATCCGGCACCAGCGCCATCGCCTCTCCCTTCTTACCCGCGAGATAGAGGTCCTGGATCTTCACCGCTTCCGCCTCGTACCCGAGGCGCTTCGCGTAGTCGTTGTAGAAGTTCTTGCCACGCGCGCCCATGCCGCCGATGTAGAGCGCGAGCATGCCCTTGACCGGCATCCGGCAACGATCGAGATCGTCGCCGAGCACGCAGGTGACGAAGGGCGCCACGTCGAAGTTCGCGAGGCTCTTGTCGGGCAGCCCCTTCGCGCGGCGGGCCGCGTTCGCCTTCGCGAAGCCCTTCTCGAGATCCGGCCGAAACAGATCCATGCGCTCGGGATTCATCCAGACCGGGATCAACCCGTCGGCCACTTCGGCGCTGCACGCGACTCCGCTCGGACCGATCGACGCGGTGTAGATCGGCAGATCCTTGCGGCCGTGCAGGATGCTCTTCAACGGCTTCCCGAGCCCGGTGGCGCCGGGGCCGGCGTACGGAATTTGATAGTGCTCGCCCTTGAACTCGACGGGCTCTTCGCGTTCGAGAATCTTTCGGATGATCTGCACGTATTCACGGGTTCGCGTGAGCGGCTTGCCGTAGGCCACGCCGTGCCAGCCTTCGACCACCTGCGGGCCCGAGGGGCCGAGCCCGAGAATGAACCGCCCGCCGGAGAGCGAGTCGAGCGACATCGCGGTCATCGCGGTCATCGCGGGGGTGCGCGCCGGCATCTGCATGATCGCCGTCCCGAGACGGATCTTCGACGTCTTCGCACCGATCCACGCCAGCGGCGTGATCGCATCGGAACCGTACGCCTCCGCCGTCCACACCGAATCGAAACCGAGCCGCTCGGCCTCGAGAACGAGATCGACGTTCACTTGCAGGCTGGCGCCGGAATAGCCGGCGGTGAGACCGAGTCGCATGGCAGAGCTCCTCACTTCGTGATCGGGTTCCGGGCATCCTAGCCCGGATCATTCGGGGCTGTCCTGTCGCGAATCCGGATCCCGCTCACCCGCGGCGCGGCGTCGGATTCCAGACCGATCCACGCAGTGCCGCCCGGCGCCCGGGCCGCGCGCGTGGTGCGCACAGCGGAGCCGGCGGACCATCCGCAGGTCGAAGTTCGGACGGGATCACCCCGTCGCGCAGCAAGGGCGCCAGTGCCCCGGCGCGTTCCAGCCGTTCACGCACGGTGCGTTGCGCGTCGTCCGGCAACCCGGCGAGCGCGGCCTGCAGCCGCTCGCGACACCAGACGCGGTATTGCACGACGGGCGTCGCACGGTACGTCACGCCCTCGACCGCGAAGTCGAAGCGACTGCGGCCCTCGCGAAACGCCACTGCGTTGGCATGCAGATGGGCCAGATGCGTTTCGGCGAGGTCGCGCAACCAGTCGTCGAGCACATCCGGCAACAGGTCCGGCCAGGCCACCTGCAGTCTCGAGCACCGCGCATTCCACAACCGCGCCACCCACGCGAAGACCGCGGGTGCGCGCTCGCGCATGATTCGCGACGCCGTAGGATCGAGCGCGAAGTGACGAAACATCGAGCCGAAGAAACCGAAGTCGGCGAGCGACGGCCGATCCCCGAGCACGAAGCGAGTTCGTTCGAGCCCGCGCTGCAGTCGATCGAGCGCGCCGAGCTAGACACCCGCGACGTGCGCGCGCGTCTCCGGTGTGAAGCCCTCACCCGACACATAGGTGCGTCGCTGGCGATGGCGAACCAGCGCCGCTTTCAGCCATACCGGACCGGGCAGGTCGAACATCACCTCGCGCGCGATCCGATCGCCGAGCAGGCGCGCGTCCGGCGCATGACTCCAGCGGTAGTGAAGCGCGGGACGCCAGAGCCATTCGTCCGCGTAGTCCTCGAGCAGTCGCGCGTAGAACGCGTGTGCCGGGTCGGACGGAATCACCGCGCCATCCCGATGTCGCGCTTCCATCCAGTCGATGATCGGAGTCGAATCCTGCAGCCACTCTCCGTCGGGCGTTTCGACGCTGGGTACTTTCATCAATCCCGTTCGCGGCAACAGCTCGCGTTGCATCTGGCGCCAGCCCACCTCGACGCGCTCGTACGGGATCTCCTTCCAGCGCAGATACGCCTCGAGCTTCCCGCTGAAATACGACACGTCCATCAGATACACACGGTAGTGTCGGATCGGGTGGGCGGGGTGGTGCGACGTCACGCCGGGTCGGTCTCCGGCGCGGGTGCATCCAGCGGAAGCTCGATCACGAATCGTGTGCCGTGCCCCGGTTCGCTCTCGACGAAGATTCGCCCGCCATGGCGCTCGACGATGCCGTGTGAAATCGAGAGCCCGAGCCCCGTGCCCTTGCCGACCGGCTTGGTGGTGAAGAACGGATCGAAGATGCGTCGCTGCACCTCCGGCGCGATTCCCGGCCCGTCGTCTTCGACCTCGATGCGCACACCGAGCTCGCACGGTCGCGTGCGCAGCACGATGTGACCGCGACGTCCGAGCGCATCGCAGGCGTTGATCAGCAGATTCATGAACACCTGATTGAGCTGCCCGGCGTAGCAGCGGATGCGGGGCAACGCGCCGTAGTCCTTCGTCACCTCGATCCCGTCCTTGAGGCGCGGCTCGATCAGCGACACCGTGCGATCGAGTCCCTCGTGCACGTCGACTTCCTGCAGATCGGCCTGATCGACACGCGAGAAGGTGCGGAGATCCTCGACGATCTTCTTGATCCGGGCGGTGCCCTCGCGACTTCGACCGAGCAGCTTCTCGAGCGCCTGTCGCGCGCGATCCGCCTCCGGGCCGCTGCCTCCGCTCGCGATCAACCGGTGCACGTATTCCTCCATCAACTGGAGGTTCGCGTGAACGAAACCGATCGGGTTGTTGATTTCGTGCGCGATTCCGGCGACCAGTTGCCCGAGCGAAGCCATCTTCTCGCTCTGTACGAGCTGTGCCTGTGCTTCGCGCAGCTCTTCCGTGCGTTCTTCGACGCGCATCTCGAGGTTCGCGTTGAGCGACGCGATCTCGTCGTACGCCTTCGCGTTCTCGAGCGCGATCGCGCTCTGGTTGGCGAGCGTGCGCAAGAGCTGGCGATCGTCGACGCCGATCCGATCGCCCGAGAGCTTGTGACCGACCGCGATCACGCCGAGCAAATCGAGTCCGAAGAGAATCGGTACCAGCAGCCCGATCTCGAGCGTGTCGAAGACGTCGCGGCAGGCGTCCCGCACCTCGGGATCACTCTCGTCGTCGAAATCCAGCCGCGAGAGCGCCCGTCGCGATTGCAGAAAGGTGACGATCGGATGGTCGAGCGAGAGCGACGAGCGCATCGCCTCGTCGTCCCAGTCGCCGCGCGCGCCGAAGACGCGCAGCGCGCCGCCGTCCTCGTCGACCAGCATCACCATGCCTTTCTCGACGCCCATCGTGTCGGTGAGTGCGAGCAGAATTCGGTCGCAGATCTCTTTGATCGAGAGCATCGAGACCATCGCGTCCGACATCTCGCGAACGGCGAGCCGATAGCGCGCGCGATCGCGGTCGAAGATCCTGTCCACCAGCGCCTGCATCCGATTGCGCAGCGGATTGAAGGCGAGAATGGCGAAGAAGAGAAAGGAGATCTGGAACCAGCGCGAGCGCGCGTTGACGTTGAAGCGCGAGACGACGGCGTCGGCCGAGGTGATGAGCAGGGCGAACAGGCCGGTGATCGCGAGCGTCGCCACACCGTACGCCGCCGACGAGCGTGCGACCACGCGGATTTCGAAGAGCTGACGGCGCACGATGCCGTAGGCCACGGCGACCGGGAACATGAAGGTCCAGATCAGCGCGATGTACCAGGGCAGTATCGTGCCGAGGATCGACTGCGCGATCATGACGAGGATCACGGGCAGGAAGCTGACCAGTGCGCCCAGCAGCATCACGTCCGCGCGGTCGGTGACGCTTCCCTCGCGCAGCCGGCGGCGTTCGTACGCGCTGCTGGCGAGGCAGAAGACCGCCGTCAGCGCCGTCCAGTAGAGCGAGAACTGAAGCATCGGCGGCAGCGGAAACCCGAACAGAGACCCCGCGAACATCGCCACCGCGAGCCCGCACGAGATCGCGTACATGATCGCCCGAAGCTTCGGGCGGCGTACGATCCACGCGGGCTCGATCGGATAGGTCGTGAAGAGATGGAAGATGGTGGCCGGGATCAGCGCGATGTTGACGAAGAGCCGCGAGTAGCCCCAGGCGAGGCGTGGCGTTTCGACGGCGACTCCGAGCTGGGCGGACATCGCGCTGCAGAAGAGCAGCAGCGCCCACGCCTCGAGTCGCTCCGATCGGACGCGCCAGACGAAGACGCCGATCGCGAGGTAGACGAACCCGACCAGAACGAGCGCGCCGTAGTACGAACGTTCGGCCATCGTGTCGCCGCCGAATCGACTCGGTTCGGGAAGCAGCGTCGCGGTGTAGCGACGTCCGTCGGGCGTTTCGAAGCGATAGGTATTGGCGAGCCCCGGCCGAATGCCGGACGGTCGATTCACCATCCACTGGAAGACTTCGATTCCGTCGACTTCGAGGATCCGGTCGCCCGACGCGACGCCCGCGGCCTCGGCCACGGCGCCGGCCTTTTCGACCATGATGCCGCCGCCGAGGCCGGAGAGCCGAAACGGCGGTGCGACCGCGTCGCGGGTCGAGAAGAAGGGAACGATCGCGAGGACGAGCGACAGAGCCGCCCAGGCGACGGCGAGCGCCGCCGTGGCACGGCGAAAGCGTTGCGTCGAGGTCGGATTCATGCGCTCGCGAACACTCGGCGCGATGGTATGCGTGCCGAGCAACCGAAGTCAAAGCACGGAAGAGCGTTCGCTCCGAGGCGCGTGCACGAAGCACGAACCGGTCGCGTTACTTCCCCTTCGCCTCGTACTCGATCAGCGCCGTGTCGCCGGCCGGCTGCTGGCCGTTGCCGTAGTGATAGCCGCTGCCATCGAGCGCAACCGGCGCAGGGCCGTCCTTCGCGGCCGAGGCCGCGATCTGCGCGCGGAGCTGATCGAGTCGTGCGGCGGTGCGCCGGGTGTCGGCGCTTCGCGCGGGGCACGTCGCACCGGACTGAGAGGCCCACGCCGGGCCGTCTTTCGCGGTGTCCGGACCGGCTGCACAGGCCGATTTCACCGAGGGCGGCGCGGAGAGCACGGCGGCCACTGCGATCGCGGCCGCGAGCGCGGGACGCAACCAGTGAGCGAGCGAGGGGCGAACGGGCATACGGGCCTCCGTGGTAGGCTGACGCGGCCCTGATCGGCCGCCGCTGCTCGGTTCTTGAATGGTTCGTCGTGTCCGGGAAAATCCGGTGACCGCGCTCACCTTCGCTGCAGCGACGGCGACCGGCAAACGGAAGCCGAACGGCGGACGACGACGGTGAATCGGGGCGATTCGTTCTCGATCTCGCCGGTCGTCGCTGCGGCGGGCCGATCGGAACCGACTCGTCGAATGCGCCCGGCGCGCCCAGCGATAGGAGCCGTCTCATGCGCCTCGTCACCTTCGAGCACCGCGGCGAACGCCTGCCCGTCCCCGGAACGATGACCGCGGGTCGAGTCGGTCTGGAGCCGCATCTGCTGGCCGTTCCGGCCGCTCCGGGTCTCGAACTCGGCGAAGCCGGCAGCGTGAGCGTGCGCCGGCTCGGCGCCCTCCTCACTGACGGCGCGCGTGCGGGCGACGTGGTCGATCTGAATCGCGCGCTCGCCGTACGGCTCGCACTCGAAGACGTCGGTGCCCCGGAAGCGCAGGCGGATTCCATGCTGCCCTCCGACGCGCTCTCTTTCTTGCGACACTTCGATGTGTCGCTCGGCGCCGCCCGCCGCGCGTTCGAGTTCGCTCTCGACGCGGAGCGACGCTACGACGCCCCCGAGCTCGCGCGCAGCGGCATGATCGAAGCACGACGAGCTGTGCGACTCGTCGCGCCGGTTCCGCGTCCCGGCAAGATCGTCTGCGTCGCCCGCAACTACGCCGCACACGCGCGAGAGCTGGCGAGCGAGCCGCCGCCCGAAGAGCCGTCGCTCTTCCTCAAGGCGCCGTCGAGCGTGGTCGGGCCGGAAGACGAAATCGTCCTGCCGCGTGCGAGCCAGCAGGTCGATTTCGAGGGTGAGCTGGCGGTCGTGATCGGACGGTCCGCACGCGAAGTGGATGCCGCGCGCGCACTCGATCACGTCGCAGGCTACACGGTCGGCAACGACGTTTCGGCCCGCGATTACCAGGCCGTGCGCGGCCAGAAGTTCATCGGGAAGTCCTGCGACACCTTCTGTCCGCTCGGGCCGGCGCTGGTGACGGCGGACGAGATCTCCGACCCGCAGGATCTCGGGCTGCGCACGGTCGTTTCGGGAGAGACGATGCAATCGGCGCGCACGAAGGAAATGAGTTTCCCGATCGCCGAGCTGATCGCGTTCATCTCCCGGCTGATGACGCTCGAGCCGGGCGACGTGATCCTGACCGGTACACCGGCCGGTGTCGGCATGGCGCGAAAACCGCCGCGCTGGCTGCGCGACGGCGACGTAGTCGAGATCGAGATCGAACGCGTGGGGCGACTGGTGAACGTCGTCACCACCGGCCGCGAGCGACGCGGCTGATGCACGAGCGAATTCTCGATCGCTCGCAGTCGGTCTTGCTGGTGATCGATCTGCAGGAGTCCTACCGGGGCAAGATCGCGAACGAAGCGCGCGTGCTGCGCGCGACGCAGCGTCTGCTCGACGCGGCCGGCGTGCTCGGCATC
This sequence comes from uncultured Myxococcaceae bacterium, assembly GCA_964505355.1. Classification (GTDB taxonomy): domain Bacteria; phylum Myxococcota_A; class UBA9160; order UBA9160; family UBA9160; genus CAZDHU01. Next base: position 22,229 of record CAZDHU010000077.1, on the reverse strand, counting down.
CCCGTGATCCTCACCGAGCAATATCCGAAGGGGCTCGGAGCCACGCAGCCCGAAATCGCGACCCACCTTCCACCCGACACGGCTCGCTTCGAAAAGACGACGTTCTCCTGCCTCGGCGCGCCGGGGTTGCAGGAGCATCTGCGCACGCTCGACCGGCGTCAGGTGCTGCTCGCCGGCATCGAGACACATGTGTGTGTCAGCCAGACCGCGCATGCCCTGCTCGCCGGCGGCTGGCAGGTGCATCTGGTCCGCGATGCGGTGAGCGCGCGCTTCGCGCTCGAAGACGAAACCGGTGCCGCGAAGCTGCTCGGCTCAGGCGTCGTTCCGGCGAGCGTCGAGTCGGTTTGTTTCGAATGGCTGCGCGACGCGAAGGCGCCGGCGTTCAAGGCCGTCCATCGCCTCGTGGTCTGATTCACGCTTTGCACGGGATGAGCCGGGTGGCGGCGGCGAACGAGCAACGTCGATGCGGCTGCGGGCGGGACGCGAGGCTGCGGCGACGGCTGCGCGGCGGTTCGTCATGCGGTGCGCGTCCGAAGCGGCTCCTGCCACCCCTTGCTGATGCCGCCTCCGCGTCGGGTCCCGCCCGCTCGCCGGTGGCGGAGATGCGCCACGCGTCTCACTTCAACCGGTGATTTCGTACCGCAGCAGCCAGCGCTCGCCGCTCGCGAAACCCTGCACGAAGCGATCGCGCCAGTTGCCGATCTCGTTCGGGTACTTCTTCTCGTAGAGCGCGAGCATGCGGTCGAAGAGCGCCCGGTCCTGGCTGCGACTCACGCGGGCATCGACGTGCGGCGCTTCGCGAAACGCGTCGTTGCGCCCGGTCAGCGTCTTCCAGCGGCCGTGATCGCCGACCCAGAGCCGCGCCCGATCGAGACCCTTCGCGAGCGCTTTCGCCTTCCAGCGATCGGCGCCGGTGATCATCACCACCGCATCGTCGAGCCAGCCGAACCAGACTTCGCCATGACAACTGCTCTCTTCGCCGTTCGCGCGCAGTGGCGAGATGTAGACGTACGGGCTCTTTTCGAGCAGCGCGCGCGTCGTATCGGGAAGCCCGGCGCCCGGCGCGGAGAGCGCGGCCCGCGCCGGCGCTGCGGGCAGCAGCGGCAACGCGAGCGCCGCGAGGGATCCCGCGAGGAACGTTCGTCGATCGACCCGACGCAGTTTCGTGTCGCACCCGTCGCCGTTCATATGCCCGAGCCTCCCGTCTCTTCGCCGACGTGAATGCCGCACTCGCGAGTTTCCGGGTTCTCCCACCACCAGCGCCCCGCCCGCGGATCCTCCCCGGGCTGAATCGCGCGCGTACACGGTTCGCAACCCACGGACGGATAGCCCCGCGCGTGAAGTCGATTCACCGGCACCGAGTGCTCGCGCACGTAGGCCTGCACGTCGTCGCTCGTCCAGTCGACCAGTGGATTGATCTTCACGATGCCGCCGTGCGCGTCGTCGATCACCACCTTGCGCGCCTCTTCGCGGGTCACGTTCTGCTCTCGTCGCAGCCCGGCGATCCAGGCATCGAGATCCGCGAGATGGCGCCGCATCGGTTCGACCTTGCGCACACGGCAACAGAGCTTGCGCCGCTCGAGCGATTCGTAGAACAGATTCATCCCGTGCGCGCGCACCATCGCCTCGACCTCGTCGGCGCGCGGGAACAGCACTTCGATCTGCGTCCCGTATCGATCGCGCACGCGATCCATCAGGTCGTAGGTCGGTTGCGGGATGCGTCCCGTGTCGAGCGTGAAGACCCGAAAGCCGGGCTCGATTCGCGAGAGCATGTCGAGAATCACCATGCCCTCGGGCGCGCCGAATGAGCAGGAGAGCGAAAGCCGGGGATGGAAGTTCTTGACGGACCAGGTCAGGACCTCTTCGGCCCCGAGCGCCTCCAGCCGTCCAGACCCGATCTCGGCGACCGCCGAGGACCGGCGATCGATCTCGGAACTCTCTGCCATTGCAGCATTCATCGCGTTCTCCGGAAGCGAAGACAGCCGAGGGAAGCGCTCGACTGATTCCTGACAATGGATAACAGAAACCGACGGCCACCACAGCCGGTGCGCCCGCCGGAGCCCGCGGCGGCGGGGCCCTCGGCGAGCCGTGATCGCTCGCCGGTTCGGCTGCGCGCCGCCCGCGAGACTGACGCGAGGCCCGCTCGGATCGATCCGCGTCTTCGACGGCGATCGGCGGGCACAGAAGGGATCGTCCGCGCGATCCGCGCCGTGATATAAGGCGGTCAGTCTCGATCGCAGTGACCGCGTCGTTCCGTGTCGGGCTCGTTCGGCGCCGCGGCCGGCGCCGAAGAGATCGCACGTCCTCCACGCGAGGTCCGGGATGCCGGCACCGCGACTCCGAACCTCGCACGCAGTGATCGGCGCGATCGTGCTCGCCCTGCCGCTCCTGCTCGCCGCGCGTTGTTCGCTTCCGGCGATCGAGGGACGCGTGCTCGACCGCGAGACGCGCGCGCCGATTGCGGGCGTTCGAGTGATCGAGCTGTGGCGTGGCGGGCGCGCATGGTCGGACGTTGCGGCGACGCTCGCGACGCGCTCCGCGACGACGGATGCAGCCGGGCGATTCTCGTTTTCCGAACAGAGTTCGGCGCGGGGCGGCGCGGAGCAGCCGACCTATGTGTTCGCGCATTCGTCCTACGGGCTCGCGCGGCACGATCTTCCGCCGGCGGGCGATGCGGGACCACCGGTCTTTCTGCTTTCCGCGAGCGATGCCGCGGCGCGAAGCGCGCTCGCCACGCTCTGCGCATCGGCGACGCGAGAAGAATGGGAGCGCGAACTCGCACGCGAGTTCTGTGTACGGCGCGAAAAACGCTTGATTCGCGGGGATGATCCTTCATAGGATGCACACAGCGCGCTGGGCGCGGGAGGGGAACGCATGACGACAATTCGATTTTCCCGGTGGATCGCAGCCGTGAGATGGCCGGCGATCGTGGTGGCTCTGGCCGGGGCACTGTGCTTCGGCGGCGAGGCCGCGGCCGGCGTGGGCGGCGACGACGCCGGCACCTGCCGCTCGGCCTGCGGCGGCTACGGGGGCGGTAACAACGCCAACAGTTGCTGGTGCGACTCGGCCTGCACTTCGGCAGGCGACTGCTGCGCCGACTACCAGCCGGTCTGCAACAACGTGACGGGCTGCACGCCGAACTCGAATGGCCGCTACATCCTGCACCTCGGCGGAATGTGCTCGCAGGGCTGGAACGATCGCTACGCCAGTGTCTCCGGCTTCACCGCGATCGACGTGCGCGCGGTGCAAACCAATCACTCCGCCCTCTCGCAGTCGAGCGCGACGCTCGCGACCTATCTCGATCAGTGCTGCTCCGGCACGAACGCCTGCTACGTGCTCAACTACAGCGGCGGTGACGCGGTGATGGGGCATCGCTTCGCGAACTCGGCGACCGCCTGGAACATCTACTGGGTGGGCACGAGCGCCGGTGCGGGTGGCGGCAGCGAACTTTCGGGCAACTTCCTCGCCGACATTTTCGGCCCCTGCGACTACAGCAATCACCTCGGCACCAGCGAGGTGCGCAACGCCTACAATCACAACGACACCAACGGCAAGACCGTCTATCACATCGGTGGCTATGACGGCTGGTGGTATTCGTCGGCGTTCCTGCCGGGTGAGGACGACGGGGCCGTCGCGTATCACTCGGCGGGCGCGCGCACGTCGACGACATCGACCAGCAGCATGTGCTCGACGCCGAAGTGGACGAACCACGTCGCGGCCTGGACCTGCACGGGCTACGACCTCGACCACTACGGCATGAAGACGAAGTTCATCAGCAACATGGGCTGGTGATTCGGGGGCGAGTGAGAGGTGGACCGGCGCCGTCGGGTGATCTGGATGTCGCTCGGCGGCGCCGCGTTCTTGCTCGCCGCGCTCTGGTTCTGGCGTAGCTCGCTCGAAGAAGCAGCGCCGGGCGAACGGCGCGTCGCCGCGCCGCCGCCGGCGACGGGCGCCGAGACGCTCAGCTCGACACCGCTGCGAAGGCCGATCACGGAGACGCCGTTCGCCGATCTTCCGGAACCGATCCGACACTTCTTCGAATCGACGCCCTACCCGTCGTCTTCGGGGCGCCTCACGAGAGCCCACGAAGACCTGCTGCATCCGAATCAGCGCTACGAGCGCCACCGGCCGATCCCCGACACGTTGAGTGACGATCCCGCTTCGGTCGTCAGCTGGCGGTTCACGACCGATCGCTGGGCGTACGTCGGCCCCGAAACCGTGCACGCTTCCCTCGAAGTGCGCCGCGGCGGAGCGCCGATCGCGGTCGACGTCGTACACGCGTTCGCTCTGCGCGAGGGCGCGAGCGGCACCTTCGGCAGCGCCGAGCCACTGACCTTCGAGCGCGAGGGCGATCACCTCGTGGCCGATCTGCCGCTCGCCCGCTTTGCCGACCACTTTGGGCCGATCACGCTCGAGGTGCGCTTCGAATACGATCGCGGCCGCTTTCACGAAGATCGGTTGCGCATCGAGTCGACCCCCGCGAGTCACGTTCCCGGCCGGGTGACGGAGATGAGCGACCGGCTCTCGAACGGCAGCCTGCTGCTCGAGGTGGGCGCGGATCTCGCGGTCGCCGGCTTCTATCGCTTCGACGCCAACGTTTACGACGCGAACGGAAACCCCGTCGCGTTCACCTCGTGGAAGGGCGATCTCGCGGCGGGCCCGCAGCGGATCCCGCTCGAGGTCTGGGGCAAAGTGCTCACGGACGCCGGCATTCCCGGCCCATGGACCGTCGGAGAGATTCGCGGCTATCGCTTTCTCGACGGTCAGTATCCCGACCGCGAATGGTTGCCGCCGACGCCGGGCACGCACACCACGCGCGCGTGGCCGCTCGACGGCTTCACCGATGCGTCGTACGTCGACGCGCACGAGGTGCAGATGGCCGAGCGGATGCTCGACGATCTCGCGGCCGGGAGGCCCCTGCTCGCACCGCCGGCGGCGATCGATCCCGTCGCCTCGCGGCCGGCCGACGACGACGCTGAACCGACACTCGTGCGCTGACGGCGGATCCGTCACCCGCGTCTCGCGCTCGCGTCACGGCCCCTTGCAGGTGATCGTCTTCAGCGTGCCGGTCGCCGGGCTTCGTTTGCAATACGGCACCGGGCCGCCCGCGCTCTTCGGCACCGGCAGCGAGGGAACCGGAGATCCTTCGAACTCGGCCTCCGCGCACTGCCCCGCGATCGCGGCCGGGCTGACGAGCCCGAGTCCGGGATCGGTTCGCTGCGCCAGCGCGAGGCGGAAGATCAAATGGGTCACGGGATGCGCCGGCACGCGCGGCAACACCGGTTTGGCGAGCGTGGCCGTGAACACGAATGCATCGGTCGGCGCGGCCGTCGCATCGGTGATCGCAATCGAGCTCACACCGCCGGCCGATCCCGCCGCACAGCCCGCTGTCGCGAGCGCACCCGACGCATTCGTGTAGCGCCAGCTTCGGCGCACGCCCGCAGTCGTCACTTTCCAGCCGTCTCGCGCATGGCACGGCGACGATCCCGCGAGCCCGCCCGGCACGTCGACGTCGATCAGCGTCCCGAGTTCGTCTTCCACCTGCAGGTGCACCCCGTTCAGACTCGGATCGATGCCGCTGAACGAAGCGGGATTGAACTGCCCCTTGATCACGGTCCGGTCGTCGCCGGCCGGCGTGTCGAGCTTCGCGAAGCTGAGCATCGCACTGCGCGGCTGCTGGCCGGGCGGCTTCGCGGGAGGATCGATCGTCGATGGCGTCGTGCACGGATCGAGCGCGTTCGACACTCCGTCACAGTCGAGATCGAGCGGGTCCGTGCAGCGTTCGCGGATGCGAAAGACCTCTCCACCCAGATCGACGACGTAGACCTCTCCGTCTCCGTCTTCGCCGAACGCGACGATCTGATCGATGCTGCTGCCGGCCGGTGCGAGATCGGCCGTGATCTCGCCGACGGCATTCGTCGCGGGGTCGAGCGCCCAGATGCGTGCCGAGCAGAAATCGCCGAACACGTACCGGCCCTGCAGCGACGCCACGCTGCCGCGATACACCGTGCCGCCCGTGATCGCGCACCCGGCTCCGTGATCGTACTCGTGAACGGGAAGGGTGAGCGACGCGTCGTTGCAGGGCGGTGCCGGAGCGGGATCGGTCGCATTGCACTGCGTGCCTTCCATCACGTCCCAGCCGTAGTTCTTGCCGCCCGCGCCCGCCGCCTCGCGATCGACTTCTTCCCGGGCATTTTGTCCAACGTCCCCGATCCACAGTTCGCCGTTCGTGCGATCGAATCCGAACCGGAACGGATTTCGCAGCCCGAAGGCCCAGATCTCGTCGCGAATCGCGTTGCCGGGATCGAGCGCGCCGGCGAAGGGATTCGAGGCGGGGATCGTGTACGTCGTACCGACTCCGCCCGACACGTCGATCCGCAGCATCTTGCCGAGCAGGGACCGGGGATCCTGCGCGACGTTTCCGGGATCATTCCCCGACCCGCCATCGCCCGGCGAGAAATAGAGCATGCCGTCGATCGGACTGAACGCGATCGTGCCGCCGTTGTGATTCTCGTACGGTTGATCGATCACCAGAATCTGCTCTTCGCTACTCGCGTCGGCGCGATCGGTCTCGCCGGCCAGCAGTCGAAAGCGCGAAATCACCGACCGGCCGAGCGGCGTGTCGGTGTAGTAGACGTAGAAGAGACCGGAACTCGCGAAGTCGGGCGCGAAGGCGAGACCGAAGAGGCCTCGTTCTCCGCTCGTCGAGACGCGCGTGTGGATGTCGAGAAAGGGCGTCGCGAGAATCGATTCGCCGTCCGCGATGCGAATCCGGCCGGCACGCTCGACGATGAACAATCGGGGATCGCCGGCCGGCGCGGTGACCAGCGTCGGTTCGGTGAGCCCCGAGAACACGCGTTCCGCACCGAAATCGGCGGCTGACGGCGACCCCGCGCCGAACGCGAGCGCACCGGCGACGAGGCCGCAGGCGATCCAGGTTCTTGCTCCACGACTCCGCGCGTCTCGATCTCTCGTCTGCATCGCCGTCTCCTTGCCCGCGGCGGCGGCCGCGCCGCTCCCATCTTAACTGCGGGAGCGAAATGGAAAGGAGTGTTCTTGCGGGCCGCGCGCGCCGGCCGTCGCGTCGCACGGCACGGAACCGCCGTCAGCGCCCAAAGAGAACGCGCAGCTCCGGCCGCGCCCCGTCCTCGCCGATCCGGGCCTCGCGCGCGGCGAGCTGTCGCTCGGGAATGCCGTGCGCGTCGCGGAGCTGTGTTCGTACGCGATCGAGGCGAGCCGCCGCCAGTTGCTGGAGTCGATCCGGAGGAAGCGCGATGCCCGCGATCCGCTCGTCGAGCAGCGCCTGCGCGGGTTCGTCGAGCGTGCCCTCGCCCTTCGAAAGAAACTCACGCACCGCATTCATCGACGCGCGTCGCGGCAGCGATCGCAGCGTTCCGAGCACTCCCTCTCGGTCGATCTCGTCGAGCAACGCGAGCTCGCGCAGCCGGCGTTCGTCGGCGGGACTCGCCACCGGCTGCAGTTCGAGCACGAGCGCGGGCTGGCCGGACAACACCTGCGCCATGCCCTCGAGCCGCTCGACGGCTTCGCCCAGGAGCGTGTCCGATCCGGCGGCGAACGGGATCGGCTCCGGCGTGCCGATGCCGGCCTTCTCGCCGGGCCGGATCACTGCGCCCAGCATCTTGAGCGGTGACGTGAGCGCACCGAGCAGCGCCGAGCCGAGCGCGCCTCGCACGACCTCGGCCACGCCGACTCCGAACCCGCTGGCGTCCTGCCAGACCGGAATCGTCAACTGGATGTCTCCGTTCAAGTCTTTCAGCAGCGCGATCCCGAGCGGCAGCGAGACGCCGAAGCTCTCCTCGAATCGGCCGTCGCTCGAAAGTTCGGCGAGATCGAAGTCGTGCAGCGTGACCCAGTTCTTTGCTTCGAACCCAATCGCGCCGAGCCAGATACTGGACACCAGCGAGAGCTCGCCTCCGCGGATCGAATACCCGGCCGCGGTGGCGTAGGGGTTGAGCGGAGGAAGCGGGAGCTTCTTTCCGTCGAAGACCAGCGTCGTCCCGGTCGCGTCGCCGCCGCCCGTGAGCGTCAGCTTCGCCCGTCCGATCGTCGTCGCAGAGAGATCGAGCTTCGCGATGCGCCGATCGGGCCAGGACACCGCGCTCGCATCGAGACGAAGGTTCGAGAGTCCGTTCTTGAAAAATGGCGTCACGCTGCGGTCGTCGAGAGTCACGCGACCGCCTTCGACGTGGAGGCGCGCGACGTCGAGCTGCAGAGGCGGGACCGCGTCGCCGGCCGTCTCCTCGCGCACCGCTACCGGCGTCTGCGTTTCCGCGGAGGAGGCCGACCCCGATTCGGTGGCGAGTGGCTTCGGCAGCGCGATTCCCGCGGCGGTTCGCACGGCGTCGACTTGCGGCTTCACGAGTCGAAGTTCTCCAATCGCGACGCGAAGCGGACCGGGCGATGGCGAGGCAGCGCGAGCGATCAGACCGGGTACCTGTACCTGCATCTCGCCGAGCGCGAGTTCGTCGAGACGAAGCGCGAGCACGTCGTTCGTCCCGTCACCGACTTCGACACCAGAAAGCGTCAGGTTGCCCGAGATCCGTAGATCGTCGCCGGCGGGCATCCCGGACGCATCGACGCCGGCATCGACGGTGAGTTCTCCGACCAGCGTCGCGCGCCGCAATGCGGCCACCGGCCCGAGTTCCGCGCGACCGGCCGCGGCGGCGAGGCGCGGCAGATCGAGTCCATCGAACTTCAACGTACCGGCGAAGCCGGGCGCGTCGATCCGCGCCCGACCGTCGAGCGAGAGGCCCGATGTTCCCTCCCGCAGTTCGAGCGAGACCGGAAAGGTGGCGTTCTTCGCCAGCGAGAACTCGCGCGCGTTCAGTGCGAGCGCGAGTTCGAGCGGCGCGACGTGCGCGCCACGCAACGAGAGGCGAGCGTCGTCGAGTGCGATCGCTCCGATCGCGACGTCGAACGGCTGCGCCGGTTTCGCGGGGGCCTCGGGCTCGATGGCCGAAGACGCCAGCGGCTCCTTCACCTGCGGCCAGTCGGCCGAGGGTTCCGCCGGCCCCGACGACACCGCCGGTACGCGCGCCGGTGCGCGCGCCCCGGCACGCGCTGCCGGACGCAGCAGCGGGAGCGGCGACTCTTCGCCCGGCGTCACCACCAGTGCGAGGCCCGCGAGCGAGACGTTCGAGAGGTCGATCTTGCGCGCGATCAGATCGAGCGCGTCGAGGCCGACCTCGAGCTTCTTCCAGCCGAGCGCCGGCGCGTCGAGATCGGCGACGGTGATCGCCGCATCCGTCACCGACGCGGTTCCCTTCACGACGGAGCGCTGCTCGGCTTCGAAATCGAGCGAGAGGTCGAGGTCGAGATTGCCCGCGAGACCGCTCCATCCCGTGCCCGGCACGTAGACCTGTGCGCGGCGCAGCGGAAAGTCTTCGAGCACGAGATGGGCCGCGACGACGGGAACGGGCATCAGCCGGGGCAGCGCGAGTTCGAGTCGCAACGGGCCATCGGGATGGTGTGCTTCGAGGGTGATCCGCGCGGGTGAATCGGGGGTCGGCTCGCCACCGATCTGCAGCCCGTCGACGGCGATCCGGTCGACGTCGAGATCGAGCGCTTCGGCCCCGCTGACCGCGAGATCGTTGAAGACGAGTTTGCCGCCGGCCAGCGTCACGTGATCGATCGCGACGATCCATGGTTCGGCCGGCGTCTCGGGCGCCGGCGTCTCGGCGCGCTCGGGAATCACGCGCAGCAGATTCATCCGGCCGTCGGCGAGGCGCGCGAGATCGATCGCCGGCCGCTCGATCTCGATCTCGCGCAGATGCACCGTGCGCCGAAACAGGGCGAAGGGCGCGATGCGCACGGCAAGGCGGCCGACCGAGACGAGCGGCCGCTCGGCGGCGGCGAGTTCGGCCTCCGCACCCGGTGTCCGTCGTTCGAAGATCGCGACCTCGCGAAGCCCGAAGCGCCCCGCGAAGAGCCCGAGCTCGACCGCTCCGATTTCGATGTGTCCCACCAGTTGTTCGGTGATTTCCCGTTCGAGAATCGGGCGCAATACGAACGGCAATGCGAGACGAATCAGAAGCAGCGAACAGACCAGCGCGAGCGGGACGCGCAGTCGGCAGAAGAGCCCGCGACGCGTCTTCGCGCGCGGCGCCTCCGAAGAGTCGCCGTCGGCCGGCCGGGACGCTCGCTCGCTCATCGAAATGCCTCCATCGCGCGAGCATACCCTCGACGTGGCGCTACCGTGCCGCTCGACGCGCCGCTCGACGCGGCCCCGTGAAGGAGTCGTCTTGGCCGAAGTCCCCCGCATCGCCGTCTTCATCGACTACGAAAACCTCGCCATCGGTGTGCGCGACACCAGGAAGGGCGAGTTCAAGGTCGATCTCGTGCTCAAGCGGCTGCTCGAAAAGGGACGCATCGTGTTCAAGCGCGCGTATTGCGACTGGGGGAAGTACCGCAACGCCGTGCGCGAGTTTCACGAGGCCGGGATCGAGATGGTCGACATTCCGCATTCTCGGATGAGCGGAAAGAACAGCGCCGACATTCACATGGTCGTCGATGCCCTCGATCTCTGTCAGCAGAAGCAGCACATCGATCTCTTCGCCCTGCTCTCGGGCGACAGCGATTTTTCTCCGCTCGTTTCCAAGCTGAAGGAGAACGACAAGCGTGTGATCGGTTGCGGCGTCAAGAGCTCGACCTCGCAACTGCTGATCAACGGTTGCGACGAGTTCATCTACTACGACGACCTCGTGCGATCGATGGAAAAGCCGAAGCGCAGCAAGGCGCCGGCGGCGGCGAAGGGCAACGAGAAGCAGCAGGAGGCCTTCGAGCAGCTGCTCGACATCCTGCGTTCGCTCTCGCGCGACTACGACGTGATCTGGGGTTCGATGGCGAAGCAGACGATTCGCCGCGTTCACCCCGGGTTCAACGAGGAGTACTACGGATACGCCTCCTTCACGGCGCTGCTCGAAGACGCGCACAAACAGGGACTGATCGAGCTCGAGTACGACGAGAGTCGCGGCAACTACGTCGTGCGACTCAAACCCGAATAGGCCGGATTCGGCGATTCGTACGACAGGCAGAAATCCTGCGCGTGGAGCCAGCACGACTTCTCGTGCGCGTGCGAATCCCGTCGCAGCGAACGCACGCGCGACGATTCTTCGCCCGCGCGCGAGAACGCCTGCACGACCAGCCGTTCGTGCGCGACGTCTCTTCCGCCGAGCAGCGGCGAAAGCCCGAGGCGGGCGAGAAATCGCGCCTCCCAGCCATCCGCCGAGTTGCGAAGCAGCAGTGCGCGTCCCGCGAGATTGCGCCCGAAGCGCGCTGCCGGCGCGGGCGGCCGCATGCCGGTGAGTGGCAACACGAGCGCCCCGTCGGATCGCAGTCGTTCGAGCCAGCCCGCACGCGGATGGGTGGCTCCTGCAGAGACGAGGATGGCATCGCAGGGCGGAAGCACTCGGCGCGACGCGTCGGCGTGAACACACTCGACCTGCTTCCATCCGCGCAGGTTGCGCTTCGCGCGCGCCGCGAACTCCGGATCGATCTCGATCGCGAACACGTGCCCCGTCGGTCCGACGATCTCGGCCAGCAGCGCGCTGTAGTAGCCGGTGCCGCATCCGAGGTGCGCCACGGTGTGCCCGGGCCGCAGCCCGAGCGAATCGATCAACTGGGCCACCAGCGTCGGCGCGCCGCTGTTGATCAGGCGAGCCGCGTCGAGCGCCACCGGCACGTCCTGCAGGATTCGAACGGGATCCGCGTCCGGCGTCGAGGTGTATCCCTCGGGAACCCGCAGGATCAGCCAGGGACCCGGACCGAGAAAGAACTCGCGAGGCACCGTGGCGAGCGCATCACCGAGCCCGGGTGTCGTGAGGCCGAGCGATTCCACGAGTTCTGCGGCAAATCGTCGCCGCGCTGCCTCGACGCCGATCATCGACGCCCTCCGACCGGCCTCGCAGGTCGCGCGAAGTCCTCACGCGACGCGTCCTTGCCTCCCGGTCCAAGACGATTCGAGTGGAGCACAGTGGCCGCGGTGATGCTCGTTCCCGATCGGCGTTGCCGCACCTGCTGGCACCCGCCGCTGATCGCGTGATTCATGGCGGGGTCGATCTCGTGTGCTACGAAGCCTCCCGTGTGGGTGTCCCTGTCTGCCGGGAATCTTCGCCCGCGATCCGTTCCGGACGCACGATCCTGCTCGCCACGAATGCCCTCACCCGACGACGATCCCGTGCGAACGCGCAATGGATCGATCGGCGGTGTTCTTCGGTGACGCCGCAGCGGATGGACCTCCGCGGCGCCGATCGAGCGTGTCGCCGCGCCTCGGGCGCGACGACGGAGTGACGGCCTTGAGCAAGAAGCTTTATGTCGGGAATCTGCCCTTCAGTGCGACCGAGGCGGAACTTCGTTCGCTCTTCGAGCAGCACGGTCCGGTGAACTCGGTCTCGCTGGTCAACGACCGCGAAACCGGCCGGCCGCGCGGGTTCGGCTTCGTCGAGATGGAGGACAACGGTGCTCAGGCCGCGATCAGCGCGCTCGACGGCAAGAACTTCGGTGGCCGCACGCTCCGCGTGAACGAGGCCCATGACCGCCGTGAAGGCGGCGGTGGTGGCGGCGGCGGACGCGGTGGCTATGGCGGCGGCGGCGGCGGTGGCCGCGGTGGCTATGGCGGCGGTGGTGGTGGCCGCGGTGGCTACGGCGGCGGCGGTGGAGGCGGCGGCGGCCGCGACTGGTGAGTTCTCGCAGGCAGCATCGCTCGAACCATCCGGTCTCGGGCGATGCTGCCTGCCAATCGCCTCACCGCGCGTAGTGCGCGAGCGCTTCGGCGAGCGGCGTCTCCTCGACGCCCGGCTCTTCGAGAAGCGCGATCAACCACGGAACGCGCTCCGCAGCACAGATCGTGATCGGGCGCGCGAGCCCCGAAAACGACGCGGCCTGTCGCGCGAACGACGCCGCATACTCGGGCGGCCGCACATCCTGCGCGAGCTCCGCCAGCGCGAATCCGTCCGGCGGGGTCGGCGCCGCGGGATCGACCCAGACGATCGCCGTACTCGACGGGCGGGGGCCTCCGCCGGCGAGCCCCGGTCCATCTCGAAGGATCACGCCACGAACTTCGCGCGGCCGCCCGCCCGCGATCAGCAGCGCGACCCACGCGCCGAGCCCCCGGCCCGCGATCGTCGTCGGCCCCAGCCGCGCGAGCGCGGCGTCGACATCTCCCATCAGCACTTCCGCCGTGTAGCCACCGCCTTTCGGCAGTGTCGATTCGCCGTGTCCTGTGAAGTCGAGCGCATGGATCGGGCCCGGCCATGCGGCCAGCTCTTCGGGCACTGCGGCGGGCGAGCGTTCGCCGAGCCCGTGCAACAAGAGCAGCGGATGCGGCGCTCGATCCGCCGCGTGCAGCCCGCGTGCCTCGCGAAGCAGGTGCAGCGCGAGACGCGCATGCGCATGGTCCAGCCACTGCGTCGGCGCGGCGCTCACGGGCGCACCAGGAAGCCGAGCACGAGATCCGCGATGTCTCGAGGCCGTTCGATGTGAATGAAATGGCCGTTGTCCGGAAACGCTTCGAGCTGCGTTCGCGGCGGCAGATGCGGTCCGAGCGTTTCCGGGGTCGTGCCCCAGCCCATTTCTTCGGGAATCAGACCAAGGATGGCCAGCATCGGCGTGCCGAGTCCGGGCAGCCAGTCGAGCATCCATTCCGATCGCCAGGGGCCGAAGCCTCCGAAGCGGAGGGTGGGATCGATCTTCCAGCGCCAGCCATCGGCGTCGCGGCGCGCACCGATCGTGACCAGGTAGCGCAGCCATTCGAGCGACAGCCTCGGGTTCATGCGTGCGCGGCGGCGCGCCAGTTCGTCGATCGTGCCTGGCTTGCGCACCGCAGTCGCGGCGCGGCGTCGATGGTCGAGCCAGCCGGCGATCTCATCGGCGAGCAGCCGCGTGCGGTCGTGCTCGGCGACGTCGGGCCGCGCCTGCCTCGACGGAAGACCGTCGATATTGACGAGCTGAGAGACGCGATGCGGACAGGCCATCGCGAGCTGGGTGAGAACGCCGCCGCCTTTGGAATGCCCGACGAAGGGAACCGGCCCGCGCGAGACCGTGTCGAGCACGGCGATTGCGTCTCGCATGTCGGCGGCCCAGCTGTAGAGCATGGCGTGTTCCGAGTCGCCGTGACCCCGGTGGTCCCACGACACGACGCGCCAGCCGGCGTCTGCCAGCAGCGGCGCAAAGCCATCGAACGTGCCGGCAAAATCGAAGCCGCCGTGCGCCAGCAGCAGCGGCGGCGCCTCGGGCTCGCCCCATTCGTAGGTCGCGAGGCGAAGGCCGTAGGAGACGACTTCGCGCACGCGATCGGGGCGCCGAGCTCCGGGGAAACGAATCTCTTCCGACTCGGCGGATCCCGTGGCGGTTCCGTCCGCGCGCGAACCGGTTCGCGACGGCGAACATGCTGTAGCGGTCATCGAGCCTCCCGGATCGGGCGCGCCGGGTGAGGCGCGCAGCATAGGCGCTGGCACCGGCGACGGCACCCTCGGCGCGGCATCGCGCGGACTCCCGGCGAGGCCGTTCGCCGGCGTCTCTCCGCCGCTCCTCACTCCGCCGTTTCGCCGAGGTCGAGCGAAACGACGCGGCCCGCGTCGAGAAACCAGAGTTCGAATCGCGGCGCTACCGCGTCGCCGAGTGCACGACGCGCGGCCTCGACGTAGAGCGCCCCCTGACTTCGATAGCGCTCGGCCCGTTCCGACAGGTCGCCCTCCGCCACGCGATCCGTCTTCCAGTCGGCGACGACCAGCGCACCACTCGCGCGATCGCGATACAGAAGATCGATCGTCCCTACGACGATCGACGCCGTCCCCGCGAGAGGCATGAGGACAGGAAGCTCGCGCGCGACGACGGCGCTCGCCTTTGCGCGAAGCACGCGGGTCAGTCCGTCCGGCGCCAGCGCGCGATCGAGCAGTTCGAGGGCTCGGCGATGCGCGGCGGGATCTGGCACTGGCAGTAGGCCGGCGAGTGTGGCCTCGATCACGGATTCGAGCGGCTCGCGAACGCCGGGTTCGTCGGGCGCGATGTCGAAGGGCATGCGTTCGAGAGCGCGATGCACGGCGCTTCCGATCGCTCGCGCCGACCCGGTCGACGGCGTGCGGTCTGCATCGTGGTCGTTGTCGAACTCGAGCGACGACGCGAACGCGAGCGGTCCGGGGAGATCCGCGTGTGCCATCGAATCGAAGTCGAATCGAGGCTCGTCGTGCTGGCGGGCCTCGATCGCGAACTCGTGCGAATCGCTCTCCGCGCAGACGCCGCGCCCATCGCTCGCATCGGGACGGTGAGCCGAGGCGGGCACGAGCCGCCGCCGGTTCCGGGTTCGCTCGGCCTCCTCACGCTTCGCGGCGAGCAAGGCAACGCCGGCACGAATCGGCGCCAGATCCCACGCCCCGGCGGCTGGCTCCGGTCCGCGACGAACCGGATCGAGCGGCGTGCGGGCCGGGATCACCCAGCTCACGTCGTCGTGCGCGAAACGTGCGAGCGCGGGATCTCCGGCCATCTCCTGCGTCATCCGTTCGATCGCACCGGCGCGCGTCACGCGCGGCTCGACGTGCTCGATCAGCGCTCCGGAGTTCTTGACTCTTTTACGCTGAAACGACGGATGGATTCCCGCGAGCACGAGGCGGTCCTGCGCGCGCGTCATCGCGACGTAGAGCAGCCGCTTCGATTCTTCGTCTTCGCGACGGCGTCGAACTCGCTGATGACGGGTGAAGCCGGGTCCGGGAATCCGGCACAGCGAGAACACCCGGCGTCCGTCCAAATCGCCGACCTCCGCGACGTGGCGATCGGACCGGTTCGATCGCTGCTTGTGAAGCTGAACACAGTAGACGTGCCGAAACTGCAGCCCCTTCGCGCCATGGATCGTCAGCACCTGGACCGCATCAGCCGCCGCCTCGCCGGGCGTTCCCGTCGCCGGGTCTCCGTTCTCGCTCGCGCCTTCACGCAGCGCCCGCAAGACCGCGGCCGGATCGGCACCGGTCGCGAGCAGACCGAGCAACTCGCGATGGAAGCGATCGAGATTCGCGAGACGATGACGCGCGAGATAGCGGCCGGCTTCCAGCCGCTCCTGCCCTCCGACGACGACGAGCCGCTCGACGAAGACGTCGACGGGATCCATCGCGAACGATTGCCGTAGCCGCGCGATCCCTTCGATCGAACGAAACGCGACGAGCGGCCAGTCGCGCACGGATTCGAGCCCCGGCACCTCGGCCGGATCGAGTGACGCGGCCACTTCGTCGAGCAGCGCGCGAAGCTCCGCGAGCGCGCCGGGCGCGGGCCCGTCGAGCATCGCCATCCGCTCCGGAAACCTGCGAGACCAGAGCGGCGTCCACGCCGCGTCCGGAATCCCGCCCGACACGGATCGCAGCCAGCTCACCAGCGCGAGAGCATCGTTCGGATCGAGCACACAGCGCACGAGTGACGTCGCCTCGATCACCTCCCGGCGCTGGTAGTGACTGCGGTCTTTTGTGATCTCGTACGGCACGCCGCGGCGGCGAAGCGCGAACAGGTAGCCCTCGGCGTCGCCAAAGGCGCGGAAGAGCAGCGCCACGTCGCGCCATGCCACGCCGTGAACGCGATGCAGCCACTCGATTTCTTGCGCGATGGTCGCCGCTTCGAGCCCGGCGGCCCGCGACGAGAGCGTCTGCACCGCCTGCCGGTCGGCGTCGAGTTCGCAGTCCAGCCAGTGTTCGACCGGCGCCCGGCCTCCGGCGTCGAAGCCGGAATCACGCGAGGAATCGCGCGCCGCGAGCAGCGGCTGGAATCCGGCCTGCTCGCCGGGCCGATGCACCAGCAGCGAACTCGTCACGCGTTCGACCTCGCGCAGCACGGGCGGCACGGATCGGTAGTTCACGCTGAGCACGAATCGCTCGCCGCCGGCCGCGATGATTCGCTCGACCATGTCCTGATACGAGGCGAGGTCGGCGCGGCGCCAGCCGTAGACCGACTGTTTGGGATCGCCGACGAGAAAGAGACTCGGCCGCTCGCCGGCCTCCGGGCCGAGCGCGAGCAAACGCACCAGCTCACATTGAACGGGATCCGTATCTTGAAACTCGTCGACCAGCAGAAGATCGATGCCCGCGCGAACGCGCGCCGCGACGTCGGCGCGCTGCACGAGAAGATCGCGGGCGTGCCGCTGGAGTGCTTCGAACGTCACGATGCCTTCGCGCCGAAGCGCTGCCGTCGCTTCGACGAGCAGTGGGACGAGTTGCGCGCGAACCGCTTCGAAGCGCTCGGGCTCCTCGCTCAGGACGTCGTCGACCGCTTCCGCGAGGGGTCCGGCTGCACGGACGACGGCCGCAGGGTCGGTGGCGAGTTTATTTTCTTCCTGCCCGAACTCGCCCGCTGCGAACTTGCGGAGCTTGCCCCGCACAGCGCGATCCGACCTTTCTCCCCAGATATCGCGAAGCTCGTCGATCCGCGCCCCGAGCGACACGGCGTCGGGCGGCGCCGGCGAGGCGAGCAGCGCGTTCGTACGATCGAGCGCGGGCGGAACATTACGGGCGTCACCGCGTTTCGCGGCCGCGAACGGCGCGAAGGGAGCCTTCGCATCGGCGACGGCTCGCCTGAGCGGCTCGAGCAGCGCCGCGCAGGCCCGGGCATCGTACGCAGCCTGTGCGAGGTCTTCGGGCTGAACGCCTGCGTCGAGCAGATCCGCCAGCGCCGCGCAGATTGCGCCGGGGCCGATCCATTCGCCTTCGGGTGCGACGTCGTCCGGCGCGACTTCGCGCCCCGACGCCGCGCGCAGCGCGGATTCGACCACGCGATTCGCAAGCGCGTCGATCTCGATTCGCTGCGCGGCGATGCGAAAGGCGGGGTGCAGCCCGGCTTCGAGCGGGTGAGCGGAAAGCAATCGATGGCAGAATCCATGGAACGTCCTCACGGTGATGCGATCGATCGCCCCGAGCAGCGCGGCACTGCGCTGGCGAACGATCGCGGGCTCGGGCAAGGCGTCCTCGACCATCCGTTCGGATCGCGGCCGATCCGCAGCCAGCTCACCGATCGCGCGCAGAATGCGGTTGGCCATCTCGGCCGCTGCCGCCTCGGTGAACGTGATCGCGACCACGCGCGACGCGACACGCGTCGCGATGTCGTGCAGCGAGGGGTCGTCCGCCCCATCGCCCCGCAACGTGCGCTCGGCTTTCTCCCAGCCGGGCCCCACACACCAGTTGACCACGCGCGAGACCAGCGCGGTGGTCTTGCCCGTACCTGCCCCGGCTTCGAGCGCGATCGGCCGGTCGAAAAGGGTGCGGGCTGCGCGGCGTGCGGCCGCGTCTTCGTCTCGCAGGCGTTCGTCGTCGCGCATCATCCGCCGGACTCCGAAACGCCGAGGCGCAGAAGCGCGAGCGCGGCCGCCTCGACCGGCGAGGAGCCCGGCACCGCGGCCGCCCGGTCGCGCCAGAGCGTGAACTCGCGTCGCAGCGTCGAGTCTCCGTGCGCGCAAGCCGCCGCGACGTCGCAATGACGGCATGCGCGCGGCGTGTCGCCAGCCGCGTCCGCGAGCTGCGGCGGTCGCGCACCGAGCGACCAGGCCCGCGCGATCGTCGCAAGAACGGGAACGAGCGCGCCGTTCTGCTCGACTACCGATGCCGGCAGCGAGATCGACTTCGGCTCCTCCACCGCATGCAGATAAACACCCTCGGCCTCGCGCCCGACGAGTTCGGCGGCCGCCGTCGCGTAGAGCGCGCCCTGCAGGGCAGTCCCCTTCCGGACGCGCCCGAAAATTGCTTTCGCCGTCGCCGAAGTCGCTTTCCCCGTCTTCAGGTCGATCAACTGCAACCTGTTCTCCGTTCGCGTGACGAGGTCGGCGCGAAATCGCACGTCCGCGACGGGACTCGCTGGCGGCAGTCGAAGCACACCCTCGACCTCGCTACCGAGCACCCGCGTCCCCGCCGCCAGCCCGTCCCAGGTCCGCAGCGAACGAAACCGCTCTTCCAGCAGCGAACCGAACTGCGTCGCAACCGACGGGAACGAAATCGCGACCGGGCCCAGCAACTCGCGAACGACGGATCCAACGAGCTGCCGGAGCCCGGTGTCGTCCGGCCAGATCAGGGCGACGCCGCTCGTTTCGACGATCTCGGTGAGCGGGCGGCGAGAAGGAACGCCGATCGAGCACAGCCAGCGTTCGAGCACGAGATGCATCGCGCTACCAATCGCCAGCGCATCGATTTCGGGAAGCGCGGCCAGCGCATCGGGCGGCGGTTCGAGGCCGAGCGTGCGTTCGAGAAAGTCGCGCCACCCGCAGCGCGCGATGCGCTCGGCGCCCGTGACGTGGAGCGATTCGGTGTTCGCGCGAATGCTGCCCGTGAAGCCGCTCCACGGCCCGGGGCCGCGTCCGAACTCGTCGGACGGAGGCGGATCGAAGGCTTCGAGCACCGCGCGTTGCGCCGCGGCGACGCGCGCAGAATCCGGACGCTCGGTGTCGCACGCTGCCGACTCGTCGAGTGCGAGCACGAGCATCTCGGCGTGGGTGGCGCGGTCGGCATGCAGACCGGCGAGCACGGCCATTTCGTGTGCAGTTTGTGGAAACTCGATGGCCCCGGCGGTCGCAGCACGAAGCGGCGGCACGTTCGCGGGCACGAGAGTCGGACGGTTCGAGCGCAGCAGCTCGAGCAGCGGAGAAGCCGGCCGCTCTTTGCCGTCTTCGCCCGCGCGTTGCCAGCAGAGTGTGATCCGTGGCGATGCCGAAAGCAGGCTCGCAAACAGCCAGCGTTCCTCGTCGTGGCCCGCCTCCTTGCGGCCGAGTTCGAGACCGCTCCCCGCGCGAATGCGCGAGCGCAGCGCATCCGGCAGCAGAGGGTCTTCGCGCACGATCCGCGGAAAGAGATCGCGATTGAGGCCGAGCACGAACAGATGCTCGAAGGTGCGCGCTCGCGCGGCCATCGCGTCGAGTACCGCGACCCCGCACCCCGCGCCGCCCGCGAGCCCGTGCGACGGCCGCAACAGCTCGCGCTCGATCAGGCTCACCGACTCGCCGAACGTCGGTGCGACCGCGGGCGGGATCGCCACGAGAACGCGCGCAGCGCGCCGGCTCAGCCGCTCGGGAACCTCGTCGCCGGCATCTCGCCATGGAGTGAGCGCCTCGGCGATGCGCTTCAGCGTCTCGCCGAGCAGGCAAGGGGCGCTCGGCCCCGCGGCAACACTTCGATCGATTTCGCTGGCGATCACACCGGCGGCCGCGACCACCGCACCGAGATCGTCCCGCTCGACGACCCGTCGCCGGACGTGCGAACGACGGTCGCTCGTTGCCTCCGCAACGGACGTCTCTTCTTCTTCCCCCTCCTCGGCCGTCGCTTCCCCTCCTTCGTCGTCCTCCGACGCCGGTGTCGCGCGACCGCGCGGCACCGGAAGCGACAAGCCCGTTCGCTCGCCGACCAGTTCGGACACGTCGAGCGCCGCGACATCACTCACGCGCGCAGCGCCCACGGCATGACACGCGACCCGAAGATCGTTCCGCCGGTCGGCACGAATCGACATCGCGTCGAGCAGCGACTCCGCGCTCGCCTGCCCCCCTTCGCGCAGCAGCCGCACGAACGCGTGCGCACGCCGCTCTTCCGCTCCCGGGGGTGCCGCTGCCGTGCTCGAAAACGCGATGCCGAGACGCGTGAGATGGCGCCGCAGCGGAATCAGATACGGATCGAGCCGTCGCGCGACGATGCCGATCGACTCGGAGACCGCTCCTTCGTCGAGCAGTCGCCGGATTCGCGTCGCGACCGCACGCGCTTCGGCGTTCTCGCCCGGCGCCGCCAGCAGCTCGATCGCCGCGGTCGCGACGGGTTCGCGTCGCGCTTCGTCCAATCGCTCCGCGCGGTCCGCCGCGCGCACCGCGCAGATCAGTCGTTCGGTGAAACGAGCGGGCGCGGCATCGAGCTCGTCGCCCGCGGGATCCGGCGGCCGATCGACGAAGACCGTCGCGTCGTGATGCCGCACGAGCGTCTCGATCAAGTCGAGCGCGACACGCGTCGCATCCGCAAAACCGTGGATCAACGTCGCGCGCGAAGGCAGCAGCTCGGGGTCTGCCCCGGCAAGGCACTCGCTCGCTCGCGCGAGCCGGCCCGAGCTTCGCGCGCAGCCGAGCGCATCGAGTGCGCGCGCCGCGACGCTGGCCGCGCGTACCAGTGCGCGCGCGCGCTCGTGATCGTGACCTCTCGCGGCTGAAAACTTCGATGGCTCGGCGAGCGCCTCTTCCGCTGCGGTCGCCGTCGCCTCCGTCAGACCGGCGTCGAGCAGATCGGCGATCGTACCGATCGCGGTTCCCGGACCATCCTCGAGATCGGCGAGCAAATCCCGCAGCAACGGTTCGGTCAGCACCGCTCGCCGAGCGAGCAGCGAGAAGAGCGCATCGCCATCGCCGAGACGCTGCCCGGCCCGTTCGAGCACTTCGCGTGCGAGCGCCTGCAGGGTCTGCACGGTGACCCCGGCCATCGCACCGAACCGCGTGACGAGACGCGCAGCGACGTGTTCGCGCAAACTGCGCGACGAGACGACGATGCGCACCGGGCGAGCGAGTCGCGCCGGTTCGCGACGCGCGTCGGCCAGCAGGGGGCCGATCGCGTCGAAGAGCGCTTCCTCGGTCGCTCGTGCGCCGGCAGCGATCACGAGAGCCAACACATCCCCTGCACGCTTTCGCTCCTTCTCGGCCACCGCCCGGCGATCGCGACGAATCGCATCGCAGCGAATCGCGCTTCGCCACCTGCGCAGTCTGCCCCGGCGCCGTGACGAATCCGGTCACATTGCGCGCCGGGGGCGGCGAATGCGACTTCGCGGGCGAAGGGTCGCGCGCGCGGCCGGCGCACCGCGTCGCTCGCCCAGGCCCCGGCGTGGCACCGTAGCCCGCTCGATCGACGGATCACCCGCACGTTCGATGCGACGCGTCGGACCGACGGCACCGACGCTGCGCGCCGGCTGCCGAAGCCCGGGCCGGGTGCTAGAGACCCGGCATGAGGCGGGCGCTGTCGACTCTCTTCTGGCTCTTCCTCGTGAGCAGCTCGATCCTGCTCTTTCCGATCGCGCTGGGGATTCGCGTCGTCACGGCGCCCTTCGACCCGCAGCTTCGCGTGCTGCATCTCTTCACCTGTTTTTGGGCGTCGATTTATTCGTGGCTGAATCCCGCCTGGCCGGTCACTGTCGAGGGTCGCGAGCGAATTCGCCGGGGCGTTCCGTACGTCTTCGTCGCCAATCATCAGTCGCTGCTCGACATCCTCGTGCTGTTCCGTCTCTTCACGCGCTTC
>CAZDHU010000076.1:0-16218 GCA_964505355.1 uncultured Myxococcaceae bacterium | reverse complement strand
ACCACTTCGTCTTCGGTGTCCGCGACGGCATCGACCGCGCGAACGAGATCGAGCAGTGTGGTCTCGATCGGTTCATGAACGCTCGACGTCGCGATCGTGACGGCCTCGTGCGGACGATCCAGAACGGGAATCGACACGGCTGCCATGGGACCTCCCTCCAGCGGATGTGTCCCTTCGAGAGCAGGAACCGTGCCATCGAGCGATCCGGGTGTCGCACGTGCGTCACTCCGGGATTCCAGGGAGTTGCGTGCCTCCGGCGGCGCCGCACGTGTGTGCGGGCGTCGACCCGCCGACGCAATCCGTTCACGAAGCGTCCGCTTTCGGACGGGCGCGGCCCGGCGCCAGCACGCCGGACGGCGTCGAAATCGCCGTCTACTCTGCGCCCGTCATGCCCGATCAGACCCGTCTCGATCTCCCGCCGCCGACCGTCGTCGCCCTGCGCGGCGTCACCAAACGCTTTGGCGAACGCATTGCCGTCGACGGACTCGATCTCGACGTGACCCGCGGGCATTGCGTCGGCCTGCTCGGCCCGAACGGCGCCGGCAAGACCACGGCGCTTCGAATGATCTACGGCGTCGTGCAGCCCACCGCCGGCAGCGTGCGCGTCTTCGGACTCGAGGTGAGCCAGCACGCGCGCGAGGTGCGCGCCCGGCTCGGCGTCACGTTGCAGCAGAACGTCCTGATCGAGGCCCTTTCGGTGGAGGAAAACCTGCGGGTCTTCGCTCGATACCACGGACTGCGCGAAGGCATCGTTCGCCAGCGCGCGCGCGATCTGATCGACGAACTCGAGCTGACGTCGCACGCGTCGACGCCGGCGCGTTTGCTGTCGGGCGGGATGGCGCGCCGGCTCGCGATCGGGATGTCGCTGGTGAATCGACCCGAGCTGTTGATTCTCGACGAACCGACGACCGGGCTCGATCCGCAGGTTCGGCTCGCGCTGTGGGCCCGCATCCGGGGGTGGCGGTCGTCCGGAACGACCGTGCTGTTGACCACGCACTACATGGACGAAGCGGAACGCCTGTGCGATCGGCTCGCCATCGTCGCCCGCGGGCGACTCTGCGCCGAAGGGACGCCGGCCGGTCTGGTGACGAGATACCTCGCCCGCGAGGCGCTCGAACTCGAGGTCGACGACGCGGATGCCGCGTGGGTGATGCAGTCGCTCGCCCCCGGCGCGCCCGCGCATCGCAACAGTGATCGGCTGGTCGTCTTCGCGCCCGACGTCGGTCCGTGGCTCGAGGCCGTGCGCCGGCGGGACGGGGGCGACCGGCGCACCGTGATCGTTCGACCGGCCAACGTCGAAGACGTCTTTCTCGCGCTCACCGGCGACCGGCTCGGAGACACCGAAGCATGACGGCACACTCGATTGGATTCGGCGTCTCGATCGCGCAGGCGCGCGCGGTCTGGCGCCGCAACGCGGCGATGTATCGACGGACCTGGAAGCTGAACGTGCTGCCGAACTTCTTCGAGCCCGTGCTCTATCTGCTCTCGATCGGGATCGGCGTCGGCTCGTACGTCTCGCAAATGGGAGGAACGACGTACGTCGCGTTTCTCGCCCCCGCGCTGGTGGCGGTGGCGTCGATGAACGGTGCGAGCTTCGAGGTGTCGTACAACGTCTTCGTTCGCATGCACTTCGAGAAAGCCTACGACGCCATGCTGACCACGCCGATCGCGCCGGTGGACGTGCTCGCCGGCGAAGTGGCCTGGGCGGTGACGCGCGCGTGCATCTACGGCGGATCGTTCTTCGTCGTGATCGCGCTCTTCGGACTCGCGCCGCTGCCGCACGCCCTCGCGGGTCTGCTGGTGGTGCCGCTCTGCGGTCTGCTGTTCGCGTCGATCGGCATCGCCTTCACCCTGCAGATCGAATCGATCGAGCTCTACAGTTACTACTTCACGCTCTTTCTGACGCCGATCTTCCTGTTCAGCGACGTCTTCTTCCCGCTCGGTGAGCGTCTCTCGACGTTCTGGCTCGCGCTCGCGGAAGCGCTCCCGCTGCTGCATCCCGTTCGGCTGATGCGCGGCGCGTTCGCCGGCGAGCTGCGACTCGTGCATCTCTGGGACGTGGCCTACGTGCTCGGCGGTTCCTGTCTCTTGCTGCGACATGCGGCACGGACCGTGTGCCGGCGGTTGATCTCCTGAATCACGACTCGCGAGCGCCCGCTTCAGCGAACGGTTCGGCCGGTCGGGCGCGATCCTTCGGCACCGTGTAGCGCGAGCGCTTCGGCCATCGCGGCCGGGCCGACCCGGATCTCTTGCGCGAGGTCGGCGATCGTTCGAGCGACGCGCAGCACGCGCCGGGCCGCGCGCGCCGAAAGGCCGTGCGCCTCGACCGCACGCCCGAGCAGTGAGCGGGCCTCTGCGGCGGCATCCACCACCGCGTCGAGATCGCGATCCGGGAGCTCGGCGTTGCAGTGCGCTCCGGTCTGATCGAATCGGGCGCGCTGAGTTTGGCGCGCCGTCTCGGTCTGCCGCCGCAGTCGCGCCGAACTGGCGTCGCCCGAACGCGATTCGAGTTCGTGCCAGCGCACGGCGGGCAGTCGAACGTGAAGATCGATGCGATCGAGCAGGGGCCCCGAGAGCCGCGCGAGATAGCGTGCGATGGCCGCGTCGTCGCAGCGGCACTCTCGCTCCGGCGAGAGTCGGAATCCGCAGGGACACGGGTTGGCGGCCGCGATCAACTGAAAGCGTGCCGGGAAGACGGCCGTTTGGCGAGCGCGTGCGACGACGACCCGACGCTCTTCGAGCACCTGACGCAACGATTCGAGCACGCGACGCTCGAACTCCGGCAGTTCGTCGAGAAAGAGCACGCCTCCGTGCGCGAGCGACACTTCTCCGGGATGCGGCGGGTTCCCGCCGCCGAGGATCCCCGCCGGACTCGCCGTGTGATGCGGAGCGCGGAACGGGCGCGCGGTCACCAGGCCTTCGGCATCGCCGGCGCACGACGCGGCGCTGCGAATCTTCGTCACGTCGAGCGCCTCCTCGAACGAGAGCGCGGGCAGCAGGGCAGGAAGCCGGCGCGCGAGCATCGTCTTGCCGGCGCCCGGGGGGCCCGTAAAGAGCAGGGCGTGGCCACCGGCGGCGGCCACCACCAGAGCGCGTTTTCCGGTCTGCTGGCCATGCACCTCGGAGAGATCGGGCAGCGGGCCGGCAGGGCGCTGCTCGAGGGGCGTCGCGACTTCGAGCGGTTTCGCGTCGCGCAGATGGGCCAGCAGATCGGTGAGCGTCGCCGCCGCGTAGACCTCGGTGTCCGGGGCGAGGGCACCCTCGGCGGCGCTCGCGGCGGGAAGGACGACGCGCGGGCAGCCCGCATCGCGGAGGGCGAGCGCGAGGGCGAGCGCACCGCGCAGCGGGCGCAGGCGTCCGTCGAGCGCGAGTTCGCCGACCAGCCCGAGTCCGTCGAGTTTCGCCGATTCGATCTCGCCGGCCGCCATCAGAATCCCGGCGGCGATCGGAAGATCGAGCCCGGCGCCTCCCTTGCGGAGCCCCGCCGGTGCGAGGTTCACGGTGATGCGGCGATCGGGAAAGCGCAGGCCGGTCGCCGCGATCGCACCGCGCACCCGGGCGGCGCTCTCGCGCACGGCGGCCTCGGGAAGCCCCACGATGTCGACGCGGGGGAGCTGAGAGCTGAGGCGGACTTCCACCTCGACCAGGACACCGGTCACACCGACCAGTGACGCCGTCAGGACGCGAGACATTGAGCACTCCCCGGGACCGGGGAGGAAAAGGCTTGAAGGCAGGGCCCGGCGAACCGAGACCCTGCCTTCCACCTTTGAGAAGCCCCGCCAGGAAGGGGCCTTACCGGTGAAGTGGCGCGAGGGCCCGAGAAGTGTCACGAGATCTTGCCAATCGCGCTCCCCAATCGAGGGGGCGCGCGCAGGCATCGAGAATCTCACGCGTTGTCGCGGGTTCGCTGCCGTATACTGCGCGCCCGTGCCGGCGCGGACGAAGAGGAAGATCGGGAATGTGGCTGCCGTCGAAGTCGCATGAGCTCTTCATCTCGCGGCCTCGCCGCGTGCTGCTCGGCGGTTTCGGCGCCTGTCTCGTCGCCGCCTGTGCGCCGCCTCCGCCGACGAGCGTTCCCGCCACCCGTCCGGCCGAGCCTGCGGGCACGCACCGGGTCGAGCGAGGCGAGACCACCGAGCTGGCAGGGGATTCATTGTTCGTCGAAGGGACGGCCGAGCTGACCGATCAGGGCCGCGCCCGCATTCGCGAACTCGCGGCCGGGCTTCGCGCGCAGGGGGACGTCTCGCTCGTCGTGCGCGGCTACACCGACGAGGATGGCTCGGCTGCGTTCAACATCTCGCTATCCGAAGAGCGCGCGCTGAGTGTTCGCGACCAGCTGATCAGCGAAGGTTTTTCTCCGAACCGTGTGCTCGCGCGCGGCCTCGGGCCGCGTTTTCCGGTGGCGAGCAACGAAAACGCCGAAGGCCGCGCGCGCAACCGGCGGATCACGATCGAAGTCCGTCCCGGTTCTTCGAATTGAGAGGAGCCCTGCGTCGATGACCGTCGCGCTGTTTCGAGTCGTGCTGCTGCTGCTGCTCGTTGCGAACGTGGCCCGGGCGCAGGAAGCGACGCTGCGGATTTCCGTCGAGTCGCCGCGAGATCGCGAAACCGTGCGCAACCGTGTGCATCTCGCGCCGGTCAAAGGAGCCGCGTCGGCATCGGGCGAGGCCGGTGGCGCCTATGACGTGATGGTCGTGATCGACGTGTCGGCTTCGACCAAATGTGCGAGCGGAGTCGACGTCGACGATGACGGTGTGTTCGGCGTCAATCCGGTGCGCGAGTCGTTTCCGGCCGGGACCTATCCGGAAGGCATGTGCTCCACCGATCCCGACGATTCCGTCTTTGCCGCCGAACTGAAGGCGGCGCGTTCGCTGATCGGAGGGCTCGACCTTCGCCGCGTGCGCATCGGCGTCGCGACGTTTTCGGGCGATACCGATCCTGAAACCGGAAAGCGACTGCGTGCGGATCAGCAGGACGCCGAGCTGCAATCTCCGCTCTCGGGCAATCCCGGCGACGCGCTCGGCGCGCTCGATCGCGTGGCCGCGCGCGGAGCGCACGGGGCGACGAACTTCGCCGCCGGCATTCGACTGGCGATCACCGAACTCGCCGGCCTCACCGGCGCGCGCAGTGCGCCCCGGCCGAATGCGCGACGCGTCGCACTCTTTCTGACCGACGGCGTGCCGTCCTTTCCGATCGGGCTCGGGACCATCAGCGATCCCGGTGACGTCGATGCCGCGCTGATCGCGGCGCGTCTCGCACATTCGGCGGGAGTGCGAATCAACAGCTATGCGATCGGTCCCGATGCGCTGACGCAACCGGTCGCGGCGGTAGAGATCGCGAAAGCGACGCGCGGAACGTTCACCCCGGTTCGAAACCCCGGCGACATCATCGCCGTGCTGCAACACGTGTCCTTCTCGAACATCGAAGACGTCGTGGTCACCAATCTGACGACCGGAGACTTCTCGACCGACGTCGAACTCTCACCGGATGGCCGCTTCTCGGGCTTCGTCCCGGTGCGCGAGGGCGGCAATCGCCTGCGGGTCACCGCGCTCGCGGCGGACGGTTCGCGCGAGAGCGTCGAACTCGAGATTCAGTTCGCCATGGCCGAGCCGACCGATCGAGAGCTGGCGCGCGATCTCGAACGCATCCGCGCGCGAAACCGCGAGCTGAAACTGTTGCTCGAGCGGAAGAAGATCGAAGAGTTCCGCCGCCAGGAGCAGCAGCGCAAGGAAATCGAGATTCGGAGCAATCTGCCCGCGCAGTGAGACTCGCAAAGGCGGGCCACTTCGGGTGAGACGCCGGGATCAGAGCGGGACGAGCGAGGGATCGGCGACTTCCCGGCTTTTCAACTTGCCGTTCTCGTACACCGACGTGATGTCGATCGTGCCGTCCCCGTTCGCGTCTTCCTCTCGTCTCGAGAGCACCGTCTTGCCGTCCTGCTGCGTGAAGGTTTCGAAGCTGTCCGGCTTTCCGTCGGCTCCCTTGTCGCGTTCGATGCGGGTCACGTATTCGCTGCCGCCGGTCTCGTGGGCGTAATGGGTCCAGACGTCCGGCTTCCCGTCCCTGTTTTGATCCTCTTCCGTTCGCACCCGCGCGCGATTTTCGTAGACGATGGTGAGATCGATTCGGCCGTCGCCATCGGCGTCGTGCGTTTCTTCCACGAGTGAACCCGATTCGAAGCGGTAGAAGGCGTCGCGTCCGCCGTTCGCATCGCGATCGACTTCGCGACGGGTCATTCGCCCGCCCGCATACTGCTCGAATGCGTCCGGTGTTCCGTCGCCACTCTCGTCCAGCTCGCGCGCCACGGCGACGCCGGCGGAGAAGGTGATCCACGCGTCGATCGTGCCGTCGTAATTGCGATCGAGTTCGACCCGCAGCAGCCGTCCGTCGTCTCCGAAGTAGCGGACTTCTTCGGGCTTCCCGTCGCGATCCGCATCGATCGATCGCGCCGTCACCTCGAGTTCGTCGTCGTTGCCCCAGCGGCCTTCGGGAATCGTCGTCTTCTTGCTGTCGAAGAGCTCGGTCGGCAGGTCGCGTACGGCGGGGGCGGCAGGCGCTTCGCGCGGGTCGGTCGTCATCGGCGCCGTCGTCGCGATGTTGGTGCTCGAGACCTCGTCGCGTTCGATCGGTTCGGAATCGGCGTCTTCGGTCGGGTCCGCCGAAGGCGCCGGTGTCGTGGGGCTCGCGGGGTCGCTGGCCTCGATCTTGCGGAGCAGCTCTTCCTGCCGCCGGAGTTCCGCTTCGATCTCACCTTCGAGCGACGCCTGCTGCTTCAGCTCGTCGTCGATCTCGTCCTCGATCGGATCTTCGCGGTCGCCTTCCGTGCGCTGCCCGCCGCCACCACCGTGGCTGACGGGGGGATTGCCGGTGATCGCGCCATACACCATCAGTGTTCCTGCACCGGCTGCGGCACCGATGGGGCCCATCTGGGCGCCGATCATCGCGCCCACCACGGCGCCTTCGACGGCGGCTTCGAGGTGCTCGCGCGCCTGCGATTTCGAAGCTGTCGGAGGCGGCGGTGCGCCGAGATCGTCGGGCGCAGAGCTGACCGGTCCCCCGGTGTTCTCCGAACCCGTCGAGGTCGGTGCAGGTGTTTCGGCGGGCGCCGATCCGGATGCGCAGCCGAGGAGTCCGATGGCAGCGACGGCCGCCGCTCGCAGCGCGAGCCCCGAGAGGCCGATTCTCCTCGCGCGCCGGTGCATGACGCTCCCCCGCTGCGCTCTTCGTACCACACCGCCCTCGCCGGTCGCGAACTCCGGCGGCGCACACCGCCCGCTGCAACGCGGTGCAGCACGAAGACCCGGGGATCGAGATCGCGAAACCCCGCGACCTGTCATGGAATCCGTTGATTCGGCGCACCGCGTTGCTCGTTCCTTGACGCGTCTCGCGGACTCGCGTACAGGAAACGAGGTTCACGGCCGAACGATCGAGGTGACCGGCAAAATCAGAGCAAGACACGCGGGCGCGTCGATGAAACGCGGCGCCCGGGCGACGAAGGCGGGAGGAACGTGGGCCTCACCCTGATCCGCAAGAGCGATGGCGCGAAACCCAGACGGGATCCGAAAATCGCGCTCGTACTCGCCGGCGGCGCCGTGTCGGGTGGCGCCTTCAAGGTCGGCGGACTGAAGGCGCTCGACGATTTCCTCGTCGGTCGCAAGATGACCGATTTCGATACCTACGTCGGTCTTTCCGCCGGTTCGATTCTCGCGGTCTCGCTCGCGGCCGGAATCACGCCCGACGAGATGGTCAAGGTGCTCGAGGGCACCAGCGATCGAATGACCCAGCTTCGGCCGATCGATTTTTACAATCCCAATTTCGGTGAGTTCGCCGGCCGGCCGGCGAAGTTCGTCTACGACCTGCTGAGTTACATGCCCGGCGTCGGAATCGACTTTCTGCGCAGTCTGCCCGGCCTGCGCGATGCCATGGCGCCCTCGTTCTCGAAGCTGGTTCGCGAACGGTCGTATCGGAGCTTCGAGCTGCTCGCGCTGGAACTGATGAACTACGTCTCGCCGCGACGCGAGATTCCGGCGCTGACCAACCACATTCCCACCGGTCTCTTCGACAACGCGAGCCTCGAACGCTGGCTGCGCAGGAATCTGGAGAAGACCTCGCTGCCGAACGATTTCCGCAGTTTCGAGCGAAAACGAAAGCGGCGCCTGTACGTGTCGGCCTGCGATCTCGACACCGCCGAGCGCGTGGTGTTCGGAACGGACGAGAACGCCGACGTGACCATCTCTCAGGCCGTGCAGGCGTCGACCGCGTTGCCGATCTTCTATCGACCCGCGCGCATCAACGGCGTCGACTACGTCGACGGCGGCGTTCGACACACTGCGAACATCGACGTCGCGATCGAGAAGGGCGCAGATCTGATCATCTGTTACAACCCCTTCCGGCCATTTCTCAATCGGATCGACGCCGACCAGGCCGGCAGCTCGAAGTACTTCGCGAACGGCCGCTACCTCTCGGACCGCGGCATGAAGGTGGTGCTCAATCAGGTCTTTCGAACCCTGCTGCACTCCCGGTTGAAGCTCGGCGTGCAGCGCTACCTGGCCGACGACCGATTTCAGGGCGACATCATCCTGCTCGAACCGCGTGAAACCGACGCCAGCTTCTTCGCGATGAATCCCCTCGCGTTCTGGAAGCGAGCCGAAGCGATCGAGCACGGCTTTGCCTCGGTTCGGCTCACCATCGAACAGAACTTCGAACAGCTTCGAGCGGTGCTCGCCCGCTACGGGCTGGAGATGAACCGGAACGTGGCGCGGCAGAAGGCCGAAGAGGTTCGCGCGGCCCGCGGCTGGCGGGGGGACGACGAGCCTCGCGCGGAAGAAGACGACGGGCCGCGCCTGCGTCTGGTCGGCAATCGGCGCCGATAGCCTCGAGGGCGCTCGATCGGTGAGGTGAATCGCCTCAAACTCGGGCAAAACACCGGTTTGCTCGTTGCAGTCTCCTGATCCTATCTGATAATCTGCCGTGTCCGTTCACGATTCCGCTGTCGTCCGGGCGCCGGTCGGGCAATGAGACGAGTGCCGGCCGCGAGACCCCGGGTCGTGCGCGGCGGCGATCGGGCCTTGCGATCGCGCGCCGGGCGACCGTGGGCCGGGCCGAGGGGGCTGCGTCGCCGATGTGCACGCTGATTGCTCTGTTCCGCTGCGTCGAGGGATCGCCGATCGTGATCGCTGCCAATCGAGACGAGTACTTCGATCGACCGGCCGAGCCGCCGCGCGTCGAGTGGACCTCGAACGGCCGGCGCGTCGCGGCACCGCGCGATCTGCGTGCCGGCGGAACCTGGCTGGGCGTGAACGATGCCGGCGTGTTCGTCGGCCTGACCAACCGTCCGACCTCGTCGCCCGATCCCGCGCGGCGTTCCCGCGGGCATCTGGTGGCCGACGCGCTTCGGGCGAGTTCCGCGGGCGAAGTGGCCGCGCAGTTCTCTGCCCTGAGCCCGGGGCTCTTCAATCCGTTCAACGTCCTCGTGGCCGATGCGAGCGAAGCTCACACGATCGTCTATGACGAGCGCCCGAGGGTCCGTCCGCTCTCGCCGGGTGTGCACGTGATCGGCAACGCCGACCCCGACGATCGCCGCGTGCCGAAGATCGCGCGCCT
This sequence comes from uncultured Myxococcaceae bacterium, assembly GCA_964505355.1. GTDB lineage: Bacteria > Myxococcota_A > UBA9160 > UBA9160 > UBA9160 > CAZDHU01. The sequence continues at coordinate 6,615 of CAZDHU010000076.1, read as the reverse complement.
GCTCGACGAGGCGCACGCCGCGGCCGTCGAACCGGACGTCCTCGCCGCACTCGGCGATCTTTGTCGCGGTCATCGTTCGAATCCGTCGCAGATCGGTGACTCCCGGGGATCTCTCGACGACACGTGCATTCACCTCCGCGGCTACGGCACGCGCAGCTCGACGTTGTTGCGGCTCGCCGATTCGCCGGACGAGAGCGAGTGGCGCTGGGCCGACGGGCCGCCGTGCTCGACGTCGTACACGAACATCACAGATCTTCTTCGAAACCTCGGGCGCGGCGCCCACGGCGACGGAGAAGCGTCCGAAGCGAGGGCAATGCGTTGAGACGAATCGGCAGCAACATCCGCAAGCAGAACACCGACGCCCGGGCCAATCGGCCCACGCGGAACATCATCCGCTATTCGACCTCGGAGTCGCCGCGCAACGACTATCCGCGACGAATCGTTTCGCCGCCGAAGCCTTCGCGCTGCTGCGGTGAAGAGAACCGGGTGATGGTCGGCAAGGTGCAGGAAGTCGAAGGGTTCAAGTTCTGTTACAAGATTTGCAGCGTGTGCGGACACGCCGTGAAGTTCTTCTTTCCGGCGATCGAATCGACGAGCGGTGCGGTGAAGGAATACCGCCAGTGGAAGCGCTACCTGGCGCACTGACGCCGGCCGAAGCACGTGACGCAGGCGCGCCGGGTGCGATCCGCACCTTCTCGCAGGCGACGACGTTTCTCGAAAGCCTGCTCGACGTCGAGAAACGACCCGACGTCGGTTACGCGCGCCTCGGCCTCGAGCCCGTGCAGCGCTTGCTCTCGGCGGTCGGCAACCCGCATCACGCACTGTCCGTGGTGCACATCACGGGTTCCAAAGGGAAGGGTTCGACCTCGCTGCTGGTCGAATCGATGCTGAGAGCAGCGGGCGAGCGCGTGGCGAGTTTCACCTCTCCGCATCTCGAGCGCTGGACGGAGCGCTTTCGGATCGACGGTCAGGAGGTCGAAGAAGACGCGCTGGCGGCCACGGTCGAGCGTTTGCGGCCTCACGTCGAGCGTCTTCGCCGCGACGATCCCGCGCATGCGCCGACGTTCTTCGATGCGACCACCGCGGCGGCGTTCCTGCTCTTTCGTGATGCGAAGGTCGATCGAGCGGTGATCGAAGTCGGACTCGGGGGACGTCTCGATTCGACCAACGTGGTCGATCCGGCGATCACCTGCGTGACGACGGTCGAACTCGAACACACCGATCGGCTCGGGACGACGCGTGCCGCGATCGCCGCCGAGAAGGCCGGCATCGTGAAGCCCGGAAGGCCGCTGGTGACCGGCGACCTGCATCCCGAAGCGCGTGCCGTCGTCGAGGCGCGTGCCCGAAAGGTCGGCGCGCCGCTCGCGCGCCTCGGACGCGACTTTTCCGTCGAGATCGAGCGAGCCGATGCCGACGGGCTCGCCCTGCGGCTCGCGGATGGCGGCTGCGTGCTGCGTGTGGAGACGACGCTGCTCGGCGCGCACCAGGCGACCAATCTCGCACTCGCGGCCGCGATCGTGCGACGCCTCGCGACGCACGACGAGAACGTGCTGCGCAGCGCGATCCGAGCCGGCGCGAAAGCCGCACGGCTGCCGGCTCGGGTCGAAGTGCTCGGACGGCGCCCCTGGCGGGTGGTCGACGGTGCGCACACCGAAGAATCCGCGCGCGCGCTCGCAAACGCGCTGGCGCTGATGCCGCGCCGGCGTACCTGCCTCGTGCTTTCCGTCTCGGCGGGAAAGAACCTGTCCGCCATCCTCGACGCGCTGCTCCCGACTGCGGATCAGGTGATCGTGACGTGTGCCGAGGCGACGCGATCGATGCCGGTCGCGGAACTCGCCGCGGTGGTGGCGCGCCGGTCACCCACCATCCCCGTGCGCTCGATCGAGAGTCCGCTGCTCGCGCTTCGCACGGCGCGGGAGAGCGTCGGGCCGGACGATCTGCTGCTCGCGACCGGATCGATTTATCTGGCGGGAATCGCGCGCGGCGAGTTCGTGCGCGGGACGTGAGCGGGCGCGTCCTCGGGGGCGCGGTCGGCGGACGCGAGACGCCCGGGCCAGCTCCTCGCACGCGAGTGCGAGGGGAGGGGTAGCCGGCCCGGGCGCGGTGACCTGCGATCTCGCGATCCGACGCTCCAGAGAGCAATCGCCATGCCAGCCGAATCCGGGCCGAGCCGGGCCCGCGCAGCGCGACGTGCGCGGCTCCGGGCTCCGGCCGGCGGGGTTCGATCGAGCACCTCTGCAGAGTTACGAGGGGGGTGGCCGACACAAATTGTGTCGCTGAACGCCGCGCGTCGTCGCCGTGGGTCGCCCAACCGCGGCATCGCAGCGCAGCGGTGAAACGGCGACGGCGCAGACGAGGCCAGCGTCGCCGAGACCGGCAAGACGCCCCTCGGCCGCGCGCAAGTGCGCGGTATCCTCGCCCGCCCATGGCCATCGACACGCTGATTCACGATCCGGCACGCGGCACGATCTCGCTCTCGGGCATCGGTGCGCGCGTCGCGTTTCCGACCGATCCGCCGAGAAGCGCTGCCCTGCGCATGACGTCCGGCGCCGACGCTCGGGTGCTCGGCCTCCTCGCGCTGTCGATCGTCGTCGAATCGACGAGCGATGGAGTGCAGCTTCGCCTCACGGCGCGCAACACCGGCACGACGACGGTTCGCCTCGATGCGCTCTGCGTCGCCGTGCGATGGACCGGCGTTTCGACCGACTCGCTCCGCTTTCTGCGGCACGGCTGGCAGTCGTGGTCGGTCAGCGAAGGACGTGCGCTCGACGGCGCGGGCGAGCCGCCGTGTCCGTCGGGGCCGTGGCTGCGCGGGATGTTTCATGCGCTCGGAGAATCTCCCGCCGATCGCGCGGGCTGGCACGAATCCGAACTGGTGACGGCGATCGAAGCGACACGGGATGGTGTCGCCTGCTGTGCGGGTGTGCTCGAAGCCGGCGACGGATTCGGCGTCGTCTATCTGAAGCACGACCGGGACGGCGTCGCGATCGAGATCGAGTCGATCCTCGAGCGCCCGCTCGCCCCGGGCGAATCCATGCAGGGAGAGGCGGTTCGCCTCTCGATCGGGGAGCGCGCGCATCGCCTGCTCGAACGCTTCGCGGACGCGCACGGTCGCGCTGCGGGCGCGCGGACGCGCGCACCGTTTCAGGCCGGCTGGTGCAGCTGGTACCACTTCTTTCACGCGGTTCGAGAAGACGATCTGCGCCGGAATCTCGACGCGCTCGCGGCGTCGCGAGACGCGATCCCGATCGACGTCGTCCAGCTCGACGACGGCTATCAGCGCGCGATTGGCGACTGGCTCGAAACCAACGAGAAGTTTCCGGCCGGTCTCGAACCGCTGGCACGCGCGATTCGCGAAGCGGGCTTTCGCCCGGGGTTGTGGACGGCGCCGTTCTGCGTCGCCGGCGACGCCCGGCTCTTTGCCGAGCATCCGGAGTGGCTGCTGCGAGAAGGCGCGGAGTTCTTTCGCGGGCTGCACCACGGCATGTGGTCGAAGGACGGCTGGATCCGCGTGCTCGACACGAGTCGAGACGACGTCCTCGAACATCTGCAGCGCCTCTTCGCCGCGCTGGTGGCGATGGGCTGGAACTACCAGAAGCTCGATTTTCTCTACACCTCGGCGATGCAGGCCGACGCTTCCGATCCCGCCATTTCGCGCGCGGGACGCCTCCGGCGCGGACTCGCGGCGATCCGGCGCGGCTGTGGTGACGAGGCGTTTCTGCTCGGATGCGGTTGTCCGCTCGGTCCCGCGATCGGACTCGTCGACGGCATGCGGATCGGTCCCGATGTCGCGCCGTCCTGGCCGGTCGACGCGCCGATCGTGTTGCCGGGTCTGTCGGGGACGCAGCCCTCGACGCGAAACGGCGTGCGCAACGTGCTCGCTCGATCGTGGATGCACCGCCGCTACTGGCTGGCCGATCCCGATTGCCTGATGACGCGAGAGAAAGACACGCGGCTGACGCCGGACGAGGCACGGACGCTGGCCGTTGCGACGGCCGCGACCGGCGAGATGGTGATTTTTTCCGACGACGTGCCCGGGCTCGGCGCCACGAGCTTCGCGCTGGTGCGCGACACCGTGAAACTCGCACGCGACGTCGATGCGTGGTCGGCGTCGGAGACGGCTGCGGTGCACGGGTTGCTCGACCCCGGCATTGCGCCGGTCGTCGTCTCTCCGGTGTCGAACGGCGTCGTGCTGTCGCTGGTCAACGGGACCGACGAGCCCCGCCGTCTCGAAGTCGATCTCGCCGGGATCGATCATCCCGTGCGCGCCGAGGTGGCCGAGGTGCTGTTGTCGACGGCGGCCCGTCACGCGATCGAAGACGGTGTCCTCGTCGCGGATCTGCCGCCGCACGCGAGCCTCGCGGTTCGACTTCCCGCCGGCCCGCGGGTCGCCGTGTTTTGCGATTTCGACGGCACGTTTTCGAGTCTCGACGTGGGGTCGACGCTGGCGCGCCGTCATGCGGGCGAGAAACGCGACGCTCTCCTCGCGCGCGTGCAGCGGGGAGATCTGCGCCCCTGGGAATACAACCTCGAGATTCTCGATCGCCTGCCCGTGTCCGAAGCGGTCGTCGACGAGTTCTTGCGGAGCGTCGCGCTCGATCCCGGAGCGCGCGCGCTGGTCGAGTTCTGCGAGCGACGCGGCTTTCCGTTTCGCATCCTTTCGGACGGGTTCGATCGAAATCTCGATCGACTGCAGGAGATCCATTCACTGCGGTTCGCCTACGACGCGAACCGGCTGCGCTACGAGGACGACCGCTGGCGGATCGAGGCCGGCCATCCCGATCCCGCGTGCAGCTGCGGGACCGGGACGTGCAAGCGGGGACGCATCGTCGCCTTCCGCCGGCTGCATCCCGGGACGTTGACGGTGCACATCGGCGACGGCCGCGTCTCGGATCGCTGCGGCGCGCGCGAAGCCGATCTGGTGTTCGCGAAACACACGCTCGCCGAGGTGCTGCTCGAAGACGAGGTGCCGTTCGAACACTTCGACACGCTGCTCGACGTGGTGGACGCGCTCGCGCTCAGATTCTGCTGAGACCACGGCCCGGTGTCGGTTGCTCAGTCTCGCGGCGGATCGACGATCGACGTCACCTCCGAATCCTGCAGCCGCGACTGCAGGGGCATGATGATCCAGAGCACCGCATAGAGTGGCAGAGCGATGCCGAAACCGAGCAAGAACGAGAGGACGAACGCGAGCCGGACGACGGTGACCGAGACGCCGAACTGTTCGGCGATTCCATTGCAGACGCCGGCGATCATTTTTCCTTCTTCGATGCGTACCCATTCGAAAGGCAGCATCTGTCCATCGAGTCGCGAGCCGCAGTAGCGACACTTGACCGCTTCCGGGCGGATCTCTTCGGCGCAGTAGGGGCAGGTGCGAGTCGCGGTCATGATGTCGCCTCCTCGAGCAGTCGCGCGCGGCGATGCGCGACGATGGGGATCGAGCCGTACAGAAACGCGAGCCAGCCCGCGACGCTCGCGAGATAGGCACCGCCCAGCGCACCGAGCACGGGCTCGGGCAAGACGCCGGCGAGCAGCCGGCGCGCGCCCTCGAGCACGAGCCCGTTCCAGAGCAGCACGACGGGCAGCGCTGCCAGCGCCGCGGCGAGGAGGCGCGCGCACTCCCGGCCGAAGCCGCGCGGCAGCGTGTCGGTGGCGCGGGCGCGTTCGGACTCGTGCTCGACTTCGAGCGTCTCGGCGAGTTCGAGTCGCGCCTCCCGGCGCACACGTGCGACGAGAGCATCGTCCGGTGCAGCGGCGCACGCGAGCGACTCGAGTTCGAGCGCCAGCGCGGTGAGTTCAGCGCGCGCGTTTCGACACGAAGGGCACGTCTCGAGGTGCGACGCGTCCACTTCGCGCAGCGCTTCGCGACGCAGAAACGATTCGTGCAGCGCGTCGAGGCAGTGGGTGCAGGAGTCAGTCGACGTCATCGGGCGCCTTCCCGCGCAGCGCCCGCACCGCTGCGTGAAGCCGGCTCTTCACCGTGCCGGCCGGGATCCCGACCACGTCGGCGATCTCCCGTTCTCCGAGATCCTCGAAGTAACGCAGGACGAGGACTTCTCGGAGTCGATCCGGCAGTGCGGCGAGGCGCCGGCGCGCGTCGAGCCGAAGGTCGAGCGGCGTCTCGGCGGAGTCCGAAGCGAACGCCGCCGTGCTGCGCGCGCGCACCGCGCGCCGCCGTGCCTCGTCGCGACAGAGATTGTTGGCGATGCCGAAAAACCAGGTCGCAAAGCGCTGCCGGCGGTCGAACGACGCGTGGCTGCGTACCACGCGCAACCACGTTTCCTGAAAGAGATCTTCGGCCCGATCGCCGGCGTTGCGACGAAGCAAGAACGAGAAGAGTCGTGCGCGCCAGCGATCGATCAGCCGATCGAGCGCGGCGCCGTCTCCTTCCGCGAGTCGCTTCATCAGTGCCTCGTCCGTTTCCATCGGCTCCGACCGTAACGCCCGGCGCGCCATCGCGCGGAGCCAGCCCGTGCGGCACGGGCCGAAACGATGCTTCACCGTCGCGTCCGCCCTCCCGGTATACGCGCGAGCCCGCGAAATGGTTCACATGGGACGGGGCCCGGGGCCGCGAACCCCGCGCGGTCGTACGTCGCCCGGCGCCGGCTCGCCCGG
>CAZDHU010000075.1:0-11251 GCA_964505355.1 uncultured Myxococcaceae bacterium | reverse complement strand
TTGAGCTGCACTTCGCTGGTGCCGCCTTCCATCGTGTTGCCGCGCGAGCGCAGCCAGTCGCGCGTCAGCGCGAGCGCCTCGGGATCGAACCCCGCGCCCTCCCAGCCGAGGGCCGCCGGACCGAGCGCCTGCAAGATGCCTTCGTGTCGCCGCTGGTTGAGTTCGGTCGCATAGACCTTGAAGATCGAGCTTTCGGGCCCCGGACGATGCCCCGCCTTCGCCGAGTCGCGCGCACGCTGCACGGTGAGCGTGAAGGCGCGCGTGTCCATCTCGTCGCGCGCGATGCGGTCGCGCAGAACGGGATCGTCGATTCGTCCCGTCGCGTCGACCCCCACGTGGTCGATCGCGAGACGCGCGGCCACGCTTCGTTTCTGCCGCGTTCCGCCGCCGCCGGCCGCGCCGACGCCGAACGCATCGGCGATCATGCTGCGCTCGTGTCCGAGCAGCGCCTTCGCCACCGTCCAGCCCTTGTGAAGACCATGAACCACGTTCGCGAGCGGAACGCGCACGCCGTCGAGATGAGTTTCGCAAAATGGCGACGCCCCGCTGATCAGCAGAATGGGCCGCACCGTGATGCCCTGCGTCTGCATGTCGATCAGCACGAAGCTGATCCCTTCCTGCTTCTTGACCGCAGGATCCGTGCGCACGAGGCAGAAGATCCAGTCCGACTTGTCCGCGTACGACGTCCACACCTTGGTGCCGCTGACGATCATCTGATCGCCCTCGATCGTGCCGCGCGTCGCGAGCGACGCGAGGTCGCTGCCCGCGTCGGGCTCCGAGTACCCCTGACACCAGCGAATCTCGCCGCGACAGATTTTCGGCAGGTGCTCGCGCTTCTGCGCCTCGGTGCCGAACTGCAGCAGCGTCGGGCCGATCATCGAGAGGCCGAACCCGATCAATGGCGCCGGAAGCCGAAGCCGCGCCATCTCCTGGCCGAGCACCTTCGCCTCCTCGCCCGAGAGCCCGCCGCCGCCGTATTCCGCGGGCCAGGTCGGCGCGGTCCAGCCCTTCTCGCCCATTCGCGCGAGCCAGGTCTTCATCGCCGGCGGATCGAAGGTGGCGCGACGACCGCCCCAGTTGCCGTCGAGCTCGGTCGACGAAAGGCCCGCGATTTCGCGCGGGGCATTCGCCTCCAGCCAGGCCGCCGCGTCGCGGCGAAACGTGTCGAGATTGGCCATGCTCGGAACTCCTCGAAGCTTTCATCCGCGAGCGGGGAGCGGCGGATCCGTCGATGAACGTCGAGCAACGATCTTACCTCGCAGAGCCCGCGCCGCGCCCGCGACGAACGGGCCGCGGGAGGCCGCTGTCACCGGAGCGGCACGCGCGGTGAGCGGGGAATCGCTCGCGCCGATCGATCTCGGCCCCGCGCTGCAGCGGATCGAGTTCGCCCTCGAGCACCACGCGCTCGGCAGACCCGGCGCGTTCGCGAGGTTCACGCGTCCCGGTCCGGCGGGCGATCGCGCCGTCGGACTCGATCCCTATGGCTGCGCCGACGCCGCGAATCTGCTCTGGACACTCGACCGCTTCCCGGACCACGCCGACCTTCGCGGGCACTTCGTCGACACGCTGCAGGGAATGCAGGATCCCGTCTCCGGGCTCTGGCACGAATCGACGCACGACCCCGTGCACACCACCGCGCACTGCATCGCCGCCCTCGAACTCTTCGACGCGCGCCCGCTCCATCCGCTCGCGGCGCTCGCTCCGTATCGTGACGCCGCGCAGATGGAGCGGTTTCTCGACACGCTGCCCTGGCGAGAGAACGCGTGGCATGCCTCGCATCGCGGCGCGGGTCTCTACGCGGCCCTGATGCTCGCCGGAGAAGTCGATGCTGCGTGGGAGGAGCGCTACTTCGACTGGCTCGCGCGCGAAGTGGATCCCGCGACCGGCCTGCTCCGGCGCGGGGCCGTACCCGCCGGAGAAGCCGGGGAGCCGCACTGGTTCGGACATCTCGCCGGCACCTTTCACTATCTCTTCAACTTCGAACATCGCGGGCGCGCCCTGCCCTTCGCGGCCGCACGCGTCGAGACCTGTCTGCGCATCCACCAGCGCGAACGGTTCCCGCTCGCCCGGTTTCTCGGCTTCGCGGAGGTGGACTGGGTGTACGTGCTGCACCGCGCGCTGCGAGATGCGCCCGATCACACGGCGGAAGCGCAGCGTTCGATCGACGCGCTGGCCCGCCGCTACGTTGCCCTCCTCTCGTCGCTCGATCCGGCGACCGACGCGGGACTCGACGATCTGCACGCGGTCTTCGGAGCAGCATCCGCGCTGGCGGCACTGCAGCAGGCGATCCCCGATCGGATCGCGCCCGGTCACGCGCTTCGACTCGTCCTCGACCGGCGCCCGTTTCTCTGACGCCCGCCCGTCGGCAAGAGCGCGCGCTGCTACGGTCGCGGAATGCGTGTGCTGCTCGCCAGTCCCCGCGGCTTCTGCGCCGGCGTCGATCGCGCGATCGAAATCGTCGAACTCGCGCTCGCACGCTACGGCGCACCGATCTACGTCCGTCACGAGATCGTTCACAACCGGCACGTGGTGGACGGCCTGCGCGCGAAGGGCGCGGTCTTCGTCGAAGACGTCGCCGACGTTCCCGAAGGCGCGCTGCTCGTCTTCAGTGCGCACGGCGTATCGCCGGCCGTTCGCCGGGCCGCGGCGGAGCGACGCCTGCACACGCTCGATGCGACCTGTCCGCTGGTCACGAAGGTGCACGTCGAAGCGAAGCGATTCTCGAACGCGAACCACGAGATCGTGCTGGTCGGTCACGCGGGGCACGTCGAAGTCGAGGGCACCATGGGACAGGCCCCCGAACACATGCACCTCGTGCAGCATGCGGACGACGTCGCTCGACTCGAACTCGCGCAGTCCGCGCCGCTCGCCGTACTCACGCAAACCACCCTCAGCGTCGACGACACCCGCGACGTGCTCGAAGCGTTGCGCCGGCGATTTCCCGCGATTCGACTGCCGCGCAAGGACGACATCTGCTACGCGACGCAGAATCGCCAGAACGCGGTCAAGGCGCTCGCACGCGAGGCGCAACTCGTGCTCGTGGTGGGAGCCCCGGAATCGTCGAACAGCAACCGACTGGTCGAGATCGCGCAGAAACTCGGCGTCGAGGCGCATCTCGTGCAGCATGCCGGGGAAATCGATCCGCGCTGGCTGGACGGGGTCGCGTGCGTCGGCCTGACCGCGGGTGCGTCGGCGCCCGAAGTGCTGGTGACGGTGGTGATCGAGCGCCTGCGAGCGCTCGCCGGCGGTGAACTGCGCCTCGATGCGTTGCCCGCGGTCGACGAAGGCGTCGTCTTCCAGCTTCCGGCCGAACTGCGGAGCTGACCCGTCGCAAGACACCGGCCCCGGTTCGCGGTCGCGTCGAGCGCCGCACGCGTGTCGCACGCGACACGAGGCGTCAACGCGACGACCCCGGGAGCAATCGCCGCATGGCTTCGATAGCCTGCGACGTTCGATGAGCCATCCCGACGAGAACGCAGACGAAGCGAGCTCGCTCTCGCGAAACGCGAATGCTGGCGAGGATCGGGCTTCCGACGACGATCCCGAGACCGGCCAGCCGCTACCCGCCGCCTCGCTCGCGGCGCGCGCGGCCGTGCGTGCGGTCGGCGGATCCCGTCGCGCGGCCGACGGCGAAATCTGGACGCTGGCCTGGCCCGTCATCTTTTCGCAGGCCCTCGCCAGCATCGTCAGTCTGATCGACATCGCGATGGTCGGCCGCCTGTCGCGCGAGTCGGTCGCGGCCGTCGGCTATGCGACGCAGTACTTCAATCTCGCGCAATCCATCCTCTTCGCCGTCGGCGCCGCCTGCGTCGCGCTGATGGCACGCGCGATCGGTGCCGGCGACCGCGACCGCGCCCGCGCGGCCTTCGCGGGATCGCTGCTGGTGACCGGGGCGATCGCCACCGTGTTCACGGCGGTGATGGTGGCCTTCCCGCATTTCTGGCTCGACGTGCTCGACGCCGAGCCCGCGGTCGCCGACGTCGGCGCGTCGTATTTCCGACTGACGCTCGGCTCGACGTTGCTGCTGGCGGCGTCGACCATCATCGAAAGCGCGTTTCGTGCGATTCGCAACACGCGCACCGCGATGGGCATCGCCGTCGCCGTCACGATCGCGAAGACCGGCCTCAACTCGCTGCTCATGTTCGGCGTGCTCGGTCTGCCGCGGCTCGAACTGGTCGGCGCCGGCCTCGCCACGCTGCTCACGCAGGTGATCGCATTCGCGCTCTACGTGATCGCCGCGCGGCGCGGCAGCGACGAGAACGTGCTTCGCCTCGGCGCGCGAGACTTCTCGCGCGCGGTCCCGCTGCTCGGAACCATCACGCGCATCGCGGCCCCCGCGATCGGCGAGCGCGTGGTGCTCAACGTCGCGATCCTCACCTATTTCAGCGTGCTCTCGCAGTACGGCACGGTGCAGATCGCCGCCTACACGATCGGCGTGCGTCTGCTTTCGTTCTCCTGGATTCCGGGCACGGGCTTCTCGGTCGCGGCGGCGACGCTGGTCGGGCAGGCGCTCGGCGCCGGCAATCGCGCGGGCGCGGCGCGCGCGGGGTGGCGGGCAGCCCGACTCGCACTCATCGTGTCGATCGTCCTCGGGCTCGGCTTCGGGCTCGCGCGAGAACCGATCGCGCGCGCGTTCACCAGCGATCTCAACGTCGTCGAGGCGCTCGGTCCGTTCATGCTGCTGCTCGCGCTCGCCCAGCCGCCGATGGGTGTGCACTTCACGCTCGGCGGCGCGCTGCGCGGAGCCGGCGACACATGGACGCCACTGGTTGCCGCGACGCTCGGCAACTGGGGCTTTCGCGTTCCCCTCGCCTTTCTCGGGCCCGGCTTTCATCTCGACGTGCTCTGGGTCTGGGCCGCGTTGATCGCCGACCACTTCGCCCGTGCGGTGTGGCTGACGGTTTCTTTCCGTCGCGGCCGCTGGCAGCGCGACGTCGATGCGTGAGCGCTCCGCACCCGCGACCGGCCGCAGTCCAATGGCTCTCTCCGCGCTCCAGCGGCGCACGGCCGACGCCATCGTCAACGTCTTTGAAACGGGAACCGCCTGCGGCGGATACGAGCGCATCGCGGTGCTGCCCGGTGATACCGGCCATCTTTCCTATGGTCGCATGCAGGCCTCGCTCGGCAGCGGCAACCTTCACCTGCTGATCGAGACCTACTGCAACGCACGCGGCGCGCAGCTGGCCGTCGATCTCGGGCGCTGGCTGCCACGGCTCGCGGCGCGCGATCCGCGGCTCGATGAGCAGCCTCTTCTGCGCGGATTGCTGCACGTCGCGTCGAGCGATCCCGTGATGCGCGCGACGCAGGATGCGTTCGTCGAGCGCGTGCTGCTCGATCCCGCGCTGCGGCGGGCGCAACTGCTCGGACTCGACAGCGCGCTCGCGCTGGCCGTCGTCCACGACGGAGCCGTGCACGGATCGTTTGCCCGCCTCGTTCGGCTCACCGCCGAACGACGCGGCACACCGCAGCAACTCGGCGAACGGGCATGGATCACAGCCTACGTCGCGACGCGCCGCGACTGGCTCGCCGGCCATCGCCGTCCGGATTTGCGCCGCACCGTGCGCCGGATGGACGCGTTCACTGCGCTGATCGACGAAGAACGCTGGGCGCTGCCACTTCCGCTCTCGGTGCTGGGCGTGCGAATCGATCGCGCAACGCTAGGCGGCGCGCCGCCGGCCGCCGAGGGCAACGCGCTCGCGCGGAGCGAACGCGTGCTTCGCACCGGACGCCCGCGCCCCGAGGGCCCCGACGTGCGCGAACTTCAGCGCGCACTGCGCGCTGCCGGATTCGACGCACCCGCGAACGGCCGCTTCGACGACGCGACCGAACGTGCCGTCCGTGCATTCCAGCGTTCGCGACACCTCGCCATCGACGGCATCGTCGGCCCGGCCACACGCGCGGCGCTCGGGCGCTGACCGCGCCCGCGGGTCTCGCCACGTCAGGTCTCTTCGCCGACCAGTTCGAGGACGCAGCGATCTTTCCAGCGACCGCCGAGTCGCGCGGCGAGAAAGAGCAGCCGCGCCTGCCAGCCGTACTTGTCGGCGAGTTGCTCGAAACAGCGGGCCTCGCAGGCGCGATCGTCGGAGATCTTCGCGATCGCGTTCGACCAGCGCGCATCGTTCGCGAGCCGGCCGCGCGCGTCGCAGGCGGCGAGGCACACGCGCGGGGTGTGTCGAATGCGTTTCACTTTGCCGGAGCGCGCGTTGGTGTAGACGAGCAGGCGCGACGGCGAGCCGGGGTCGCGGACCACCCAGACCGGCGTTCGCACCTCGCGACCGTCCCGGCGCCGCGTCGCCAGCGAGACGGTTCGTTCGTCCGCGAGCGCCGACAGACACGCGGCCTGATCCGTCACTGCGCCGCCTCGAACTCGAAGCGCAGCCTGCCCTCTGCGACGTCGATCCGCGCCGTGCCGCCTTTGATCAGGCGGCCGAAGAGCAGCTCGTCGGCGAGCGGATCGCGCAGTTCACTTTGCACGAGGCGCGCCAGCGGACGCGCTCCGAAGAGCGGGTCGTGCCCCTTCTCCGCGAACCACGCCCTTGCGGCCGGCGACAGCACGAGCGTCACGCGCCGCCCGCGCAGCTCGTCTTCGACTTCGCGCACGAACTTTTCGACCACGTGGCCCATCACGTCCGGCCCGAGCGGCTCGAAGCGAACGATCGCGTCGAGTCGATTGCGAAACTCCGGGCTGAACAGGCGCTCCAGCGGCTTGCTGCCGTCCCCCTTCGCCCCGCCGCCGAATCCGATCGCACGCGCCGTCAGCTCTCGCGCACCGGCATTCGAGGTCATGATCAGCGTCACGTGCCGGAAGTTCGCCTCGCGTCCCATGTTGTCGGTCAGCGTCGCGTGGTCCATCACCTGCAGGAGAATGTCGAAGAGATCGCCGTGCGCCTTCTCGATCTCGTCGAGCAGCAGGACGGCGTGCGGATGTTTGCGGATCTGTTCGACGAGCTGGCCGCCCTGGTCGTAGCCCACGTAGCCCGGCGGCGCGCCGATCAATCGCGACACCGAGTGCTTCTCCATGTACTCGCTCATGTCGAATCGCAGGAAGGGAACGCCGAGCGTCGCAGCGAGCTGTTTGGCGAGTTCCGTCTTGCCGACGCCCGTCGGACCGACGAAGAGGAACGACCCAATCGGACGGTCTTTGCCGCCGAGCCCGGCCCGCGAACGACGGATCGAGCGCGCCACCGTTTCCACCGCGGCATCCTGCCCGAAGACGACGCGACGCAGATCACCCGCCAGATCGCGCAGCCGCTCTCGGTCACGGGCCGCCACCTGCGCGACGGGAATCCGGGCCATCCGCGCCACGACGCGTTCGACATCGTGCACGCCGAGGCTCTTCTTGCGCTGCGGGGCGGGCTTCAGCTTCTCCGCGGCGCCCGCTTCGTCCATCACGTCGATCGCTTTGTCCGGCAGGAAGCGATCGTGCAAGTGTTTCACCGACAGATCGACCATCGCCGCCAGCGCGGCACGGGTGAACCGAACGCGGTGATGCTCCTCGTATCGCGGGGCGAGGCCTTCGAGAATCTTCACGGCCTCTTCGGCCGACGGTTCGCCGACGTCGATCCGCTGAAACCGCCGCGCGAGCGCCCGATCTCGTTCGAAGTGCCGAAACTCCGCGAAGGTGGTCGAACCCATGCAACGCAGCTCTCCGGCGGCGAGCAGCGGCTTGAGCAGATTCGAGGCGTCCACCGTTCCGCCCTGCGCGGCTCCGGCACCGAGAATGGTGTGAATCTCGTCGATGAAGAGAATGGGGTTCGTGCGCCGGCCGAGCGCGGCGATCAGCGCTTTGAATCGTTCCTCGAAATCACCCCGGTAGCGCGTGCCCGCGAGCAGCGCGCCGAGATCGAGCGCGTGAATCTCGGCGCCCCGCAGATCTTCGGGCACGCGTCCCGCCTGGATGCGAAGCGCGATGCCTTCCGCGAGTGCGGTCTTTCCGACGCCCGTCTCGCCGACGAAGATCGGGTTGTTCTTTCGCCGGCGCACGAGTACCTGCATCGCGCGCTCGATCTCGCTCTCCCGCCCCACCAGCGGATCGAGGGTTCCCGCCGCGGCACGCGCGGTGAGATCGACGGCATACGCGGCGAGCGGATCGGGCGGAACTTCGGCGACCTCGTCGGCGAGCGGAGCCTCGGCTTCGCGCCCCTCGCCGCCGGGCCCGGGCGGCGCCGGCGCCTTCGTCGCACCGTGCGAGATGAATCGCAGCACGTCGAGCCGAGAGACGCCCTGCGCGCGCAGTAGCGCGACCGCGTGCGAATCCTGCTCCTGCAGGATGGCGGCGATCAGGTCGCCCGCGTCGAACTCTTCCTTCTCGGCACTCGCCACGTGTTGCTGCGCAGCGCGGATCACACGATGCGCGGCCAGCGTGAGTTCGGTGGCCGCCGAGCGTTCGGGCGGGAGGCTTTCGAGATCTTCTGCGAAGAATCGCTCGAGATCGCTCTTCAGTTGCGCGATCCGGACGCCTACCGCACGCAGAATCTCGCCGCCGCGGGCGTCGTGCAGCAATGCGTACAGGAGGTGCTCGACGGTGAGGCTCGCGTGGCGGCGAACCATCGCCTCGCGGGCGGCCGCTTCGAGCGTGAGCTGCAGATCGCGTCCCATGCGACTCATCGAATCACTCCGGTTCGAGCCCGGCGCGCAACGGATGGCCCTCTGACTCGGCCTCCCGGTGCACACGCGCGACTCTCGTCTCTGCCACCTCGAGCACGTATACGCCGGCCACGCCCATTCCCGATCGGTGAATCTGCAGCATCAGCGCCGTGGCTTCGGACGGACCCTTGTCGAAGATCGTCTCCAGCACCTGAACCACGAACTCCATCGGCGTGTAGTCGTCGTTGTAGAGGATCACCTGAAACCGGGGCGGCCGTTGCACGGCCCGGCGGGTTCGCGTCGCGAGCGCGGTGTCGTGTCGCGGATCGCCCGGGCGCGTGGCTTCGTCGGCCATGCGGCGAGGATAGTCCGCGAGCGCACGAGCGTCGCGCGCTCGGAACACGTGTTCCACCCGCGCGCCGCGTGCCGGTCGCGCCCTTCCGGCTAGCTTCGGGTTCGTGCTGCACCTCTCCCTCGAAGCCGGCGTTTCGCAGATCGGCTGCGAGGCATGGGATGCGCTGGCGGCGGGCCAGCACTCGCCGTTTCTCGAATGGGGCTTTCTCTCGTCCCTCGAAGAGGCGCAGTGCGTACATCCCCGAACCGGCTGGCGGCCGCACACGCTCACCGTGCGAGAGCAAGGCGAACTCGTCGCGGCGTGCCCGCTGTACGAGAAAGAGCACGGCGAGGGCGAGTTCGTCTTCGACGGAGCGTGGGCGGAAGCGGCCGTCCGCGCCGGGATCGCCTACTACCCGAAGTGGCTGGTCGGCGTCCCCTTCACGCCCGTCCGGGGAACCCGACTTCTCGTTCGCGAGGACGCACACCGGCCCGCCGTGCTCGCGCGAATCGCGGAGGCCCTGCGCGAACGGTGTCTTTCGTCCGGGATCTCCGGCGTCCACGTCAACTTCTGTCTCGACGACGAACGCGATGCGCTGATCGACGCTGGCTTCCTGCCGCGGCTCGGCTGGCAGTACCACTGGCGCAACGAGGGCTACCGCTCGTTCGACGATTTTCTCGCGCGGTTTCGCAGCAAGCGACGCAACCAGATCCGGCGCGAACGACGCGCGCTCGCCGAGGACGGGATTCGCATCGAGACCCACGTCGGTGCGGCGATCCCGGATCACGTCTTCGCCGCTCTCTTCCCGATCTACCGCTCCACCGTCGACAAGAATCCGTGGGGACGTCGCTATCTGAACGCGCGTTTCTTCGAGTTGCTGCGCGAACGCTTTCTCGATCGACTCTGCGTCGTGCTCGCCGTCGCGGGCGACGAGATCGTCGCGGGAACGATCAACGTGCAATCACACGACACGCTTTTCGGCCGCTACTGGGGCGCGCTTCGCGAAGTCCGAAATCTGCACTTCGCACTCTGCTACTACGCGGGCGTCGAGCACTGCATCGCCGCCGGTCTCTCGCGATTCGAACCCGGTGCCGGCGGCGAGTACAAACAGTGGCGCGGCTTCGACGCGAGCCCCACCTGGAGCGCGCACTTCATCGCGGATCCCCGGCTGCGCCGCGCGGTGGCGCGGTTTCTGGCCGAAGAGCGCGAGCGCGCCCAGGACGCGATCGACTGGCTGCAGCGCGAAAGCGCGCTCAAGTCCGCCTGATCAGCCTTCGACCCGCGGCGCGTCTTCTTCGCGAAGCCGCACCGGACCGAAGCACTCGGGATGCTTGCCGACCTTGTCGGCATAGAAGGCACGGATCTCGTCCATGTCGGCCTTCACGTCGCCGCTCGGCGTGATCGCCGGACCAAACCCTCCCCGGCGGCGGGAATAGTCGAGAGCGCTGAGCACGATCGGTACGCGCGCTTCGCGGGCGAGATGATAGAAGCCCGACTTCCAGTATTCGGCGCGCGAACGGGTTCCTTCGGCCGGCACCACCAGCACCAGCCGGGGGTGCGTGCGAAACAGCTCGGCCATCTGCGCGACGAGATTCGATCGCCGATCGCGTCGCACCGCGATCCCGCCGAGCGCGCGCGCCAGCGGACCGAACGGCCCCCGGAACATGGTGTGCTTCATCAAGAACGAGATCCGCAGCCCGAAGACTTCGGCGAACGCCAGCAGATACGCGAGATCCCAATTCGAGGTGTGCGGCGCCGCGATCAACACACATTGCGGCGCCGCCGGCGCCTCGCCCTCGGCCTGCCATCCGGTGAGCCGGAGAAACGCGCGCGCGAGCCATCGTCTCACGATGACGCTCCGGAACGGACGCGCTGTCCCTCGCGGGTCGGCTCTTCACCGACGATCACCTCTTCGTTGCCCCCGAGCCCTCTGGTGATGCGCACCCGATCGCCGACGAGGCCTGCCGTCTCGACGTAGATGCGCCGTGCCACGCCCTCGCTCGCCACCCAGACGTACGCGCGGCCGTCGGTGCCCCGCCGCACCGAAGCCGACGGCGCGAGGACCGCGTTCTGCTTCGCCTCCGCGCCGGTTGCGTCCCCGAGAAAGGCGACCCGGGCACTCATGTCGGGCAGCAGACGGGCGTCGCGTTCGAGCAGTCGCACCTGCACCTTCAACGTTCCTTTCTGCCGATCGACCTGCGGATCGAGTTTGACCACGGTCGCCGCAAAGCGTGCATCGGCGATCGCGTCGGGCGTCACCTCCGCGCGTTGCCCGAGCCGGACGCGCGCGAGATCGCTCTCGTTGACGTCGACTTCGGCCCGCAGATCGTC
>CAZDHU010000074.1:0-3338 GCA_964505355.1 uncultured Myxococcaceae bacterium | reverse complement strand
CTTCGGACAGTCGAGTGGTCCGGTTCCTCCGTTCGATCTCCGGCGTCTCGACGCTCTCGGCTCTCTCTTCGTGACGCGCCCGTCGCTCGCACACTACACGGCCACGCGATCGGAACTGATCGCGCGCGCGACGGCAGTCTTCGACGCGATCGTCGCGGGAACGCTCGACGTTCGGATCGGTGGCCGCTTTCCTCTACACGACGCCGCCGCGGCGCATCACACGCTCGAAAGCCGCAGCAGCGTCGGAAAGCTGCTGCTCGTTCCGTAAACTGCCGGGATGGCGTTTCGTCGCACGCGCAGATCGACCCGCTGGCTGCTCCGCGTCGCCGAAGGCGCCCTCTTGCTCGTTCTGCTCGATGCTGCCTGGCTGGCCTTTCTCTGGCCGGATTTCGAAGCGCTCGCACAGGGGCCGGTGCCGAAGTCCGCATTCATCGAGGAATACGAGCGCAGCCTCGCACGCGGCGACGAGATTGCTCCCCTGCGCTGGTTGCCGGTACCGGACGAGCGCATCTCTCGGGCGATGAAGCGCACCGCGGTGGTCGCCGAGGATGCCCGCTTCTTTTCCCACGATGGCATCGACTTCGACGCCCTGAAGGACGCGTTCGACGCCAACCTCGATCGCGGCCGGATCGTGCTCGGCGGCAGCACGATTTCTCAACAGACGACGAAAAACCTGTTTCTTTCTCCTTCGCGCTCGCCGATCCGGAAGTGGCACGAGCTGGTATTGACCCGTGCGATGGAGCAGCGCGTGTCGAAAGATCGCATTCTCGAGCTGTACCTGAACGTCGCGCAGTTCGGGCAAGGCGTATTCGGCGTCGAGGCGGCCGCGCGACACTACTGGGGCATCCCGGCCGCGCAGCTCTCCTGGCGACAGGCCGCCGAACTCGCCGCCGCGCTGCCGAGCCCGGTCGTCAACAACCCGGCAACGCGAACGGCACGGTTCGAAGCGCGCGTACGAAAGATTCTACGTTTCACGGGCGGCACGGCGCGTGACTGACACGCGACGAACGCCGCAACGCACGGGAGCGTGATGGAATTGCATTCGATCGAGATCGAGCGCATTGGCGAAGACGTTCCGCTGCTCGAAGGGATCCGCACTGCGCGGGCGATCCGTCGTCTTCGCCCCGATCCGGTGCCGGCCGCGCTCGTGCGCAAGGTGTGCGAGGCCGGCACGTTCGCACCGAGCGGCGGCAATCGGCAGCCCTGGATCTT
The DNA here is from genome assembly GCA_964505355.1 of uncultured Myxococcaceae bacterium. GTDB lineage: Bacteria > Myxococcota_A > UBA9160 > UBA9160 > UBA9160 > CAZDHU01. The sequence continues at coordinate 2,126 of CAZDHU010000074.1, read as the reverse complement.
CATCGCCGTCACCGAACCGGAGCGGCGCGCGTTCGTGGCCGAGCGCTACCGCCGGGCATTCGCCGATTACATCGCACCGGCGCTCGAAGCGGCGCGAGATCCGGCCTTCCCCGACTCCCGCCGCCGCAACATTCACGCCGCGCTGCATCTCGCCGAACACCTGCACGAGGTGCCCGTTCATCTCTTCGTCGCCGGACGCATGCGGCGCGGCGAACCGCAGTTTCAGTCGCTGTTTCCCGCGATCCAGAACGTGCTGCTCGCCTGCCGCGCGGTGGGCCTCGGGGCGTCGCTGACGAACGTGCATCGTGCGCACGGCGCCGAGATCGACGCCTTTCTCGGACTCGGGCCGGAGAGTCCGACTTGTGCCCTGCTGCCGATCGGCTGGCCGATCGGCCGGCACGGGCGACCTCCGCGTCGCTCGATCGACGAATGTCTTCACTTCGAGCGGTTCACACCGGCGACTCGGGAGGTGCGATGAGAACCCGTGGATTCGGCATCGACGTGGGTGGCAGCGGCATCAAGGCAGCGCGCGTCGATCTTTCGAAGGGCACCCTGTCGACCGAGCGGGTTCGCCTGCGCACGCCTCGCCCCGCCACGCCGGAAGCGGTGGCGCGACAGGTGGCACGGCTGGTGAACGATGCGGGATGGAACGGCCCGGTGGGAATCGCGATGCCGGGCATCGTTCGACGCGGCGTCGTGCACGCGATCGCAAACCTCGACCCCGCGTGGATCGGCCTCGACGCGCGTGCGCTCTTCGAGCACGCGATCGGTCAACGCGTCGTGGTGCTGAACGACGCGGACGCGGCCGGCCTCGCCGAGGCGCGCTTCGGCGCCGCGCGTGACCAGTCTGGCGTGGTGATCGTGCTGGTGATCGGAACCGGCATCGGCAGCGCGCTGCTGGTCGACGGACGGCTCGTTCCGGCAACGGAGTTCGGGCATCTCGAGCTTCGCGGACGCATCGCCGAAGCGCGGGTTTCGGATCGCGCGCGCCGGGCGAAGGGACTTTCGTGGAAGGCCTATTCCGCTCGACTCGACGCGTTTCTCGGCCATCTCGCCTTCGTGCTCGCGCCGGATCGTGTCGTTCTCGGCGGCGGCATCAGTCGCAAGGCGGAGAAGTTTTTGCCGCGACTTTCGGTCGGCGTGCCCGTCGTCGCGGCGGCGCTGCGCAACGATGCGGGAATCGTCGGCGCGGCCCTCGCCGCGGTCGAGGCGCGAGGCCGGCGCGCAGGAGCGGTCGCGGGCGATGGGACCGTTCGTCGCCCCGCGCGCCGGCGCCGCAGCGCGCACCGAACGAGCGCGGTCGAGAGCGCACCTTCCGGTGCGGAACCAGCACACTGAACGCGTGGCGAGATGTCGCTCGTTCGACCGCGGTCGCCCGCAGCGTGACGTCGAACGAGTCGCCGGCGCTTCCGCTGTGCGGCGCGCGCCGGTAGGATGAGATCGATGCAGGCGCTGGGATTTCGACCGGGCGGTCTCGCGTGGCTCGGACGCGTTCGTTTCGACGACAACGAGTCGGCGGCGCTGCACGAAGACGCACCGGCGGAGCGCTACTTCGCGTCGACACGCGACGGCTGGAAGATCGCTCTTCATCGCAGACGGCCTCGCCGCGGCGCACACGCCACCCCGGTCGTTCTCTGTCACGGGATGGCCTCGAATCGCTTCAATCTCGACGGCCCGGGGCGCGTCAGTCTCGCGCGACATCTGCGCGCGCGCGGCTACGACACGTGGTGCCTCGAACTGCGCGGCGCCGGGCACTCTCGACGTCGATGGCAGATGCCGCCGGTTCCCTGGCGCTGGTCGTTCTGGGATTACGCGCAGCACGACGTTCCGGCGGCGCTGCGAATCGTTCGCCGACACTCCGGGCGATCGCGTGTGCTCTGGGTCGGGCATTCGCTCGGCGGCATGATCGCGTATGCGGCGCTGATGACACCGGCCGCGCACTCGATCGCGGGCGCCGTCACGCTCGGCTCGCCGGGCATGACCGACGTCAGTCATCGAACGCTCGACGCCTGGGTGCCGCTGCGGCGAGCACTCGCGCTCGCGCCCGGGCGACTGCCGATCGGCCGCGTGGCTCGGATCGGTTCGCCGTTCGCGTCGTGGATCGCGCGACTGGTCGCCGATCCGCT
>CAZDHU010000073.1:0-11914 GCA_964505355.1 uncultured Myxococcaceae bacterium | reverse complement strand
CGCGGCCTCTCGATCGCACAGGCAGCGTACACGCCGCCCGCGCATCGTCTTTCGCTCCGGCCTCTCCGTCGAATCGCTCACCTGCGAAATTCGCCGGGCGGGTTCCGTGACCGGAGGCTGCTCTGGCCACTCACGCGGCTCGCAGGATGCCGCGAACGGGGCGAACTGCGTGTCGGCTGCACGCCCGTGATGGGTCCCGTCGAGTCGAGCGGCGGAGTTTCCGTCTCGATCTGCACGATCTCGTGTGTGCCACCGGGCCCCGCGTTCCGTCGTCATGGTACGATGCGGTCGCGAAATCGGACGGAAAGGGATGCCGCATGCGCGCTCTGCTATCGCTGGTTTGTTTCGCGATTCTGTTCTCAGTGCCGCGTTCGGCCCCGGCGGTCGACGGCGTTCTCGAGATCAATCAAACCTGCGCCGTTCAAACCGGCTGTTTTGCCGGCGATGGCGCCGGCTTTCCGGTCACGATCACGGGCACCGGGGGCAGCTACCGGCTGACTGGCCCGCTCTCGGTCAGCTCCGCGACGGTGGACGCAATCTCGGTCGGTGCCGCGCACGTATCGATCGACTTGAATGGATTCACGATCGCCGGACCGACGACCTGCTCCAGCGCCGGCGCTACCGGTGCAGACCTCGTCTGCAGCGGTACGACCGCCGGTGTCCGCGGAATCGACGCGCAGTACGTCGACTCGCTCTCCGTGCACGATGGCGACGTTTTCGGATTCGGAGGGGGAGGGATCATCGCCGCCGCCCATGCCCGAATCATGGATGTTCGCGTCGAACAGAATGCCGGAAACGGGATCGACGCGGGCGACTCGGCGGAGCTGACGCGCGTGAGCAGTCGCCTCAACGCGGGGATCGGGATTGCTGCCGATTCCGAGGCGGCGATCTCGAACGCGGTGGCCGTGAGGAATCTGTTCGACGGAATCTCCGTCAACAATGGCGCCGTCATCCAGGCGTCACGGAGCTACCAGAACGGCAACGATGGCTTCTTCTTGCTCTACGGCGGAGTCCTCTCCGAGAGCACGACCTATTCCAATGCTGGCGATGGCGTCGACGCGCGCGGCGGAACTCTGATTCGGGGAAACTCGTTCTATTACAACGGCAACAACGGCGCTGGCTATCAGATCAACGGCTACAGCAGCACGGCGTACGTGCAAAACGCCATGCAGCGCTCGGGGACGGATCTCGGCTACGTCGACGCCGGGCAGAATGCCGGAGGCAACACCTGCGGCTCGGCCCCTTGTCCCTGATCGGGGCTGAGACAGGCGCTCGCCCGAGACCACGAGCGAGTGGATCCGCGCCTCGCGACGACCGCGAGTCGCCGGAATCGCGGTCGCTCCGACACAATTGAACCCATTTCTTGCGTCGATTCGTCGCCGCGGGCGTAGGATGAGGGTCTGCCGGTCGCGTTTCTCTCCCCTCGCCGGCCGGAGCCCCCCATGCCTCACACGTCGCCCTGCACGAGACTTCGCAACGTCGTCATTCGCTCTCGGTCGCTCGTCGCCCTCTTCGTTGCACTGATCGTCTTCTCGTCGACGGCGCGGGCGTTCACGGTCGCGCCCTGGGAGATCGTCGGTGCGCCGGGGTCGGTCGACGTCGAGGCGACGCTGCTGGCGGCTCCGCGCTGGACGGCGACGCCGGGCGCGGCACGCGGGCTCGCCGACGGGATTTCGGTGCACGTGACGAGCGGGTTCGAGGCGGCGCTGGGCGCGACCACGCCCGAGCAGGTCGCGCGCCATCGCGACGCCCTCGAGCGCGGGCTCGCGGCGTGGGAGTCGCCGGTCCTCTCGTTCGATCCAGTCTTCGATTCGCTGGCGTTCGGTGAGATCACGATCGAGGCCGTGCCACAGACGCATCCGGCGTTTCTCTCGGCGCCGTCGTTTTCGGGGATGGCCTTCGTCGATACGCGTCGACTCTCCGATCGAACGTTCACCAATGGAGATCTCGTTCCCGGCGGAGCAATTGTGTCCGCGAACATCTTCATCAATGTGACGGTGCTCGATGGCTGGCTCACGTTGCTGACGGCGTCCGGGATCGCACCGCCGAACTTTCGCGAGATTCAGATCCAGCGCATCGTCGAACACGAGATCGGACATGCGATCGGCCTCTGGCATCCGAACGAGACGCCGCACGCGAACTTCGACACCGATTCGGATCCACTGACGCCCATTGTCGTCGACCCGACGGACCCCTTCGCGGGCCTGCACGTCGTCACCGGCGTCGACCCCGAGATCACGATGTGGGGCGGTGAGCTGGTGAGCGTGTTTCAAATGTTCTCGGCGGGGCTTCATCCCGACGACATCGGAGGCCGCGACGTCCTCTATCCAGCGCTGATTCCCGAACCTGCGAGCGCGCTGTTGCTCGGGCTCGGGCTCGCGTCGCTGGCGATCGTGCGCCGCGCCTCCGCGCGCTGACGAACCGGACTGGCTCAGCCCGCGAGTCGCAGCGTCGCGGCACCCATCGCGACGACGATGGCGGCGAGCAGGCGCGGGCGGCCGAAAGGTTCGCCGAGATAGCGGGCCCCGATGGCAGCGGCTGCGATCACGCTGGTCTCGCGAATCGCGACCACGTGCGCGATCGGCAGATGTCGCATCGCCCAGAGGACGATGCCGTACGCCGTGGCGGCGACGGCCCCGCCCGCGAGCCCGATCCGCCAGTGCGCCGAGAGCGCGGGCCGGAGGCGCCGGCCGCGCAGCGCGCCGGCGAGTGCGACGAAAATTGGTCCTTCGATCACGTGCAGCCAGGCCACGTAGGCGAGTGCATCGGCCGAGCGGCGCACGCCCATGCCGTCGACCACCGAGTAGGTCGCGATCAGCGCCGCATTGCCGAGGGCGAGCGCGATTGGCGGGCGCTGCGTGCCAGGCGCGCTCCGCGGTGTGAGCAGTGCGAGGCTCATGATGCCGGCCGAGACGACGGCGAGCGATGCGACGCCGATCGGTGCGATGCGCTCGCCTTCGGCGAGAAAGGCACCGATCGCCACGAAAGCGGGCGCTGCGCCGCGTGCGATCGGGTAGACCTGACTGAGATCGCCGCGTTGATAACTGCGCACGAGGACGAGTCCGTAGACGGTGTGCAGTACGACGGAGGTCGCGCCGAAGGGCAGCGCCGCGGGATCCGGGAACGGAGACTGGAGCGCGATCGGCAGCATCACCAGAGTGCCGCCCGCGCCCACCAGCGTCTGCATCGCGAGCTTGTCGCCGCCCGCTTTGACCAGCGCGTTCCATCCCGCGTGCATCAGCGCGGCGAGCAACACGAGCGCGACGACGAGTGCGTCGGGCGGGTGGGTCACTGCGGCGCGGCCGATTCGCCGACCGGCGAGCGCTCGCGCTGCGGAGAGCGTGTCACGCGATGCGTCCGGCGAGCGCGGCGGCGTAGATCGCGCGCAGCTCCGTGACGCCCACCGGAATCGGGTTGCCGGGTGCGGTCGGATCGTTCGTAGCCAGTTGCGCGAAACGATCGAGATCCTCTTCGCGCATGCCGAGAGCCGCCGTCGTGTGCGGGATGCCGAGCGATTCGCGCAGCGCCAGCGTCCAGTCGAGAAACCCCGTGAAGTCGGTGCGCGCGAGGCCGAGGTAACGCGCCGCCTCTTCGATGCGCGACTCGATCGCCGGCCGGTTGAAAGCGAGCACGTAGGGCATGACGACGCCGTTGGTGAGGCCGTGATGTGCGTCGAGCACGGCGCCGATCGGGTGCGACAGCGCGTGAATCGCGCCGAGCCCTTTCTGAAACGCGGTGGCGCCCATGCTCGCTGCGGCCATCACGTGGGCGCGCGCCGCGAGATCCGAGCCGTCGTTCACCGCGAGCGGAAGCCAGCGGTGCAACAACCGCATGCCTTCGAGGGCGATCCCGTCGGCCATCGGATGAAATCCGCGCGCGCAGAACGCTTCGAGGTTGTGCGCGAGCGCGTCCATTCCCGTCGCCGCCGTGATCCCGCGCGGAAGGCCGCAGGTCAGCCCGGGGTCGGCGATCACCGCGACCGGCAGCATGCGCGGATGAAAAATCACCTTCTTGGTTTGTGTCGACTCGTCGGTGATGACGGCGGCGCGTCCGACCTCGGAGCCCGTGCCCGCCGTGGTCGGAACGGCGACCACGGGCAGGATCGCGCCGGCGTCGGCGCGACTCCACCAGTCGCCGACGTCTTCGAAATCCCAGAGCGGGCGGGTTTGCCCGGCGGCGAACGCGATCGCCTTGCCCGTATCGAGCGCGCTGCCGCCTCCAAAGGCCACGACCCCGTCGTGCCGGCCGGCCCGCAGCCGCTCGATGCCGGCTTCGACGTTGCGCAGGACGGGATTGGGTTTCACGTCGTGAAAGACGGAGACGTCTAGCCCGGCGTCGTGCAGCGCAGCGCGTGCCTGCTCGATCATCGGCAGCGTGGCGAGACCGGGATCGGTGACCAGCAGCGGGCGCGAGATTCCCGCGCTCCGGCACGCATCGGCGAGCTCGACGATGCGTCCCGCTCCGAAGCGCACGTGCGTCGGGTAGTTCCAGTTGCCGCGCAGCGCGGCGAGATCGATCGACATGTCTTCTCCCTCTGCCGACACACGACTCGTGTCGGATCGCGCGTGCAGCGCCCGAATCAACCCGGCGAGGATCGGAAGTGGCGCGATTTCGGCCGCGTCAGCGCTTCGAAGCCGAGACGCGAGAGCGAACAGCCGCGCCCCGAATCCTTGACGCCCGTCCAGGCGAGCCAGGGATCGAGGTAGTCGCAGCGATTCGCGAAGACGGTGCCGGTTTCCAGCCGATCGGCGAGGGCTGCCGCCGCGTCGAGGTCGCGGGTGTAGATCGCCGCCGTGAGCCCGTAGGCGGAATCGTTCATCCACCGCACGGCTTCGTCGTCGTCGCGGACGCTCATCACACCGACCACCGGGCCGAAGCTCTCTTCGCGCATCACCCGCATGGTGTGATCGACGTTCACCAGCAACTGCGGAGCGAGGTAGGGCGTGCCGGGTCGGTGCGCCGGAAAGCGCGTCGGATCGATTCGTGCGCGCGCGCCGCTCGCGACGGCCTCGTCGATCTGGGCCTGCACGAACGCGGCCGCATCGGCGCGCACCAGCGGTCCGAGCGTGGTCGCGGGGTCGAGCGGATCCCCCAGCCGATGTCCTTCGACCAGCCGCGTCGCGCGTGCGACGAACTCGTCGAAGAGCGATGCGTGCACGTAGATGCGTTCGATGCCGCAGCAGGATTGTCCGGAGTTGAAGTACGCGCCGTCGACCAGCCCGTCGACCGAGGCCTCGAGATCGGCGTCCGCGCGCACGTAGCCGGGATCCTTGCCGCCGAGTTCGAGATTGGTCGCGATGAATCGCTCGCCGGCGGCGCGCTGAATCGCGTGTCCGCCATCGACCGATCCCGTGAACGCGACGAACTCCGGCCCTTCGGGTGCGCGCACGAGACGCGCGGCGTCCGCGTGGGTGAGATGAAGCACGCCGAATACACCCGCCGGCAGTCCCGCTTCTTCGAACGCGCGCGCAAAGCCCTCGGCCACCAGCGGCGTTTGCGTCGCGTGCTTCAGCAAGACGACGTTGCCCGCGAGCAGCGCGGGAACGATCGCGTTGACGGCGGTCAGCCAGGGGTAGTTCCACGGTGCGAGCACGAGCACGAGGCCGAGTGGCTCGCGCCGGATGAAGCGCACGAAGCCGGGCTCGGCGGGCGGGACGACGTCGGCCAGCGCTTCCGGTGCGAGTGCGGCCATCGTGCGCGCCCGCTCGACGCAGCGGTCGATCTCGAACGGGGCGAATGCGATCGGGCGGCCCATCTGCAGCGTGAGTTCGCGGGCGAGTTCGTCGCGACGGGCGAGCAGCGCGGCGCACGCGCGCTCGACGATCGCGATGCGTGCGGCGAGCGGCGTTGCACGCCACTGCGGTGCGGCCGCCCGGGCCGCTTCGAGTGCACGGGCGATTTGCGCGTGGGCCGCGAAGGGGCGTTCGGCGACGAGGCGTCCGTCGATCGGAGAGACGATCTGAAACGAGGTGTTCATGGCGCGCGCAGCGTAGCCCCGCGTGGCGTGCGCCGTGAGGCCGGGCCGGACGCAGTCCGCGCGCAACGGCTGCGGGCAAGCGCGCGCTCCGCCGTCGGCCGGGACACGACGGGTTCGCTGCCCGGGCGGCGACTGGTGGCCCGCACGGGCGCTGCCGAGAGCGACGGCCGGCTGCCCGCGCGCAAAGGCTCGGCTATCTCTTGCAGCTCCTCTTTTCGTCGGAGCGAAGGCCGGTATGTCGAAGTGGAACGTCGCCGTTCTCGGCGCGACCGGAGTGGTGGGAGCCGAGATGCTCGCCATCCTCGAGCAGCGCCGATTCCCCGTGAAATCCCTGCGCGCGCTCGCGTCGGCCCGTTCGGCCGGTAAGACGCTGCGCTTTGCGGGCGAGACGATTCCCGTGCAGTGCGCCGACGACGCGGAGGCGTTTCGCGGCATCGACATCGTGCTCGCCAGTGCCGGCGCCACCGCGACGAGGCGGCTCGCGCCGGCGATGCGCGCCGCCGGCTCGGTGCTGATCGACAACTCGAGTGCGTTCCGCATGAACGCCGAGGTGCCGCTCGTCGTGCCCGAGGTGAACGCGCACGAGATCGCCCGACACGACGGCGTGATCGCGAATCCGAACTGCGTCGCGATCATTCTCACGGTGGCGATTGCACCGATTCACCGGGTGTCGCCGATCGAACGCGTGGTCGTCACCACCTATCAATCCGCGAGCGGCGCCGGACTCGCCGCCATGCAGGAGCTCGAAAGCCAGACTCGCCACGTTCTCGCCGGCGGAACGCCCGAACCGAAGGCGTTGCCTCATCCGATCGCGTTCAACGTCTTCTCGCACAACGCCGCGATCGGTGCCGACGGCTACAACGGCGAAGAGTCGAAGGTGATCGCCGAGACGAAGAAGATCCTCGGCGCACCGTCGCTGCGCGTCACCGCGACCTGCGTGCGCGTTCCGGTGATGCGGGCGCACACCGAAGCGATCAACCTGCAGCTCTCGCAGCCGCTCTCCGAAGACCGCGCGCGCGACGTGCTGAAGGGGGCGCCCGGCATCGAGATCATCGACGACCGCGAGCACAATCTCTTTCCGATGCCGCTGACGGCGACCGGCACCGATCTCGTCTTCGTCGGCCGCATCCGCCAGGACGTCTCGCAGCCCGACGCGCGAGGTCTCGAACTCTTCGTCTGCGGCGATCAGCTGCGAAAGGGCGCCGCGCTGAACGCGATCCAGATCGCCGAGCGGCTCTAGCCCGGGCACGGCGCGCGCGCGTCGAAACGCCCGCTGCTGGCCTCGCGGGTGCGGCGTGATCACTCGCCGAGGTAGCGCCCGAGCAGCGCCACCACTTCCCGGGTGCGGGCGCCGCGTTCCGCCGCCGTCGGTCCGGCGATCAAAAACCGATGTGCGAGGGTGAAGACGAGATCGAGCACGAGCTCGGCGCCGAGATCGGGCCGAGCGACACGACCGTGTGTCACCGCCGCCAGCCAGGCGCCGACGCGCGCAGCGAGATCGTGCCAGCCGCGCGCGAGGTCGGCCCGTGCGTCGGGCGCGAGGCCGCGATCTTCGAGCAAGAGGCGATGCAGTCGGGGATGCGCTTCGTGCAGTTCGACGCAGCGGCGCACCAGCTCGGGCACGATCTCGTCGACCGGCGGATGCGCTTCGAGTCGTGCGAGCAGCGGGCCCAGCCGTTCGGCGGCTTCGAGCAGATGGCAGCGCGCGAGCAGCGCCAGCACGGATTCTTTGTTCGGAAAGTACTGGTAGAGCGTTCCCACCGAGACGCCGGCCCGCTGCGCGATGCGATCGGTCGTCGTGGCGCCCAGCCCTTCGGCCTCGAGAACCTGAGCCGTGGCTTCGAGGATTGCGCGCACGGTCTCGCGCGAACGGTCCTGAACCGGCTGTTTCCGCGGGCTTGCTGCGCGGCGTGCGGGTTTGCGAGGAGACGGGGGAATGCGAGGTGCCCTCCGCGTTCTCGCGGCGATTCTCTCCGTTGTGCCCACGGCCCACAAGGAGAGACGCGATGAGTTCCTCTTTCGGCGGCGACGCGGCGGCGTTCGAGCGAGCCCGTCCCCTGTTCCGCGATCTCGACGGCGCGCGCCCCTGCGGAAGCCACGGCATCCTCGATCTGTTGCCGGGCTCGTTCGCGCCCACCTTCACCCAGCGCATGCTCGATACCGGCCTCACCGCCTGGCTCTACGACGTCACGCGCGATGCGCTGATGCCGGCGTTCGGGATGCCGAGATTCCGCGACGAGGTCCGTGACGCGAGCGAGCGGCTCGCGCTCGCCGAAGGCGACACGGTGCTCGATCTGGCGTGCGGGCACGGCAACTTCACCGTCGCGCTCGCGCGTCGGGTCGGGCCGAACGGACTCGTGATCGGCGTCGACATCTCGTCCGCCATGCTCTCGCGTGCCGCGCGTCGCGTCCGGAAGGCCGGGCTCGCGAACGTGTTGCTGGTGCGCGCCGACGCACTCGATCTGCCGTTCGTCGATCGCGCGTTCTCGCGTGTGCTCTGTGCGGGCGGGCTGCACCAGATGCCCGATCTCGGGCGCGCCCTGCGCGAGGTCGCGCGCGTGAGCGCGCCGGGCGCTCGCTTTGCGGCGAGCACCTTCGCGCGGGCCGAACCGGAAGGCGACGTTCGCGGCTGGCTGCGCGCGCGTGCGGGTCTGCACGTGATCCCCGTCGAGCGCTTGCAGCACGTGCTCGAAGCGTCGGGGTTCGCGGCCGGCAAGCCCGCGATGGCGGGCCCGCTGTTCGTCTACGCGAGCGCGATCCGCGAGAGCCCGGGCGAGTAGCGCTGACGAACGGATCGGGGTCGTTCGCGCGCGCCCGGCTGCGAACACCCTCGCCGCGGCCTTGCTGAATCCTTCGGGTTCGGGGCCCGGCGCCGCCCGGCGATTGCCGGCGCGGGGCCGGCCCGGTTGACGAGGCGGCGCCGGCGAGCGTATACAAACGGTGACAACGTGATCGAGTGCGGTGCCATCGAGTCGTCCGGGATCGCGCGCGACCCCGCGCGCAGCAGCAGGAGGCCGTGCGATGTCCGAACCGCCCGACGGACGCAAGGAGCGCGTGATCCACGCGCGAGTGCCGGAATCGCTCGACGACGAGATCCGCCGGCGTGCCAGTTCGCTCGGCCTCTCGGTATCGAACCTCGTCCGCAACGTTCTGCAGAACACCTTCGGGCTGGTGGAAGACATCGTCGCCGACAGCGCGGAGATCGCGCGCGCGGCGCGCTTCGGACGGCCCCGCGAGTTCGTCGAACCGCCCGCGCTCCCGGCGGCCCACGCGCGTTTGCTCGGCTGGCAGAGCGCGCGCCTCGCGGTCAACGCGGTCTGCGAATCCTGCAACGCGCTGCTGCCCGCCGGTTCGCAGGCCGCGATCGGGGTCAGCGACGGTGCCGCCCCGCCGCGATTTCGCTGCGACGCCTGTGTGCCGGGTGCATCCCCCGGCCTGAAGGAGACCTCCGATGGACGCTGAATCGATTTCGAACGGGCGCGCGCGAGATCCGCTGCGCGAACTGTCGCTGCGCCTCGAGGGCACGCTCGAAGCGGCGCGCGATCTCGTGCTGAATCTGGCGCGACACGTCGGGCGCTTCGGCGACGACGTGCTGGAGGACGCCGCCGACGTGCGGCACGAGTTCGAAGCGCTGCGCGCCGCGACGCGCGAGAGCGTGCTGCGCGTGCGCGAGGGCGTGCGCGGAACGCCGCGCTTTGCGCGCGTGAGCAGCGAGCTTCTGCGTCTCGCGGCGACCTATCGCGCCGAAGCCGCCACCCGCGGCACGCGAACCGATCTGCTCGGAGAAGCGGCCGTGCGCGACGGCCTCGCGCGCCTGCATCGTCACAACGCCGAACGGCTCTACGAACTCTGCGTGTCGCTGCGAGGCGGCGTGCTGAAGCTCGGCCAGTTCGTTTCGAGTCGTGCGGATCTGCTGCCCGACGCCTACGTCACGGCGCTCTCCCGGCTGCAGGATCGCGTGCCCCCGGTGCCGGGGGATCGGATCCGGGCCCGGATCGACGAAGAGATCGGCGCCGTCGGCGATTGCTTTGCCACTTTCGAAGACGCGCCGCTCGCCGCGGCATCGCTCGCGCAGGTGCACGGCGCGACGCTGGCCGACGGAACGCGCGTCGTGGTGAAAGTGCAGGTGCCGGGCGTCGACCGCCTCGTCGAGGCCGATCTCGCCGCGCTGCGCGTCACCGCCCCGGTGCTTTCGAGCCTGCTGCCGGGCTTCGATCTCGAAACCGTGGCCGAAGAACTCTCGGTCTCGGTCACCGAAGAGCTCGACTACGAGCGCGAGGCGCGCAACGCCGCGGAGTTCGCCGCCTGCTTCGCGACGACGCCCGAGATCCTCGTCCCGCGCATCCACGACGAACGGTCGTCCGGCCGGGTGCTGGTGATGGAACGCATCGACGGCGAGCGCCTCGTCGACTGGCTCGACGCGTGTGAAACGCGCGGTGAAACGGGTGCGCGCGATCGCGACCGCCTGTTCGAGATCCTGATCGGGAGCTTCTGCGCGCAGGTGCTGGAGCACGGGCTCTGCCACGCCGATCCGCATCCCGGAAACTTTCTGGTGGTGCCGGGCGACGACGGGCCGCGGCTCGCGGTGCTCGATTTCGGCAGTGTCCAGCGCTACGCGCCGGAGCGGCGACGCGCCTGGGCGTCGCTCGCGTTCGCGATTCTCGCGCGCGACGCCGAACGCATGTCGACGCTCTTCGCCGAACTCGGATTTCGCAGTCGCACGGGCGACGACGACACGCTGCGCGCCTTCGCGGAGCTGATGCTCGAACAGTTTCGCGAAGGGGCGACGACGGCGTCCTTCGGCGACGCGCAGCAGCGAGCGCAGGAGGTGCTGGCGCTCGTGCGCGACAACCCCGTCATCGCCATTCCCGGCGACTTCGTGCAGATGGGGCGTCTGTTCGCCGCGATCGGCGGGCTCGTGATGCGCCATCGCCCGAACGTCGATCTCTTCCGCCTGCTCGCGCCGCGCATCGCCGGGGCGCTGGCGACGCCGGTGCGACCCGCCTCGCCCTGACCGCTCGCGAACCGGCTGCGGCCAGCGCCGTTCTGGCGGCGGGCTTCACCGACGATCCGGGCTAGCCTGCGCGCGCCGCCCGTCCGAGCGGTGAGGAGAGCGCATCGATGGAGTGGTTGAAGCAGGCGCTGGAAATCTTCCTGCACCTCGACGTGCACCTCAATCAACTGACGATCGACTACGGAAGTTTCGTCTATCTGATCCTGTTCCTGATCGTGTTCTGTGAGACCGGTCTGGTCGTGACGCCCGTGCTTCCAGGCGATTCGCTGCTCTTCGCCGTCGGAGCACTGGTTTCGATCGAGGGCTCGCCGCTTTCGCTCCCCATCGTCTGCGCGCTGCTCATCGTGGCGGCGATCCTCGGCGATGCCGCGAACTATTCGATCGGCCGCTACCTCGGCCCCGCGGTCTTCAGCAGCGAACGCTCGCGCCTGCTCAATCCCGAGCATCTGCGCCGCACGCATGCGTTCTACGAGAAACACGGCGGAAAGACCATCTTCCTCGCGCGCTTCGTGCCGATCGTGCGCACGTTCGCGCCGTTCGTCGCGGGCGTCGGCCGCATGGACTATCGCCACTTCGCGGTCTGGAACGTGACGGGCGCGATCGTCTGGGTGGTCTCGCTCACGCTGGCCGGCTTCTTCTTTGGAAACATCCCGCTCGTCAAGCGCAACTTCGAAACCGTGATCCTCGCGATCGTCTTCGTCTCGGTGTTGCCGATGGTCGTCGAGTTCGTCCGAGGGCGGCGCGCGGGCGCCGGGGCGTGAGCGCCGCCCGCGATCAGATGATTTCGAAGTAGCGCGCCAGCTCCCAGTCGGTGATCTGCCGGCGGAACTCGCGCTCCTCCCATTCGCGCGTGGCGGCGAAGTGCTCGACGAACGCGTCGCCGAAAAGATCGCGTGCGGCGGCCGAGGCGCGCAGTCGGCCGG
>CAZDHU010000072.1:0-12620 GCA_964505355.1 uncultured Myxococcaceae bacterium | reverse complement strand
GGCTCCCGGTGAGGCGGCCAGACACCAGGCCGCGAGAGAAACCCGCTCGGGATCTCCGCTCGCGAGCATCACGTCGAGCGCTGCGATCGCATCCGGATGCCCCAGTTTGGCCAGCGCGCGCGCGGCTTCGCGCCGGAGCTGACCTTCGGAACTGTCGGTGGCCCGTGCGAGGGCCGGCACCGCCGCTGCGTTCTGAATTTCGCCGGCGAGCCAGACGGCGGTGAGCGATCGCGTGTCGCTCGATTGATTCATCGCGTCGATCAGCACGGGCGTCGCGGTTTCACCCATCACGATCAGGACGCCGCACAGCGCACCGCGCCGGCGTTCGTCCTTCTCGGCCACGATTCGGTCGAGGAGCTCGGGCACCACGGGCGCACCGAGCTGCAACAGGATTTGCGACGCGCGAATGCTGGTCGACGCGTCGGGCGAGCAGGCGCGGGAGACCAGAACGTCGAGCGGCGCCACGGCGGCGCGCGAGACGAGTTCCTTGCGCGCGCGCGCGCGCGCCTCGTCGTCGGCCGAAGGATCTGCGCTCTGCCGCAGCAGCCCTTCGAGAAGCGCAAAGCCGTCGTCCTCGACCGAGAGTCCGTCGGACGAAGGCGTCGCGCGGGTCGATGGGTCGCTGGCCGCGAGCGGTCCCTCGCCGGGCTTCGCATCGGTTCGCAGCGTGGGCGCCGTCGTTTCGAGCGGAGGTCCGGATCGCGGCGACGCGACGGGTTCCATCGGCTGGCCCCGCATCGCTTCGCACTCCGCGTCGACCGGATCGGCCTCGGTGAAGTGACACGGAAGTGTGTCGAGCGTCGAGTCTCGCCCCGTGGATGCGGTGCCTTCGGTGCACGCGGCGCGCGGTCGGATGATTTCGTCGAGCGCGGGATCGGGAGCGGCGGGCAGGCCGGGATCCGAATCCTTCGCGTCCGCTGCCAGTGCGAGCCGATCGACCACGCGCGCGAACGTGTCGAGCGCGATGCCGGATGCGAAGTCGAGCGATTCGATGCTCTGATCGCGGCAGCGCTGCGCCAGCGCCGGAGCCGGGTCGCGCGCGATTCGCTCTCCGGTGGCAGCGACCCGAAAGCCGTCGTCTTCGACGACGAGCGAGAAGGCGCCGGATCTCGCTGCGTTCCCACGGCACGCGTCGTGTGCGCGCTGGATCGCCTCGCGGCAGCGCTCGTCCTCGGCGGGCAGGCAGCGTCGCGCCCGGATCGCGCGCGCCAGTTCGAAGAGCAGGGCACTGATGTCGCCGTGCGAATGCCCGGCCGCGGCATCGGCCGCCGGGGATACGAGCAGATCGGCCGGCGCAGCACCGGGTGCAGATTCCACGGACGGGAGCGACATCAGATCTCCGGCGTCGAAGGGCCGGGAGGCCCGGGGGATTCATCGACCGTTGCCGCCGGGGCCTTGACCCCGGCGATTGGCCGGCCCCGAGCATCGACCGGCGATCCCGATCTTCGGCCCGAAACCGTCTTCTCCGCCGTCGTTCGATCGTTCGTGCCATTCCCGGATTCGTTTCCTAGTCTCTGGAAGTCGCCCGGTCCCCCGCCGAGGCGTCGCCTTCCTCGGTTCCGCGCGGTTCTCCCCATCGACTCATCGCATCCGCAGGTCGCCGGTTCGGGCCGCTCGAGGCCGCCGCGCAGAATCCCCGACGCGCTCGCCTGGTGCGTGGCCACGGGTTGTGGTGTCGGGTATTGCCCGGTGGCGCCGGGAACGGCGGGAGCGGCGGCCGGAGTCGGTCTGTTCCTGCTTTTCGCGCGACTCCCGCTCGGCCTGTTCGCGCTCACGACGGGGGCCCTGACGGCGCTCGCGATCTGGGCGGCCGACCGTTGCGAGGCGCTTTTCGGCACCGAGGACGACGGTCGGATCGTCGTCGACGAGATCGTGGGGCAACTGCTGGCACTGGCCCCGCTTCTCGTCCTTCGCCCGACCCGCCCCGTCGCGGCCACTGTGACCGGATTCGTCCTGTTCCGGGTGTTTGATGTCTGGAAACCCGGGCCGGTGCGCCAGATCGAGCGCAACGTGCCGGGAGGGGCGGGCGTGGTGATGGACGACGTGCTGGCCGGTGTATTTGCGGCGTTTGGCCTGGCCGCGGCCCTCTGGCTGACGGGAGCGGTGCGCTGATGCACGCCGAGATACTCACCATCGGCGACGAACTGCTGAGAGGCGAGATCGTCGATTCGAACAAGGCATTCCTCTCCAATCGGCTGCTCTCGCTCGATCTCGAGACCCGGTTCCACGTCTCGGTGCGCGACGACACCGCCGACATGCGCGATGCCTTCGAACGAGCCGCCGGGCGCAGTTCGTTCGTGCTGGTCTCCGGCGGGCTCGGGCCGACGCGCGACGATCTCACCAGCGAAGTGCTCGCCGCGACGTTCGGCCGGCGTCTCGTGCGGCACGAGCCGTCGCTCGTCGCGATCCGTGCGTTCTTCGAGCGCGTGGGCCGCGAGATGGCCGCGATCAACGAAAAGCAGGCTCTCTTCCCGGAGGGTGCCGAAGTGCTCGAAAATCCGATCGGAACGGCTCCGGGGTTCGGTTTGCGGGTGAACGCCGCGACGTTCTTCGCTCTGCCCGGCGTGCCGCGCGAGTTGCAGCGGATGATGGACGAGCAGGTTCTGCCGCGGATCGCGGCCCGTCGCGCGACTCACGGAGTCGTGCGCGCGCGCCTGCTCCGCACGTTCGGGATGGGCGAATCCGCGCTCGACGAGTTGCTGCACGACGTGGCGAACGAAGCGAGCGGCGTGACGCTCGGTTTTCGGACCGCGTTTCCCGACAATCTGCTGCGTCCGCTCGCGAGAGCGAGTACGGCTCTCGAAGCGGATGCTCGACTCGAAACGGTCTGTCAGTCGATTCGCTCCAGGCTCGGCGCGCTGGTCTATGGCGAAGGCGAGGACGGTCTCGAAGCGGTCGTCGTGCAGGCGCTGCGCGCCGCCGGTCGCACGCTGGCGATCGCGGAGTCCTGCACGGGCGGGCTCGTGGCCCAGCTCGTGACGTCCGTGCCCGGTGCTTCCGAAGTCTTCCGCGGAAGCGTGGTCGCCTATGCCAACGCTGCCAAAGAGGCGTTGCTCGGCGTACCGGCGGGCGCGCTGGAAACACACGGCGCGGTGTCCGAGCCCGTCGCACGCACCATGGCCGAAGCGGTCCGGCAGCGCTTCGGGGTCGACTTTGGCCTCGCCACGACGGGGATCTCGGGGCCTCTCGGCGGGTCGCCAGAGAAGCCGGTCGGACTCGTCTTCGTCGCACTCGCGCATGCGCAGGGCACACACGTCGAGCGCTTCGTCTTCCCGCTCGATCGCGAGCGCCATCGACGGCTCAC
The DNA here is from genome assembly GCA_964505355.1 of uncultured Myxococcaceae bacterium. GTDB lineage: Bacteria > Myxococcota_A > UBA9160 > UBA9160 > UBA9160 > CAZDHU01. The sequence goes on along the minus strand of CAZDHU010000072.1, from coordinate 9,316 downwards.
GGCGCAGGTGGCTCTCGACTGGGTGCGGCGGGCGCTCGCGGGAGAATCGCTCGTTGGTCCGACCCTCATGCGGAGGCGCGGATGAACGCGCCTCGTGACAGCGCGTTCGCTCGCCTGTTCGTGGCACTCCCGCTCGCCGGGGCGGTCCGAAGCGAGGCGCTTCGGATCTGGCGTCTGCTCGAGGAGGCCGCCGCGCCCGGCGGCGTTCTGCGCCGCGTTCGACCCGAAGGCCTGCACGTGACGCTTCGCTTTTTCGGCAACGTGGCACGCGAACGCGTGCCGGAGATGATTCGCGCTTTCGAACGAGAGTTCGCGATCCAGCCATCCTTCGTAGCGACGCTCGGAGCCGTGCATGCGTTCCCTTCGACGACGCGCGCGCGTGTGGTCGCCCTCGAGTTGCATCCCGAGGCTTCGCTCGAGGCGCTCGCGGCAGCCGCCGAACGAGCGGCGCTCGCTGCCGGCTTTGCGCGGGAAACGCGGCATTTCCGGCCGCACGTCACGCTGGCGCGAGTGCGCGAGCGCCAGCGCATCGATCCCGCGCAGATCGAGGGCATCGCGGTGGTCGCCGAGTCGACGGCGATGTCGGCCGATGCCGCCGTGCTCTTCGAAAGCCGGCCCGGGCCGGGCGGGTCTCGGTACACGATGCTCGCGCGCTTTCCGTTCGCGTCCGTCGAATCGCTCGATTCCCGCGCAGTGCACGAGGGTGCCTCTGCGCCGCTCCTTCACCCCCACGCCAACCAATGATTGGAGGTTCGTCATGGCCACACAGACTCCCGTCACCCAGAACCCGCGAGAGAACCAGAAGCGCAAAGCGATCGAACTCGCGGTGTCGACGATCGAGAAGCAGTTCGGAAAGGGGTCGATCCTGCAGATGACCGAGGACGCGATCGATCGCGAGATCGACGTGATCCCCAGCGGGTCGGCGAGCATCGATCTCGCACTCGGCGTCGGCGGATATCCGCGAGGTCGGGTGATCGAGATCTACGGCCCGGAATCGAGCGGCAAGACGACGCTCTCGCTGCATGCCGTGGCCGAGGTTCAGCGCCTCGGCGGCGTGGCCGCGTTCATCGACGCCGAGCACGCCCTCGACGTGTCCTACGCGCGCCGCCTCGGTGTGCGCGTCGAAGATCTACTCGTTTCGCAGCCCGACACGGGGGAGCAGGCGCTCGAGATCACGGACGTGCTGCTGCGTTCGGGCGCGGTCGATCTGGTGGTCGTCGACTCGGTGGCGGCACTGGTGCCGAAGGCTGAGATCGAAGGCGAGATGGGCGATGCGCACGTCGGCCTGCAGGCCCGCCTGATGAGCCAGGCGCTGCGCAAACTGACCGGGACGGTGTCGAAGTCGAACGCCACCGTCGTCTTCATCAATCAAATCCGGATGAAGATCGGCGTGATGTTCGGGAACCCCGAGACGACGACCGGAGGCAATGCACTGAAGTTCTACGCCTCGGTGCGGCTCGACGTGCGCCGGATCGCCGCGATCAAGGATGGCGAAGAGGTGGTCGGCAATCGAACCCGCGTCAAGGTGGTGAAGAACAAGTGCGCCCCGCCGTTCCGCCAGGCGGAGTTCGACATCCTCTACAACGAAGGCATCTCGCTCGAAGGCGACCTGCTCGATCTCGGCGCCGAATGCGGAATCGTGGAAAAAAGCGGTTCCTGGTACTCGTACGGAGGTGAGCGCATCGGCCAGGGGCGCGAGCAGGCGCGTCGCTTTCTGCGCGAGAACACGGAAATGCGCGGCAAGATCGCCGAGGCCGTCTACGCAGCGAAGGGGGTGAAGCGTCGCGTGCCGGCGGCACCGGCGGAGACGAAGGGCGAGAGCGGCGCCTGACACCTCACGAATCGGCAACTCGGGTCGAAACCTCCGGCTGTGACAGCCGGTCGGAGGTTTCGTTCCGGTTCGCCGCCTCGATCGAAGCGCGATTCGAGCGAGAGTTCCGATCGCCCGCCCGGCGGAACTCACCGTGACGGCTGCCACTTCTGGCCCGTCGCGACCACTACACCCATGCAATACGGGCACCCGTGCGTGCGCCGGCAGTCGGTGCTGCGCGCGGGCGTGTCGAACCGCCAGGAGCCTGAAACATGCTGAAGAGAATGATGCGGAGCGGGTGGGGCCGGATGTCGGCGGTGGCCGTCGTACTGGGCGTTGCGTTGAGCGTCGGGTCGCCGGCACGGGCACTCCCGATCGCCGGTGAGCGAACCACGATCGACGTCACGTCGGTGGGTGTCCTCGGTGCAGCCGGCGTGAGTCTGAGCGCGCTGGGCAGCGCGATTCCCCTGTCTGCTCCGGGTCTGTTGTTCGTGGTGCTGCCGATCACGGGGGGCGACGTGAATCTGCCCACCTCGTTCGACGGTACGATCGAGCACCTCGGCAGCGGGTTGCAGGTGAGCTTCCTCGGCAACTCGGTCGATCTGCGGAACTTCGTGATCGACATGACCGCGCAGAAGGTGACGGCCGACGTCTCGTTCTCGGTCGGCGGGTTCGCCGCCGCGGTGCCCGTCTTCAACCTGACGACCTGCGGCTCGCCGGCGACTTCATGCATCACGCATGCGGTGTCGGTCGTCGCGACGGGCCTCGGAATGACGTTCACGCCCGAAGGCGCGGCCGTGCTCACGACGCTCGGGCTGCCGAGCCTCGCGGGCTTCTATTTCGGAACCGCCGTCACGCAGGTGAACTTCGTGCCCGAGCCCGCAACGGCGATGCTGCTCGGCGGCGCGCTGGTCGCGCTCGCCGCAGTCCGCCGCCGCCGCGTGGCCTGATCGCGCGCACGAGCGTTTCGGTCCAACCTGAAGGCCGTGGGGAGATCGAGTCCCCACGGCCTTCTCCGTTCGCACCCCTGACGGCGGCGCGTCTCGGCGATCGGCTCGCCCGGTGCCCGGGCGTCGCGTGGCGGGCGAATGCCTGCTCGACCGCGCGCCGCGGACGCGCAACTCTCGGCCGAGTCGTTTCTTGCGGCACGGGAATCCTCGGACGCGTGGCTTCAGCCAGCGCGTTCGAGGACCGATCAGAACGTCCGGCGATGGCCAGAGAGGAGATCGAGGGGTGGTGCGTTGACGCGGGCAGAAGCGGATGGTTTCGCCTCCGCCGGGGAGAACCCGATCCCGCGCGCGATCCTCGTTCCCGGAGCGGTGATCTTTGGCATCGCGCTGGTCGCAACTGCGGCGAGCTCGGGCAAGGTCGCGTTGTTGCTGTCGGGTTCGTTGCTCGGTGCCGTCGGCCTGCTCGCGATCATCCGATTCGCCCCGGCGCGCGCGACCGACTGCCTGTTTCTCTTGTTGGTCGGGCTGGTCGCGGTGCCGATCGACGCGTATCTCGGGTATCAGGAACACGTTGGCGGCTGGCCCGGCTTCCGGTTCGCCGTCTCCGACGTCGGCCTCTATCTCCTCGTTGGGATCGCGCTGCTCGGACGTCTGCTTCGCCGCGTCGAGAGCCCGATTCCGGCGCGCGTGGTCGTCTTCGCCGCTCTGCTCGCGGGCTGGTACGGGATCTCTGCGGCGCTGGCCGAGCGGAGTGATCTCGCGCTGTTCGAGATCGCGTCGACGCTGCACGCGTTCGTCCTCGCCTGGATCGTCGCCGCCATCTTCCGCAGGGATCAACTCGGGTTCGTGCTCGTGCTCGTCGCGCTTCAGCTCGCGGCGCATTCCGGCCTCGCCATCGCGCAGGGTGTGACCGGCCGCCCGATCGGTGCCGGCTGGCTCGGCGGAAACGCCGAACTGCTGACCGAAGTGCTCGAAGGGGGCGAGGCTCGGCTGCGGCCTGCCGGGCTGATGGCGCATCCGATCGTCTACGCGACCTCGCTCGTGATCTGGTTGCCGCTGCTGGCCGGGGGGCTCGGCGCGGCGCGCCATGCGGGAGTCCGACTCGTTTGCGCCGGCGGCCTCGTGATCGGGCTCGTTGGTCTGCTGCTCACGCTCTCGCGCGGCGCCTGGATCTCGAGCCTGCTCGCCTTCGCGCTGCTCGGCGCGCTGGCCGTTCACGCGCGACTGATCGATGGACGTCGACTGCGAAATCGCGCTCTCGTTCTGCTCGTCGCCGGCGCGGTGATCGGTGCTCCGTTTGCGCCGCGCGTCTACTCGCGACTCACACGAAGTGCATCCGGCAACGTCGACGTGCGATTCGATCTCAACCAAATCGCGTTGCGGATGACCGCAGACCACCCGTTCTTCGGTGCGGGGCTCAACAACTTCGTCGAACGCATGTCGGCGTACGATCCGAAGGACGTGATGGAGTACTTCCCGGCGCCGGTTCACAACCTCTATCTGCTCGAATCGTCGGAAGCGGGCATTCCCGCGCTCGGGCTCTTTCTCGCCCTGTTCGCGACGATTCTGCTCGGTGCGCTGCATCACCTGCCGCGCATGCGAGATCCGGAACTCGGCTGGATCGTCGCGGCCTGCATCGCCGGGCTCGGCGGCTTCTTGCTCTCGCAGCTCGCCGACTTCAGTCATCGCCTCGAGCCGCTGCGTTCGATCGTCTGGTTTCAGGTCGGCCTGCTGTTCGGCGCATTGCAGGAGAACCGCCCGCGCCGGCGGCACGCCCGCGCGCCGACCGAGGCCGCGCGCTCGTGACGGTGATCGTGCCCGCGCAATGCCGTCACCCGCACGGCACGCCGATCGGCGACGGGCCTCTGGTCCGCTGTACGGAGTGCGGTCTCGTGGCGACTTCGCGCCGCGCGGCCTTCGACTACGGCGACGAGTACTTTCGCGCGAATGGCACGGGATACGACTTCGACTCGGCATTCGCGCAGTACTTCGACGCGCAGCGATTCGAGCCCGAACTGGCCGCGTTCGAAGCGGCCGGGTTGCGCGGTTCGATTCTCGACGTCGGATGCGCGGTCGGGACGTTCCTCCTGCACGCACAACGGCGCGGCTGGACGGTGGCGGGCGTCGAGCTGTCGGAGTTCGCTCGCGAGCAGGCGAGCCGCCGCCTCGGGGTTCCCGTGCTCGGGTCGCTCGACGCGCTGCCGGCGGGCGTGCGTTACGACGTCGTCACACTGCATCACGTGCTCGAGCACGTGGAACACCCGCTCGATTTTCTCGCCCGCGAAGTCGCGCCGCGCGTCGGCCGGCGGCTGCTGATCGAGGTGCCGAACTTCGGCTCGCTGGCGGCACGGCAGGAAGGACTCGCGTGGAAGGATCTGCGGCCGGAGCAGCATCTCCATCACTTCGAGCCCGCTACGCTGCGCAGCATCGTCGAGGCGGCGGGCCTCGTCGTGCTCGACGTGCGAACGGCGATCGATCCGGTCTGGAGTCCGCATCAGGTCAAACGGCTGCTCCGCTCATTGCGTGCGATGCGCGGCCCGGTGATCACGGCGAGCGCGCCGGCCCCGCCCGATGCCGCCGCCGCCGCGGAGGCGATGCGCGCGTGGCGTGCGCCGACCGGCCTGCTGGCCTTCGCGCTTCGACTCAGCCGCTTCGCACTGGCGCCGCTGGTGCGCCGGGTCGAACGCAGCGGGCGCGCCGAGCGGCTGGTGATCGAAGCCCGGCCGGCGTCCACCGAACGTTGAGACCATGGCATCGATCGTCACCAACAGTCTCGCCATGCTCGCCGCGCGCCTTTCCGTGCCGCTCTTCTCCTTCGGCATCAACGTCGCGGTGGCGCGTGTGCTCGGCGAGCACGTGCTCGGAGCCTGGGTCGAGCTGGTGGCGATGGTGCTGATCGCGCAGTCCATCGCGGGCGGCGGATTCCCTTCGCTCGTCGCCCGGGACGTCGCGGCTCACCCGGGCGATGCCGACGAGGTGGCGCGGGAAGGACACCGCACGGGGTTTGCGACCGGATTGCTCGCGACCGTGCTCTTCCTGCTCTACGCGCGGCTCGCCTTGCCGCCCGATGTGCGTCCCGCTGCCTTCGTGCTGGCGATCTCGATCCTTCCGTCGTCCTGGATCTCCGTTCAGGAGGGGTGGCTGATCGGGCGCGAGCTGCATCCACGGATCGCGACGATCTCGCTCGTCGAAGGCGTCGCGAAAGTGCTGGCCGCGATCGCCGTCTTCGCCCTCGGTGGCGGGCTGTTCGGACTCTGCGCCGGGCTCACGCTCGCGCGCATCGCGGCGTTCGTTGCCGGACGGTTCGTGCTGTCACGCGCCGGTGCGCGCCACACCTGGCGAACGCCGGATCGTCCCCTCGGACCGTTTCTGCGCGCGCTCGCTCCGTTCGGGGCGATGTACGCGCTCGGCATCGTCTACTTCCGCCAGGACGTGCTGGTGATCGGCGCCCTGCGAACCGAGCGCGAAACCGGCTTCTACGCGGTGGCGTCGGTCTTCTACGCGATGGCGCTGCTGGTGCCGAGCAGCCTGATGTCGGCGTTGTATCCGCGTCTCGCACTCGCGTTTTCGGTCTCGACCGAGCGATGGAAAGAAGCCTCGTCGCGCGCCATGCGCCTGCTGACCGTGAGCAGCATGCCGCTCGCGCTGGGGCTGATCGCGGTCGCGGATCCGCTGGTGCGCATCGTGTACGGAGAACGCTTCGCGGAGGCGACGCCCACGCTTCGCCTGCTCGCGGCCCTGCTGCCCCTGCACGCCGCGAACGCCGCAATCGGCCAGGCGCTGCAGGCCGCGCACCTGCAGAACGTGCTGCTGAGCATGACCGTACTCGCCGTGGTTTCGAATCTGCTGGCGAATCTCTGGTTCGTCGCCGATCGCGGCATCGAGGGCGCTGCGATCGCGCTCGGTATCTCATCCGCACTTTCGCTGGTCGTGCAGTCCGCGATTCATCAGCGCCGGATCGCGCCGCTCGGTCTCGGACTGCGTCATCTGCCGGCGCTGCTACTCGTCGTCGCGCCGATCGGGATCGTGCTCGCGTGTGACGCGTCGTGGCGTCCTTCGGTCGCAGCGGCGGGGCTCGCCCTCGTCGGGCTGCTCGCGCGACCGACGGGTCTGCTCGCCGCGGGAGATCTCTGGCTCGCGTCTCGCGAGGGCACGCACGGCGGGAGCGAGCCGTGAGAATCGCGATCGTCCACGCATATCCCGTGCACTCGCGTGCCGTCGGTGGCACCACGAGGGTCTACGCAATGGTGCGTCACCTCGCCGCGCGCCACGAAGTGCTGGTACTCACGCATCGCCATGGCGACGCGGAAGAGGCCGAGGCCGCGGAGCGAGAGCTGGCCGGGCTCGGTGTCGTTCAGCGCTGTTTGCCGCGGCCGCCGTCCTCGTGGCTGACCAAGGCGGGCTGGGCGCTCGGGCGGGAACCATACTACGTCGCGCACAATCGAAATCCCGCGCTCCGCGCTGCGCTCGAGGGATTCGACCGCGAGCAGCCGCTCGACGTCGTGCACCTCGAACTCTCTCTGCTCGAGCCGCTCACGGCCGGCCTCGGTCCGCACGTCGCACGCGTGCTCGCCGAGCAGGAGTCGATGTCGCTCGCGATCGAACGCCTGCGCGGCGTCGAGTTCCGGCACAAGAGTCCGTATCAGCACTACATCACGCTCGAGCTGCCGCGCGTCCGCCGGTTCGAGTCGGAGGTGCTGCGTCGCTTCGATCGCCTGTTCGCGATCACGGAACTCGAGGCGGAGCGAATGCGCGCGGCGAGCGGTCGCCCGGTCGACGTTTTGCCTCACGTCGTCGATACGCAGGCGTTCACCCCGGCGCAGGTTCCGGCTCGGACGCCGACCGTACTCTTCGTGGGCAACTATCGACATCACCCGAACGTAGAAGCCGTGCACTGGCTGACGGAACGCGTCTGGCCGGCCGTTCGCGCGCGGATGCCATCGGCGACGCTCTCGCTGGTCGGTCCGGGCCTCGAAGCAGCGCAGGCCGGGGCGCTGCGTTCGCTCGGCGCCGCCGTTCTCGGACGCGTCGAAGATCTCGCGGGCTGCTACCGCGAAGCGGCCGTCTTCGCGAACCCCGTTCTCTCGGGCGGGGGCATGCGCGGGAAGATTCTCGAAGCGTTCGCCTCGGGGCTTCCGGTCGTATCGACCGGTGTCGGACTGGAGGGAGCGGCCGGCGAGAATGGCGTTCACTGGTGTCGTGCTGATGCGCCGGACGCCTTCGCCGAACGACTGGTCGAGTTGCTCGGGGACCCGGCGCGACGGGCGGCGATCGGGCGTGCGGCGCGAACGCTCGTCGAGGCGCAGTACGACGTTCGTGCGGTGCTCGCGCGTCTCGAAGCGGCGTTCGAGTCGGCGCTGCGCGCACGCCGGCGGCGCGAGTCCGCGGCGTGAGCGGCGTGGTCGTCCAGATCGTGACCTGGAACAGCGCCGCCGTGATCGACGCCTGTCTCGACGGTCTGCGACGACAGCGTGGCGTTTCGTTCGAGCTGGTCGTGGTCGACAACGCGTCGACCGACGATACCCGCGAGCGCGTACGGGCGGCGTTTTCGCGCGGTCTCGGGGGAAAGCTCGTGAGCTCGGAGACGAACCGCGGGTTTTGCGGCGGGCAGAACCGTGCGCTCGCGGAGTCTCGTGCGCCGTGGGTGCTGCTGCTGAACCCGGATGCCGTTCTCCCGCCGGAGTTCATCGCGCATCTCGCCGGGCGGCTGATGGCGATCGATGCCGACGTCGGCACGATCGCACCGCTGATCCTGCTCGAAGACGGGCGCATCGATTCGAGCGGCCTGTTCCTCGATCGACTGCGCCGGGTCTTCGATCGCGGCCAGGGCGAGCGACCGCCGTCCGACTGGCCGGAGGAGGACGTCTTCGGCTGCACGGGCGCGGTCGCGCTGCACCGGCGCGCGATGCTCGACGACGTGGCGGAGGACGGGCTGGTGCTCGACGAGCGTCTGTTCGCCTACTACGACGATCTCGATCTCTCGTGGCGTGCACAGTTGCAAGGCTGGCGCTGTCGCCTGGTTCCGACGCTCGTCGCAACGCACGGCCGGGGCGGCAAGAATGCCCTGCGCGCCACCGAGCGCGGCCCCGGACGCGCCTTCGAGCAGCGCCTCGCGTTGCGAAATCGGCTGCTCGTACTCGTGAAATGCGAGCGCGCGATCGATCTGTTGCGCGCGCTGCCGTTCTGGTTGCCGTACGAGGCCGGGCGTCTCGCCTACGTGCTGCTGCGCGCACCGGCGTCGTTGCCCGGCTATCTCGACGCGTTGCGACTCTTGCCGTCCGTCTGGCGATCGCGCCGTTGGATCCACGCGCGCGCCCGACCCGCGCGATGGATTGCGGCGCCCTTTCATCCCTGGCGCGCACGAGGTCTACCCTGAAAATCCTCGAAGTGATCGACAAGTCCTTCGTCGGCGGTGGCCAGTTCGCGGTTCGGAATCTGGTGGTCGGGCTCCGGGCGCTCGGCGAAGAGGTTCTCGTCGCGTGTCGAGCGCCAGGTGCGCTGGTCGACTGGATTCAGGCGATCGGAGCCCCCGTCCATGCCGTGGCCTTCGACAAGC
>CAZDHU010000071.1:0-27730 GCA_964505355.1 uncultured Myxococcaceae bacterium | reverse complement strand
GACGGGCTGGTCCACGTCGGACGCAACCACCGCATCGACGAGTTTCTGCTCGTGCAGTGGCTCGCACCGCTCGCCTCCGAATCGCCGGAGTTCGTGGTGGCGATTCTCTTCGCGGTGCGGGGGCGCGGTTCGGTCGGAATCGGCGCGCTGGTCTCGTCGAAAGTGAACCAGTGGACGCTGCTGGTGGGAGCGATCCCGATCGCGTATTCGATCGCGAGCGGTACCACGCACGGACTTCCGCTCGATGCGCGTCAGACCGAAGAGCTGCTGCTGACCTCCGCGCAGTCGATCTTCGCCACCCTGCTGATCGCCGATCTGCGCTTCGGTGCGCGCGAAGCGGTCCTGATCGCGGTGCTCTTCGTGGCTCAGCTCTTCTTTCCGAGCACACACGTTCGGTATCTCTTCATCGGGATGTACGCGGCGCTCTCGATCGGGTTCCTCGCGTTCGGTGCGCGCGATCGCCGCGTGGCGTTTGCGGGCCTGTTGCGCCCGGCGAGGGGGCGCGAGCGCGCGGGCCGCGCATGAGCGCGCGCGGAGAGGCCGTCGTGATCGGCGGTGGTGTGGTCGGTCTCGCGGTGGCGGCCGCGCTGTCGCGCGACGGCCGGCCGGTGACCGTGCTCGAGCGACGTGAAGCGCTCGCACGCGAGACGACGACGCGCAACTCCGGGGTGCTGCACGCCGGGCTCTACTACCCGGCGGAGTCGCGCAAAGCACGACTTTGCGCGCGCGGTCGTGCGCTGCTCTACGAGCGCTGCGCATGCCACCGCATTCCTCACCGGCGCATCGGAAAACTCGTCGTCGCGACGGCGATCGAAGAAGTCGCGACGCTCGAACGCCTGTACGCGCTCGGCCGCGCGAACGGCGCGCCGGGACTCGCGATCGTGGACGGCGCGGAAGTCGCGCGTCGAGAGCCCGCGGTGCGCGCGGTCGCAGCGCTCGTCTCGCCGGACACCGGCATCGTCGATCCCGAAGCGCTCGCGTACTCGTTCGCGGCCGAAGCCGAAGCACACGGCGCGACGCTGGTCTGCGAGGCGGAAGTGGTGGGCATCGATCGCGCGGGCGAAGAGTTCGTCGTTCGGGCGCGGCGTCCCGGCGGCGAAATCGAGGCCCTGCGCGCGCGCATCGTGGTCAATGCCGCGGGATTGCGCGCGCAGCAGATCGCGACGCTCGCCGGCTTCGACGTCGACGCGCGCGGCTGGCGGCTGCATCCGTGCAAGGGCGATTACTTCTCACTCGCGCCTGCTGCGCCGCTGCATCTCGCGCAGCTCGTGTATCCCGTACCCGCGGTCGCCGGACTCGGCATCCACGCAACGCTCGACCTCGCCGGCCGCGTGCGCTTTGGGCCGGATACGGAATACGTCACGCACGAGCGCCATGAGGTCGATCCCGGCAAGGCCGCCCACTTCGCCGAAGCCGCGCGCCGGTACCTGCCCGCGATCGAGCCGCGATGGCTCGCGCCCGATTACGCGGGAATCCGACCCAAACTCGCCGGCCCCGGAGAAACCTTTCGCGATTTCGAGATCGACGACGGCGCGTCGTCCGGCGTGCCCGGCTTCATCAACCTGCTCGGCATCGAATCCCCGGGGCTCACCGCATCGCCCGCGATCGCAGAAGAGGTGGCGTCGCTGGCACGCGCGCGCTGACGGCGCCCGCGATCGATCAGAGTTCTACGTCTCCGCCCTCGCAGACGGCCGTGGTGGCAGGACCGAACTCGCCGAGAGATTCGTCCCATTCCCGGTACACGATCCGGTTGCCCGCCGGGCAAACCTCCCGGCTTTGGGCCGGAGCAAGATCGCCCTCCCACAAGATCGAACCGCACTCCTCGCTGGCGTCGGGCTGACGCCTCCACCGTCGCAGCGAGCGCGATCACGGTCACCGGCACGGTGAGCGACGAAAGCCCGATCTACGACGAGATCGAGTACCGGGTCGAAACATTCGGACTGGGCGTGACCGCGCGTGGTCGAGCGCCGCTCTCTGGCGGCCGATTCACCATCCCCGACTTGCCGCTGGGTCTCGGGGACAACGTGATCTTCTTTGCGGCCGAGGATGCGGGGCGCAACGTCGGGATTGGCGGTTTGCTGGTGACGAGCGATCCCTCGGCGCCGTCGGCAAGGCTCGTGGCACCGATCGATGGACAGGCGCTGCTCGCGAGCCGCGTTCTGGCCGATCTGAACTTCTCCGTGCCGAGCACGATCGTATCGGTGAACGGCGTCCCCGATGGCCGCAGTTTTCCGGCCGGGCTCGCGGCCGACGTTCTCGATCTCGGCCTCAACATCGGCGCGAATCCGTTCTCGCTCGAGATCGCAACCGCCGCGGGAACTCACAGGTTCGGATTCACACTGTTCCGTGTCGCCGCGGTGGAGCCGATTCAAATCGTTGCGCCGGGAGAGGGCGAGTTTCTCGCGACGCCGACCGTCGATGTCGTAGTGCGCGCTCCGCTCGGTACGCCGCTCGTCTCGATTCAGAACGTGACGGTCGGTCCGGACGCCGATGGCATGACCTTCCATGCGCCCGTGACGCTGTCGAACGGGAGCAACACGATTCGCGCCGTGGCGTATCCGTTCGGGCAGGAAGCGACGCGGACGATCACGCTCGACACGCGTCCGCCGCGCATCACCCTCGTCGGCCCGACGTCCGGCACGGCTTCGCTCGGGGATGCAATCGACTTCGCGGGCGTGGTGGACGAGCTTGCGCGGGTCGATGTCGAAAGTGCCGGTGGTCGTGTCGTCGCGCGGCGCCAGTACGCGCCCGACCTGAGCCACCCGCTGTATGGCCTCACGGCGTATCGCTGGAATGCCGACGGCGCGGCGCTGGTCGACGGCCCGAACCTCTTCACGGTGCGCGCGACGGACCGCGCAGGAAACGCGTCGAGCCTCGACGTGGTGGTGCATCGAGAAGCCGGCGCCCTGCGGCTTGCGAGCCCGGCGGACGGCGCCGTTGCGAGTGGTCTTTCGTCACCGCCCGTGCACCTCGAAGTGCTGGCGGACTCGGTGATCGAGGCCGTCTTCGTCGCAGGCCGGCGGCTTGCGAACGTGGCGAACTTCCCTGCCGGGGTGGGCATCGTCGACTTCGGCTCCTTCCCCCTCGCCCCCGGCACGAACGAGGTTCGGGTGGTCTCGCACCGCACGGCTACCGGCACGAGCGACCTGCTCGCATTCACGCTGGTCTCGACCGCGACGGAGATCGCGACGCTCACCGGCATCGTGACGGATCAGCGCAGCGGCGAGCCGATCGCGGGCGCGCTCGTCACGATCACGGCGGGTGGTGTTTCGTTCATCGTCGTGACCGACGCCGAAGGCCGCTACGCGCTGCCCGTCGCGCCCGGCGCCGTCGCGGCCACCGCGAACGCGCCCGGCTTTCAGTCGCGCACGCTGTTCTCGGGCAGCGTCGCGATCGGTGAGACGCGCGAGGCGAGCGGCCCGCTCGTTGCCACCTACACGCCGCCGCCTCCGCCCGGTGGCGGGCCCGCGCGGGTGACGATCGCAGGCACCGTGCGAAGCCGGCTCACCGGCCTTCCCGAGCCCGGCGTCGAGATCGCGGTGCTCGGCACCGACCGCACGACGACGAGTGACGGCGCGGGCCGGTACACGCTCGCCGACCTGATCGCGGGCAGCGTGACCCTTCGCCTGCGCAAGGCCGAGTTCGTCGACACGTTCTTCAGCTACGGCGACCTGCAGTCGCCGCCGAGCGGCTACCCCGTGCGCGCCGACCTCGAGTACCCGATTCAGACCGGCAACGAGGAGACGATCGCCGTGGGCACGACGGCGCACGGCACGGTGCGCGACGCATTCACGGGCAAGCCGCTCGCGGGTGTTGCGATCACGAGCGGCAGCCTGTCGTCGGTGAGCGACGCCGCGGGCGCCTTCACGCTCTCGGGCCTCGGCGAGGGACAACGCATCACCGTACGCGCCGAGATTCCCGGCCATGATCCGCAAACGCTCGACGCCCTCGTCGTGGCCAACGCCACCGACACGCTCGACTACGCGCTTGCGCCGCGGACGTGGGCGAAGGTGTCGGGGACGGTGACGGACGCGGAGACCGGAAACCCAATCCACCTTGCGCGTGTACGTGTTGCGGGAAGCAGCCTTCTGAGCGCTTCGACCGCACGCGATGGCAGCTACCAGCTCGACGGAATCCCGGAAGGCAGCCACGCGATCGAGGTCGAGCATCCCGCCTATTTGCCGCACGCGGCGGCGGTGCTCGCGCTCACGAACGGCGAGGCAGCGACGCTCTCGACTGCGCTCACCCCGCGCCCGCAGACCGGCCATCTTGCGGGCCGCGTGCTCGACCGCGCGACCGGGCAGCCGATCGCCGGTGCGCTCGTGCAGACGTCGAGCGGCGCGAGCGCAACGAGCGATGCGCAGGGCCTCTACTCGCTCACGGCCGTTCCGGCCGGGCTCGCGACGCTCACCATCACGACCGCCGGTTATCCGGTGACGACACGCGATGCTGGCATCGTGGCCGACCGCGAGCCCGCGCAGCCCCGCGAGAACGCGGCCGACCTCCTGGTCGATGCGACGGGAGCGAGTCTTCCCGACGAGGTCTCGAAGCTCGTCTCGGCTGCCAGTGGGGGGTTCGTCGAGACGGCGGACGGTCGCTTCCGGCTCGACATCCTGCCCGGGAGCCTCTCGCTCGACGCCGAGATCATCGTGCGGCGACCGACGACGAGCGCGACCGCCCCGGGCTCTGTGTTGCTGACCGACCCGGCGCTCGCGGCCGACGAGATTCGCGTGATCGGCGACGAGATCGAGGTTCTGGTCGCGCCTTCGACGTCTGGAGGCGAGCTTCCCCGACTCGCCGGGCCGGCGTTTGTGTCGGCTCGCTACCGGCCTGAGCTTGCGGCATCGAGCGGCGTGCTGGAGCGAACCGCGTATCCATATCTCTTCGATGGCAGCCAGTGGACGGCGCTACGCACGGTGCCGTACCTGCACGCGGTGGACGAGGTGAACAGGGCGGTCGTGGTCGCGCTGCTGTTCGGGCAGACCGAGAGCGGACAGCGCGTCTTCACCGAGGCGCCTCAACGCCGACAGACGCTGATGGCGCTCGACGCCGGTGAAGAGCCGCCCGCCGGGCCGAGTGATCTCGTGCTGCAGGCGTTTCGGTTCGCGGTCGGTGCCGTGCGTGGCGCCGTGACTCCCGACGTTCTTCCCGACGCAGACGTGATCGACCTCGCCTTCGACACGACGCTCAATCCGACCCAGGATCCCGCGATTCCGAACGGGCCGAACCGGATCAACGCCTTTGCTCGCCCGCTGCTGGTCTTTCACGGCTGGGATCCCGCTGCGATCTTCCGGAACATCGACCTGATGCGGGCACCGCTCGAGAACCAGCGATATGCGGCGATGCTCGAAGACCTGATCGCGGGCACGAATGGCGTCTATCGGCCGATGTTCGTGACCTACAACTCGCGGATGAGCATCGCCGACAGTGGCGGGCTGATCGCCGGGAAGCTCGACGAGCAGTATCCGGTCGGGTCGCCGGGCTCGCTCGATCCGTTCGCGGGACCGGGCGAGTTCGAGAAGAACGACCCTCGCTCGTTCGAGACCTGGGACTCGTTCGGCTTCAGCATGGGCGGGCTCGTCGAGCGGGTGTTTCAGGCGAAATCGGTGCGCGGGGACAGGCTCGCGAGTTCGGGCGAGCCGAACGGTGCAGTGGGCCGGGTGCAGAACATGGTCACGATGGGCGCGCCGCACCATGGCGCGATGCAGATGCTGAGGCTCGCGACGCTGCTGGCTCTCGGCTTCCAGGGGCTCTGGATCGAGGAGATCCTCGAGCGCTGGTCGCCGGGCACGATGGACCTGCTCGACTACGACGGGACGTTCGGTTGCGACCTCGTTCGCAACGCAACGCTCTGCGGCCTCAACGGCAACCGCCGCTCGACGCCCAACGGGCGATTGAGCCTGATCGGAGGCACGAAGCCCGACGTCGGAGGTGTGGCAGGCCTCGGGAACTTTCTCGTCGGGCCGATGACGAACGACGGGGTGGTGCCGTTGAACAGCGCACAGGGCAAGTCGGCAGTTTTCGGCATTCCGATCAGGCCGCTGCGGAAGGGCACGACGTTCGACGAGGACTTCGATCACCTGAACGCAGGGACCGACCGTGACGGGAATCAGAAGATCTCGAACTTCGCCGGTCGCGACATCTTTCCGTTTCTGAGCGATCACTTCGTGATTTCGCGGTTCGAGTGGTTGACGCTGCCCGAGTGTCCGGACGAAGAGACGGAGGGGGTGATCGATGTCGCGATGGACGCGCATTACAACGCGAACCAGGGCTCGCTGACGGGGCTCGCACTGGTGCTGTACGGCAAGAAACGTGGCGGAGGGTGGACGATTCTCCATGGCGCGGACCCAACAACTCACGACTTCGCGAGTCCGAGCCCGTTGAGCGGCACGTCGACGCTCGAGCAGTTTGTCACCGTAACGCTGACGAAGAACTTCACCCTCGCCGACGACTTCGAGAAGCTGACGCTGCGGCTCTACACGCTGAGTGAGGCGGGCCCGAATCGCGCCGATGCGGAGCCCGGCGAGCTTGCAGAGCAGCGGAGTTTCACGTGTCCCTGAGCCGGACGGTCGTGATCGCCACGGTGCTCGTGCTCGCGGCCGTGCTGGAGGCAGGCGGTGCTCGCGGCGCGGAGTGGACGCTCACCGCGCCGATGCAACAGCCGCGCTGGTTTCACGCGGCCGGGGCCGGAAGCGACGGGCGCGTGTACGTGTACGGCGGCTACGTGCGCACGCCCGCCGGACGACGTGCATTCGGTATCGGCGAGAACGGACTGGAGATCTTCGATCCCGCGAGCGGGAGCTGGAGCATGGGCCCCGCGCCGTGCGACCTCCGGCAGCGGGTTCGACTGCGTGTCGAAGTCACGAGAACGAGTCCGCAAGGCTCAACCTTGGACGGTATCGAGTGGCGCGATCGTGACAACGCAGGGCCGCCGCCGCACGAGTTGTTCGAAGGCGATCAATCGCCCGGCGGTCGGCCTCACTGGTTTTCCAGTGCAGGCTCGGCATCCGTGTTCTTCGACCCGGCCACGTGGCAGTGGCGATCCCTGCCGTCACCGGGTCTTCTCGCGGATAAGCCAGACTGGACGATGGAGGATTTCAAGAAGCACATTCCGAAGCGACGCCGAGAAGGGACGTGGCCGGTCTACGCGCGCACGGCCGCCAGCGCCGCGACGAGCGCCGACGGCAAAGTGTACGTGATCGGGGGCACGGGCCGGCGCGGCGGCGACGAGCATGCGCAGGACGAATCCGGGCTTCTCTCTGCGATCGACGTCTACGACGCGGTCGAGAACCGCTGGTACGAGATCGCGCCGCTGCGCGAGGCAAGACAGTTCCACGCCGCGACGTTTGGTCGCGACGGGCGTCTGTATGTCTTCGGCGGGGTTGCGTCGGCGGGCGGCATCGGCAGCAGGCCCGGTGAATCCGACGCATCGTGGGAGCGTCGAAACGCTCTGGACATCAAGGCCGCCAACACCTCGCTCGCCAGCGTCGAGATCTACGATCCGAAGAGCGAGACGTGGACAACGGGCCGCCCGATGCCGACGCCGCGCCAGGCGATGGGCGCCGCACTCGGCGCCGACGGCAAGATCTACGTGGTCGGCGGCACGAAGGCCTACAGCACCCCCGACCCGGTCGACACGGTCGAGATCTACGATCCCGCGACCGACCGCTGGGCGAAGGGCCCGTCGCTGGTCTATCCCCGGCGTGGCCACGCGGTGGTCGCGACGCCCGACGGCAAGATCTACGCGATCGGGGGCTGGGCATGGAGCCGCAAGCTTCGGCTCCCGATGTCGGACGCGCGGCGCTACGAAGAAGACGGTAAAGACCTGCGCGCCACGGTCGAAGTGCTCGACACGAATCCGGCGCAGTGAGTGTTACTCCGTGCACGCTGAGATCTGCGGTCATGACCGGCTTCTGTGCGATTCATTCCGGCCTTCCCGAGCCCGGCGTCGAGATCGCGGTGCTCGGCACCGACCGCACGACGACGAGTGACGGCGCGGGCCGGTACACGCTCGCCGACCTGATCGCGGGCAGCGTGACCCTTCGCCTTCGCAAGGCCGAGTTCGTCGACGCGTTCTTCAGCTTCGGCGACCAGTCGCCGCCGAGCGGCTACCCCGTGCGCGCCGACCTCGAGTACCCGGCGCTCAGTCCAGGCGGCGGTCTCGAGCGGTCATCGCAACCGCTCGCGCGAAGGCCTCCGAGGGCGTCAGCCAGCCGAGGGTCTGTCGAGGCCGCCCGTCGAGTTCAGTGGCGCGGTCTCACTCCGCCAGCCAGATCACGCCGGTCGCGACGTTGTCGCCCGAGGGCTGGCGCGCGTGCGCGGCGAGAGCGGCTTCGACCACGAGGCGTGCGGTTTCGATCGCGCGAGCGCCGGGCTCGGATTCGGCCGCGCGACGAACGGCGTCGGCCACGGTCGCATCCGGGTCGTCGACGCCGACGCCGCGTTCCGAGAGGCCGTCGGTGACGACGACGAGCGCACGGGTTTCGTCGATCGGCTCGCTTCCGATCACGCACTTCTCGAGCAACGTCTCGCTCGTTTCATCGCCGACGCCGAGGAAGAAGCATTCACCGCTGCGCGAGAGTTCGCAGGCGAGATCGAAGGCGCCGGCTGGCTGCGCCTGAAAGACGTGACTGTCGCCGATCGAGGCCACGTAACAGCGGCCTTCGTCGGGACGCGCGACGACGAGCGCGAGGGTCGTGCGCGAGCGCGTCCGGCCGGCGTCGCGCGCGCGTTGCGCGAGTACGCGCGCATTGGCCCCGGCGAGCAGTGCCAGCGCCTCCTCCTGCCAGCGCCCGCGAAGCGGAGACTGTGGATCGAGCCATCGAGCCTGCGCAACGGCGACGAGATGTTCGAGCACGGCTTCGCTCGCCGCGACGCCTCCGTGTCCATCGGCGACCGCCACCAGTTGGCCGCCCGCGCCCGCGATGAACACGACGCCGTCTTCGTTGGGATCGGTGTGTGCGTAGGCCTTGGGCGCGCCGCCGATCGACAGCGCAGCCGCACAGCGGGCCGCTGCACGCGTCGTGATCGCGCCGATCTGCAGGTGATCGCGGCCGCGGAGAAACGCGGTGGTCACGTCGCGGGCTCCGTCATTCGTCTCGCGGCGTCGTTTCGCGCGTTTCGCGCGTGTCGCGCTCCGGCCGGGCCTCGCCGGACGGTGCGGTCTGCGACGCGTGGCCGAGCGGATGAGTCGCGAAGCACAGGTCTTCGACGATGCGCCCGCCGATCACGTGCTCGTGGAGAATGCGCTCCAGCGCATCCGGTGTGCAGCGCCGGTACCACGCGCCTTCGGGATAGACGACGGCGATCGGCCCCTCGCGGCAGATTTGCAGGCACTCGGCCTTCGTTCGGTACGCCGCGCCGTCGCTGCCGACGAGGCCGAGCTCGCGCATGCGCTGCTTCAGAAACTCCCACGAGCGCTGGCACTCTTCGGCGGGCGCGCACTCCGGCCCGGTGCAGAGAAAGACGTGCCGGCGAAAGCGGCCGATGCCGCGCTGCCGGACGATCCGCCGCAGCGGATCGGGATCGTCGAACGGGATCGAGCCAGACATGCGTGCGATGCAGTATAACGGCCGCCGGTGCGCGACCGCGTGCGTGTGGCGCGAGGGCGCGTTCGATCGGGCCGACGCCGGGCCGGGCGGGGCAGGAGGACGAGATGGCCGTCGAGGCGGTGGTGATCGGAGCCGGCAATCGGGGCCGACACACGTATGGACGCTATGCACGGGCGCATCCCGACCGGCTGCGCGTGGTCGCCATCGCGGAGCCGATCGACGAGCGCCGCGACGCGATGGCGCGCGAGCACGGGCTTCCCGCGGCGCGCGTCTTTCGCGACTGGCGCGCGTTGCTCGAGGGCCCGCGACTCGCCCCGGTCGCGATCGTCGCGACGTCCGACACCGAGCACGTCGAGCCCGCGCTGGCGGCGATCGCGAGCGGCCATCACCTGCTGCTCGAAAAGCCGATCGCGCCGGAAGCGGCCGATTGTCTGCGCGTGGTGGAGGCCGCCGAACAGGCCGGACGACTGCTGCAGATCGGTCACGTGCTTCGTTACACGAGTTTTTACGACCGCGTGCGCGAGATCCTCGACAGCGGACGGCTCGGTCGCGTGGTCAGTCTGGACATGAAGGAACACGTCGCCTTCTGGCATCTCACGCACTCCTACGTGCGCGGGAAGTTTCGCAACCGCGCACTCGCGGCACCGATCGTGCTGGCCAAGACCTGCCACGACCTCGATCTGATGCGCTGGTTCGTCGGCGCGCCGGCCTCACGCGTCGCGTCTTTCGGCAGCCTGTCCGAGTTTCGTCCGGATCGCGCACCGGCCGGCGCGACCGCGCGCTGCACCGACGGCTGCCCGGTGCAGTCGCGCTGTCTGCACGATGCCGAGCGCTTCTACCTCGGCCCCGACGAGTCGTTCGCGCGGATCTGGCCGTGGGCGGAGATCTCGCTCGATCCGTCGCGAGAGGCGAGGCGCCGGGCGCTCGAAACGGGCCCCTACGGCGTCTGCGTGTATCGCAACGACAACGACGTGGCCGATCACCAGGTGCTGGTGATCGAGTTCGAGAACGGCGTGCACGCGACCTTCACGCTCAACGGGCTCGGCAGTCACGAACGGCGCACGATCCGCATCACGGGAACCGAGGGAGAGCTGCGCGGCGTGTTTCAGGACGGTCTGCTCGAAGTCACGCGTCACGGTGAGCTGACGGCGGAGAAGATCGAACTGCCGACGTCGGCCGCCGGGCACTTCGGTGGCGACGAAGGGTTGCTCGATCACTTCACCGGAATCGTCGCCGATGCGCGTCTCGACGACGTGCGCGCGTCCGGTCGCGCCGCGCTCGACAGTCATCTGCTCGGATTCGCCGCCGACGAGGCGCGGCTCACGGGGCGCGTCGTCGAACTCGCGGCCGTGCGCGACGCCGCACGGCGGGCGGTGCGGACGCCATCGTGATCGGCGCCGCCGACGATCGGCGCGGGCGGCGTCTGATCGTGCTCGCAACCTTGCTCGGGGCCGGCCTCGCGGCGGCGGGCATCCTCCGAAGCGGCCGCGCGCCGCTGGAGGATCTGCCCGCAGACGCGATGGCGCTGGTCGACGGAGTGCCGATCTCGCGCGAGTCGTTCGCGCAGTTTGTCGGTGCCGTCGCGCAGGAGCGTCGCGAGATCTCGCTCGACGAGAAGACGAAGCGCGAGTTGCTCGATCGCATGATCGACGAAGAACTGCTGCTGCAGCGCGGCCTCTCGCTCGATCTCGCGCGCTTCGAGCGCACCGCGCGTCGCGCGATCGTCGCCGCGGTGGTGGCGATGGTGTCGGCGGATGCCGAGGCGGGCGAACCCTCGGAAGCCGATTTGC
The DNA here is from genome assembly GCA_964505355.1 of uncultured Myxococcaceae bacterium. Classification (GTDB taxonomy): domain Bacteria; phylum Myxococcota_A; class UBA9160; order UBA9160; family UBA9160; genus CAZDHU01. The sequence goes on along the minus strand of CAZDHU010000071.1, from coordinate 16,389 downwards.
GCGCGTTCTTCGAAGCTGAGCGCGGCCGGTTCCGGCGGCCCGATCGGGTCGCGCTCGACGTGGTGTCGGTGTCGATCCGCGACGGACGTCCGGAAGCCGCCGCCTACCAGCGCGCGCGCGACGCCGCCTCGCGGCTGCGTGCCGGCGACGACCCGTCGCATGTCGCCGCCGACCTCGGCGATCCGCTGCCCGGATCGCTGCCGGCCGGGTCGCTGTCCGCCGACCAGGTGCAGACGCTGCTCGGAGCGCCGGGCGCCGCGGCGGTGCAGGCGCTTGGCGCCGGCGAAACGAGTGAGCCCGTGCGAACGGCAGCCGGCTGGGTCGTCGTCACGCTGCGCGCACGCGAAACCGGCGACGTGCCGCCGTTCGACGAGCTGCGCAGCGTGCTGCGCACGGAGTGGCAGCGCGCGGCGGGCGAACGCGCGGTGAGCGCGTATCTCGGCGAACTGCGCGGGGATGCGAAGATCGTGGTTGCACCGGCACTGCGGCCGTGAGCCGTTCGGCGAGATCGCGGGGCGGGGTGCGTGCACGAAGGGGCGCGCGCGTGCGCCGCGGGCTCGCCGTCGCCGTCGGGCTGGTGCTGCTGGCCGCGGGGAGCGCGCTCGCACACACGCGTTCGACGTCGAGCGCGGAATGGGAGATCTCGAGCGGGCCGCCGGCCTCGGCGCGCGTGCGTGTCCGCGCCTCGGTTTCGGATCTGCGGGCGGCGATCGAAACCGGTGTCGCGTCTGAAGCGCGCGCGGGCCAGGCACTCGACGCGGCAGCGATCGACGCCTTTCTTCGTGCGCACTTCGTTCTGCTCGCCGACGGAGTGCCATGTCCGGCCGTCGGCGCGGCGTCCGCGCCCGCCGCGCGAGATCTTTCGCACGTGACGCGCGTCTGGCGGGTGTCGTGCCCGGCCGGAACGTCGCGGCTGGCGATTCGAAGCGATGGTTTTTTCGACGCGCTGCCGGCGCACTTTCATCTGCAACGGGTGAAGGTCGACGACCGGCCGCCGGAGGAACATCTCGTCGTCTTCGAGACCCGGAATCTTCCGCGCGCGGTGTCGCGCGGCGGCGCGTCGGTGACGACGGTCACGAGCACCTTCGCCGATTTCCTCGCACTCGGTGCCCGTCACATTGCGGGCGGCGCCGATCACCTCGCGTTTCTGCTCGCGCTGGTGCTGGTCGCGCGATCGCTGCGTGCCGTCGTGGTGCTCGTTTCGGGATTCACCGTGGGGCACACGCTGACGCTCGGGATCGGTCTCCTCGGCTGGCTTGCGCCCGCGCCGCGTGCGATCGAAGCGCTGATCGGGCTCTCGATCGCGGTCGTCGCGCTCGATGATCTCGCACTCACCGTGCGCGCCGAAACGCGCCGGGCGATCACGGTCGTGCTCGGTGCCAGCCTCCTGCTCGCGTTCGCGGGTTCGATCGCAGGGCGGGTGGCGATTCCCGCGCTGACGCTGTTCGGTGTCGGTCTGTTCTCGATCGGTCAGTTCGTGCTCGGCGCGGGAACGGACGGTCGTTCGCGCGGGTGGATTGCCTTCGCATTCGGCCTGATCCACGGGCTCGGTTTCGCGGGCACGCTGCTCGAAGCGTCGGTGCCGGCGGATCGGTTGCTGGTCGCGCTCGCCGGATTCAATCTCGGCGTCGAGGTTGCGCAACTTCTCGCGGTCGTCCTCGTCTGGCCCTTGCTCGCGTGGGGTTCCCTCCAAACGGGGGGGGCGCGATGGAACCAGTACGGGGCAGCGCCCGTGCTGTGCGCAGGGGTCTACTGGTTTCTTTCTCGATCACTCGGCGGTTGAGACGGAATCGACGCGACCGGGCCGATCTGCGCTCGGCGGCGCGGTCGATCGATTCTCTCGCTGCCGTTCGTGGCGGCCGGAGTGCGAGGCGCCCCCCGTCGATTCGTCGCAGATTTGTCGTCGTTCTGCGCGGGCCCCCGCTGTCGAGACGGGGCTGAGCGCGTACACTGCCGCGATGCCTTCGACCGTCGCGCGCCCTCGCCGTTCGATCCGTCCCGACCAAACCCTGCTGCTGTCGGTGTGCCACGAGGTCGGCAATCTGCTCGCCGCCGCACGCCTCACCGCGCATCTCTTGCGGCGCGGGCCGAGCCCGCGCGAAGTCGTTGCGTCCTCGCGCACGATCGAAGCGCTTTGCGGTCGCGCCGGCGCGCTGCTCGCGCAGACCCGACCGCTCGTCGATTCGAAGAGCAAGCGTCGTGTTCGACAGAGCGTGAACGAAGTGCTCGACGGTCTCGAGCACGTGCTCGCCGATCGGCCCGGCGGTGCCTCGATCGTGATCTCGCGCGCGGAGCGCGGCGCCGAGATCGCCGCCGATCCCGATGCGCTGCACCACACGCTGGTCGTGTTGATCCTTGCCGCCTGCGACGCGGCGGGCGCGCGCGGCCGGGTCGACGTGCATACCTCGGCCGGCGCGGGCCGGGTGATCTTCTCGATCCACGACGATGGCCCGCCGTTCCAGCCCGCCAGCGCCGGAGACAGCATGCTGCGCGGGCGCGATCTCGTCTTCGCGCTCGCGAGAACGTTCGCCGAGCGAGAAGGCGGCGCCCTCGCGCTGCGCCGTGCGCGACGCGGGACCGAGGTGCGGCTCGCCGTCGCTGCGGCCCCGGCGGTGCCGGCGTCCGCAGGCCGGCGCAAGGCGGCGCTGGCCGGCGCTCGCACCGCCACGACGAAAAAGACAGCGGCCACGACACGTCGCTCGCCGCGCCCGCGCAGCACACGCAGTTCGTGAGCCCGACCGCGCCCCGGCCACCGGGTGGCGCGAATCGCCGCGCTGCTATGGTTGCGCGCCCATGCGAAGACCCCGCAAAGACGTCCGAAACCTCGCCATCATCGCGCACGTCGACCACGGCAAGACGACGCTGGTCGACGGCCTGCTGCGGCAGACGGGCGCGTTTCGCGCGAACCAGGTCGTCGCCGAACGCGCGATGGACAGCGAAGACCTCGAGCGCGAGCGCGGCATCACGATCCACGCCAAGAACACGGCGATCGAGTTCGAGGGCGTGCGGATCGCGCTGGTCGACACGCCCGGCCACGCGGATTTCGGCGGCGAAGTCGAGCGCGTGCTCGGCATGGTCGACGCCGTGCTGCTGCTGGTCGACGCCGTCGAAGGCGTGATGCCGCAAACCCGCTTCGTGCTGCGCAAGGCCCTCTCGCACGGGCTGCGGCCGATCGTCGTCATCAACAAGATCGACCGCCCCGAGAGCCGCGCGCCGGCGGTGATCGATCAGGTCTTCGATTTGCTGGTCGAGTTCGGTGCCACCGACGAGCAGCTCGATTTTCCGGTCGTCTATGCCTCGGCCAAGCAGGGCGTGGCTTCGCGTGAGCCCGAGGGGCCGCGGACGGATCTGCGTCCCTTGCTGGAAACGATTCTCGAGCAGGTACCGCCGCCGGAAGTCGATCTCGAAGGGCCGATGCAGTTTCAGGCGGTGACGCTCGGCTACGACGACTTTCTCGGTCGCCTCGTGATCGGTCGCGTCGAACGCGGGACGCTGCGCCGGGGCGACACGGTGATCCGGATTCCCGAAACCGGGAAGCCCGAATCGTTTCGAGTGACCAAGCTCTTTGGCGCGCGAGGCCTCGATCGGGTCGAACTCGATGCGGCGGGTGCGGGCACGCTGTGCACGATCGCCGGCGTCGATTCGATCGAGATCGGCGACACGGTCTGCGATCCGGCTGCGCCCGAAGCCCTGCCGCGGATCCCGATCGACCCGCCCACCATCCGGGTGCTTTTCTCGGTCAACAACTCGCCGTTCGCGGGTCGCGAAGGAAAGTTTCTGACCAGCCGCCAGATCGGCGAGCGCCTGCAGCGCGAGTCGCTCGGTAACGTGTCGATTCGCGTTGCCCCAACCGACCAGCCCGACGTGTTCGAAGTCGCGGGCCGCGGCGAGCTTCAGCTCGCGGTGCTGATCGAGACCATGCGCCGCGAGGGCTACGAGATCGCCGTCTCGCGACCCGAGATCATCCAGCGCACGGTCGACGGCGTTCGCTGCGAGCCGGTCGAAGACGTGGTGGCCGAGGTGCCGGAGTCGTTCGCCGGCTCGGTGATCGAGAAGCTGTCGGGCCGCAAGGGGCGCCTCGTGATGATGGAGAATCGCGAGGGGCGCTCGGTGCTGCAGTTCGTCGTGCCGAGCCGCGGGCTCTTCGGTTATCGCAGCGAGTTTCTGACCGACACGCGCGGTGAAGGCATCCTGCATCGCACCGTGCGTGGCTACGAGCCGTTCGCCGGCGAGCTTCCGCGCCGCAGCTTCGGCGCGATCGTGGCGAGCGACACGGGCGATGCGACCGCGTATTCGATCTTTCACATTCAGGATCGCGCGACGATGTTCGTGACGGCGGGCGATCCGGTCTACGAAGGCCAGGTGATCGGCGAGAATCGCCGCCCCGGCGACATGAACGTGAATCTCGTGCGTGCAAAAAAGCTCACCAACATTCGTGCGGCCGGGAAGGACGAGAACACGGTGCTGACACCGCCGCGCCGTCCGACCATCGAATCCGGCCTCGAGTGGATCGAAGACGACGAGCTGCTGGAGGTGACGCCGGCCGCGCTCCGGCTGCGCAAACGCGTGCTGTCGGCGAGTTTTCGCAAGCGGTGAGTGGCTGCGCGCGATGCGCGGCCGGCCGCGGCTGCTGATTCGGGGTCATCGATGCGGCCTGTGTCTCTGCGCCTGACCGCCGACGAAACGAAGGCCTTCGAAGAAGACGGCTTCTTCGTGCGCCGGTCCGCGTTCGACGAAGACGAACTCGCCGATCTGCGCGCCGCCGCCGAGCGCGTGGCCGCGATCGCGACGGCCGCGGGCAGCAGCGCCGAGGGCCTCGCCGCGAGTCACGAAGTCGACGGCAATCGGTATCTCGACGCACTCGGTGCGACGATCCAGTTCGAACATCGACCGGGCTCGATGACCGTGCGGGTGGTCGAACCGTTTCAGGGCCTCGACCCGCGGCTTTCGGCGCTGCTCGATGATCCGCGGATCGTCGAGCCGATGCGTGATCTCGTCCGCAGCGACACGGTCGCGATCTGGACCGACAAGCTGAACCTGAAGCGACCACGCGAAGGGTCGCGCTTCCGCTACCACCAGGACTCGCCGTACTGGGCCTTCGACTGCGCGCATCTCGACCGGCTGGTGAACGTGATGCTGGCGCTCGACGATGCCAGCGAAGAGAACGGCTGCCTGCGCGTGGTGCGGGGCAGCCATCGCGCGGGCCTCTTGCCCGGGCAGACGGGCGAGGGGCGCCTCGACCCGCTCTTCACCGACCCGCGACACGTCGACACGTCGCAGGCCGTGCCGGCGGTGATGCCGGCCGGGAGTCTCCTCTTTTTTCACCCGCACACGGTGCATGGTTCGGAGCCCAACCGATCGGATCAGCTGCGCCGCGCTCTCGTCGTCACCTATCAACCCGGAGGGCATCGGATGTTCAAGATCGACCGGGTTCGCGATGCCGTTGCCGGTCGCTGATCGGCGCGCCGCCGGCCGGGGGGCCGCGCCGCGGTTCGCCGAACGGCGAGCAAACTCGGCGCGCGGGTGAATCCCGGCCGGACGTACCGCGTCCGAACCTTCAGAAAGGATCGTCGTGAGTCGCTCCGCGGGCGGCGCGCCGGGCTCCGTCGAGGCAAGAGGCGTTCCGTCGCGCGAGTCGCTCACGGACGAAGAGGCGGTGTCGCGTGCGCGGAACGGCGATCACCAGGCCTTTCGCGTGCTGGTCGAGCGGTGGGAGCGCCGTGCCCACGGGCTTGCGCTTCGGTTGCTGCGCAACGAAGAGGCTGCGCGCGATGCCGTGCAGGATGCCTTCGTGCGGGTCTATGCGGCGCTGCCGCGATTCGAAGGACGTTCGAGCTTCGGCACCTGGCTGCACCGCGTGGTCTTCAATTTGTGCCTCGATGCGAAACGCCGGGATCGCTCGGCGCGCGAAGTCGCCTTCGACGAGGCGACGACGCCCGCAACCGAAGACGACGGACTCGATCTCGAAAGCCCGAGCGCAGCGCCGGAGGCCGCGAATCCGGAGCGCCGGCTCGAGCAGCATCGTCTCGGCGAGCGACTGGGACGCGTGATCGCGGCGCTGCCCGAGAGCGCACGCGCGACGCTGCTGCTGAGAGAAGTGGACGGATTGAGTTATGCCGAGATCGCAGCGTCGCTCGGCATTCCGAAGGGGACCGTGATGAGCCGACTTCACTACGCACGGCAGCGCGTGCAGCGCGCGATGATCGAAGCGGGGTACGCGGACGAGAGCGATCTCGCGGGCGAGCGCGAAGCGGGAGGAGACGAATGACACGCTGTCACGAAGATCCCGAACTGCTCGCCTATCACGATGGAGAACTCGACCCCGTACGCGCGCGGGAGTGGGCCTCTCACGTCACGGACTGCGCGGCCTGTCGCGCGCAGCTCCGCCAGTGGCGCGCTCTCTCGCGCTGGTTGCGAGACGAGCAGACCGCGCACGAGGCCGCGGGCGAAGGCCCCGGAACGTTCGCGGCGATTCGCGAACGACTCGATGAGATCGATGCCGCTCGCGCGGGTGCGGCGCCCGTCGTTCGCGCGCGCTCTCGCGAAGCACTGGCCCGCGGGGGGGCTGCGCGACGCCGCGTTCGCGTGCGCCGCGTGGCGGCAGGACTTGCGGTCGCTGCCGGCCTCGGCGGGATGCTGCTGTTCGCGCGCGGCTCCACCCCGCCCGTCGACGTGATCCGCTCGCTCGACACGTTCGGCGCGCCCGTCGTCGTTCTCGCCGATGAAGCCGAGGATGCGACGGTGATCTGGTTGATCGGCGGCGAGGAGGGGATTCGCGAGGACGGCGGTGGCGCGAACGAACCCGGGCGCCGACTGGCCGGCGATGCGAGCGAGCCGGTCGATCCGGAACGCCGGCGGATCGACGCCGAACGCGCCGCGGAAGAAGTGCAGCGGGCGATGCTCGGCGCGACGGGCGAGATCGCCGCCGAGGCCGGCGAGAACACTCCGCTTCGCGAAGCGCGAGCGCCGCAAGGCGAGTCGTTGCCCGGGAACCCGGAGGCAGAACATGCTCCGGCGCCCTAGTCGTGTGTCCGGCCCGCGTGTTCCGGAGGCGCGATCTCGCAGCATCGCGTGCTGGCTCGTCGCCGTCTGCCTGTGGCTCGGCCTCTCGCTTCTTGCAGCCTCCGTTTCGTTCGCCGGAGATTCCGGCGCGCCGATCGGTCTTCGAATCACCGTTCACCAGCTCTCGAATCAACCCGGTCCTGCCGATCCACGGTCCGATGCGCTCGATCGGAAGTTGCGCGACGAGTTTCGCTACGCACGCGTGCGCGAACTCGAACACCATGATCTGCATCTCTCGCTGAACGAGACCGGACACCTTCGTCTGCCGAGTGGCCGGGCGGTGAACGTGAAGCCGCTTCGCATCGCGAGCGGAGCCCTCTTGCTGTCACTCGAAGTCGAAGGACGTTTGCGGACCCGCCTGCGGTTGCCGGCCCGTCACGAAGTCGTGATCGGCGCCGAAGACAGTGGCGAGGGAAAGGTCGTTCTCACGCTGGTGCCGGACTTCTGATCGAACGCCGGGCGACGTCGTGAACGAAGTTCACGATCAGATCGGCGCGCGCCGCCGGCCGTTCGAGCGCTTCGTCCCAGTCCGGCTGCTCGATCCGCTGCGCGCCCGGCAGCGAATCGGCGATGCGATCCGCGGAGACGACGGGGTGATCGGCGTCGTTCGGGTGATGGACGATCAGCGCCGGCACGTCGAGTCTGCGCAGCGCATCGACGTCGAGCAGAACGCCGGTGCCGACGCCTTCGATCAGCGTTGCGAAGCGATCGACGCCGAAGCCGGCGAAGTGCGCGCGTTCGAATCGCCAGCGCTGCGGGCGCTCGCGCGGCGAGCGGTTTTCGGCGCGAGACTCCATCGCGTGCAGCAGCGCTTCGATGCCGGCACTGCGCACGACGCGGGCGGCCGCCGAGAGCGCGGCCCGTGCGTGCGAAGTCCATGCCTCGCCGAGCGGCGGCGGAGCGAAGAGCAAGAGCCCCGCCGCGCGTTCGGGCGCGATTGCCGCCGCCGCGATCGCGGTCGCCGCGCCGAGCGAGCTGCCGCCGAAGACCGCGCGCGAGATCCCGAGTTCGTCGAGAACGGTGACGAGATCACGGCCGAGTTCCTCGAAGGCGTATCCCCCGGCGGTTCGCGCATCGCCCGAGCGCCCGTGCCCTCGCGCGTCGTAAAGAACGAGATCGATCGGTCCGCTCGGGCCGAGCAGCGGCCAGAGCCACGGCTCGGCGACGAGGTCCTTGTCGATCGAACCGAAGAGGCCATGCGCGAGAACGAGCGGTACGGCCGAGGGCGTGCCTGTGCGCCAGACGTAGAGCGGGACGTCGCGTCCGCGAATCTGCCTTCCCCGGCCGAGCCGATCGCGCGACGCCGCGTCGCGCTGCGCGGCGACGTAGTCGTGTTCGCGTCGCTTTTCGATGCTGTGCTCCGTGTTGCCCGTGAGTTCTGCCGCGATTCGCCGGGCCTGCGAATCCGAGACGACGCGCCGCCATTCGCGCGTAGACTCGGCACGAGGGAGGTGTCGGCGATGAGCGGTGAACTCGCAAGACTCGGCGCCGAGATCGCCTCTCGCCTGATCGACCCGACGATCGCCCTGTCCTTCAGCCGGCCGGGGTTCCGGATTCATCGTGCGACCTTTCGTGCGGCCGATCTCGACGTCGATCTGTCGAGTCACCGGATCCTCGTCACCGGTGCGAACTCCGGGATCGGGCGCGCGACGGCGAGTGCGCTGGCGCGGCTGGGCGCCGAGGTCTTCCTGCTCTGCCGCAGCGACACGCGCGGCATCGCGACCGAGCGGGCGATGCGCGCCGAAACCGGCAATCCGCGGATTCATCACGCGCGACTCGACGTGTCTCATCTGGCGGACGTGCGCGAGTTTGCCGCGCGCTTCGCGCCCGATCGCATCGACGGACTGATTCACAACGCGGGCGTCTTGCCGCAGCGCCGCGAAGAGACGCCCGAAGGGTTGGAGCGCGCCTTTGCCACCCACGTCGTCGGCCCCTGGCTGCTGACGCAGCGGCTGTTGCCGAAGCTGCGCGCGGCGCCTCGCGCGCGGGTGATTCACGTCTCGTCGGGAGGCATGTACACGACGCGGCTTTCGCTGGCGGATCCGAACGTCACTCGCCGCCGCTATGACGGCGTCGCCGCCCATGCGCAGAGCAAGCGCATGCAGGTCGTGCTGTCGGAGGCGATGGCGGAACGGCTCGCGGGCAGCGCGATCACGAGCAACGCGATGCATCCCGGCTGGGCCGATACGCCGGCCGTGCGCGCGTCGCTGCCCCGCTTTCATGCGGTCACGCGATCGATGCTGCGAAGGCCCGAAGAAGCGGCGGACACGGTGGTCTGGCTCGCCGCGGCGACGCATCTCGACGGAATCTCGGGACGCTTCTATTTCGATCGCGTGCCGCGCGCGACTCACTATCTGCCGTGGACGCGCGAGGCGGCCGGCGATCGCGAGCGATTCTGGACGCTGGTCGAGAAGTCGGCCGGCGAATCGGCGGGATTTTCGATCGAGCAACGTCCGCCGGTGCCGCGCGGCTGACGAAGGCGGGGTCGTTGCGCGCGGCCACGGGCCCGACGGGGCGGGTTGTTTCCGGCGACCCGGTCAGTCGGGCACGCGCCAGCGCTCACCGATCGCCATCACGCGCACGCGCTCGGGGTCGGCGTGTTCGCGCTCGATCACCCGCGCCAGCGCGCGCGGAGGTTCGTCGAGCGGCTCGTCGGTCAGATCGAAGGTGCCCCAGTGCATGCCGACCATCGTACGTGCGCGCAGATCGACGAAGGCGCGAACTGCCTGCTCGGGGTCCATGTGCTGATACCGCATGAACCAGCGCGGTTCGTAGGCGCCGATCGGCAGCATGGCGACGTCGATCGGGCCGAAGCGCCGTCCGATTTCGGCAAAGCCCGGGAAGTAGCCCGTATCGCCCGCGAAGTAGTACGAGCGACGCTCGTTCTGCAGCAGCCACGAGCACCAGAGCGTGCGGTTGCGTCCGTGCTCGAGGCGGGCCGACCAGTGCTGGGCGGGCAGACACGTGATCGTCCAGCGCCCGTGTCGCGCGCTCTGCCACCAGTCGAGTTCGACCACCGCGTGGCGACCGCGCGCGGCGAACCACGGGCCGAGGCCGAGCGGCACGAACCAGGCGAAGTCGGCCGGCAATCGTTCGACCGTCCACGCGTCGAGGTGGTCGTAGTGATCGTGAGAGATCACCGCGAAGGCATCGTGCGGAATCGCCGTGAGCGGTACGCCGGGATCCGTCTTTCGCTTCGGCAAGAGGGCGCGCGGTCCGAAGTGCGGATCGGTCAGAAAGACGTCGTCGTCATCGTGCACGGCGAAGGTGGCGTGCCCGACGAAGGTCAGCGATCCCGAGTGCTCGCGTCCCGCGAGTCCCGCTCCGTCATTTTCGATTCGCGCGACCTGCACCGCCCGCCGCCGGTCGTACGCGTTCGGCGAAAGCTGCCAGCGCAGAAACGAGAGCAGGCTGGTCTGCATGCGTTCCCACGGGTTGAAAAACCCGTCCGGGCCGTGATGCGGGGCGTGAAACAGCGCGGGATCGATGTCGGTGCGGCCGGACATTTCGTTTCGCTGCTCCTCGTTCGCTCCGGACTCGGCCTGCGCGTGTGCGGCCGTGAGACAGAGCGCGATTGTGAGGCCGATCCCGAAGCGACCCATGCGGGGAGCTAAGCCGCGCCCGGTTCGCGCGTCAAAGCGGGCAGGGCGTCACACGAGCGTGCGGCGGACTGCGGCGCGAACACCCATCCGAGGGGCGAGGCGAAGCGGGCGCGGTTTCGCGCGCACCAGACCCGTGTGAGCGGCGGCACACGAGTTGCTTCGTTCCGTCGCGTGATCCGCGTTCCCGCATCGGCACTCGCCACGCCCGGCTTCGAGCTGCGCCGACTCGGCATGGGCCGTTTCCGGCTCCGGCTCTGGGGAGGGCTCGCACCCGGCGCGGTCGCCTCGCTCGCCGACGCGCTGGCAGACGCGGGGATTCGACTCGTGCGCGGCTTCGCGCGCCGGAGCGCGACGCTGCGCGCCATGGCGGAGTTCGAGCTGGAGCAGTCGGGCGACGCGCGTGACCCGCTCGGCCTCGACGTACTCGCGATCGTCGCGCGCGATCCGCCGGCGCACGTCGGGCGCCTTCCTGCGCTCGAGGTCGAGCGGCTCGCGCTCTCACCCAAACACGGAGGCTCGATCGAGCTCGAGCTGGCCGCGCCCGACGGATTGCGTGTGCTCGGCTCGCTGCTGACCTCGATCGCCGCGCTGGCGCTGTTCCCCGAAGAGCTGCACCTCGACACCCGCGAGAGCCGGCTGCGGCTCCGACTCTTTCTGGTGGGCGTTGGGCGTAGTGCTCCCGACGCATCTCTCGTTGCGGCGCTCGGGCAGCGCCTGCGCGGCGAGTAGGAGAGCGCCGCGAGGGCGCAGGTTCGCTACGCGCCGCTTCCCGCGTGATCGAGGTCAGCGAAACAGAGCGCCCGCGAATCTCCCGCCGTGCCGGGGGCGGCCCCGGGGTTCAGTCGGCCCGCGGATCGGTCGATGGCCCGATCGATGGTGATCGAAGGCATCGCAGCCCTGATCTTCGGAATCTGCGTTCTCGCGGGTGTGCATCGCGGTGCGTTCGCCACCGGCTTCGGTCTCGCGAAGCTTTTCGTCGTCAATGGCGCGGGCCTGCTCGGCGGGCTCTACGGCGGCCCGCTGGTCGCGGCGCTGTACCCGGTGCCGCCGCTTGCCGCAGGACCGATTGCCGGCCTCGTTGCCTTCGTTCTCGCGGCGATCGTGATGGCCGTGTTGCGACGTGTGCTCGCGCCGGCTCCGCCGGAGGCCGACGAGGACGGAGTGCGTCCCGGGCGATCGATCGGCGATCGCGCGCTCGGCGGACTGCTCGGCGCAGCGCAGGGTGGGCTCTTCGTGTTGTTGATCGGCTGGGGGGCCGGCTTCGTGCTCGCGGCGGGCCATGCACTCGGGGGCGGATCGACCGCTTCGCTGCCCGCGCGAACCACGACCGCGGGCCCTGCCGCCGTGCATCCTCTCGTCACGACCAGCCAGGATGCGGTCGAGGCGCTGCTCGCGCACGGCGCCGAGAGCGAACGAGATCCATCGCGAATCGCGGCGCGCTGGCTCGCGCGTCCGGGCGAGAGTCTGGAGGCGATGGCCGCGACGCTGGCCAATCCGCGATTCATCGCGTTGCAGGAAGACTCGGACTTCTGGCGTGCGCTCGAAGCCGGCGATGCGGGCAGCGCCGCCCGCCGGCCCGCGCTGCTCGCGCTCGCAGCCGACGAGCCGCTGCGCCATCAACTCGCGCGGATGGGTGTCGTCGCCGACGAGGATGCGCAGGACGTGGTGCGCTTCGAACGGGCGCTTCGCGGCGCGCTCGACGCGATTGCGCCCCGCATTCGCGGGCTCGCCGAAGATCCCGAGCTACAGCGGCTGCTCGAAGACCCTGAAGTGCGTTCTGCGCTCGAACGCGGCCGTGCATGGTCGCTGCTGATGCACCCCGGCGTGCGAAATCTCGCGTCGCGTCTCGCCGCCGCGCACGGCTGAGCGGCGCGCCACCCCAGACGCGATCTTCCGCCCGCGAGGCCGCGACACGGGTCGAGCGTCAGCCGGCTGCAACTCTTCAGGCCTCGACGGCGCCCGTCGGTTCGTCGCTGGCGGTATCGGCCGGCAGCGACGGCGGATGGTGAACGGCAGCGCGAGAGTTGCTGCGCCGCACGCGCCCGCTCGCCCGTGACCAGCCGCGCACGACGAACGCCTGCGCGTCGTCGACCAGCGTGTAGATCACCGGCACGACCAGCAGCGTGAGCAGCGTCGAGCTCGTCATGCCGCCGAGCGCGATGGCGCCGATCGGTGCCCGCCATTCGCCTCCGTCACCGTGACCGATCGCCATCGGAATCATGCCGAAGATGGTCGAAATCGCGGTCATCAAGACCGGCCGCAGACGAATCGGGCCGGCCGCGCGCATCGCCGCGCGCGCGTCGGCGCCCTTCTCGCGTTCGGCGTTCGCGTACTCCACCAGCAGGATGCCGTTCTTCATCACCAGGCCCATCAGCATCACGAAGCCGATCTGACCCATCATGTCGAGGTGAAAGCCGAGCGCGGCCATCGACGCGAAGGCGCCGACGAAGGACAGCGGCGCGGTCATCATGATCGTGAAGGGATGAACGAACGAGTTGAACTGCGAGGCGAGGATCATGTAGAGCGCGACGAGGGCGAGGGTGAACGCGAACAGAATGGCCTGCGTCGTCTCGCCCATGCTCTCGGTCGGGCCGACGGGCGCGATTCGGTACTCGCCGGCGATTCCGATCTCCTTCGCGATGCGCAGCACCTCGGGGACGGCCTCGCCGAGCGGGCGGTTTTCGAGGTTCGAGAACAGCATGATCGAACGCGCGCGACTTTCGCGTGAAATCGAGACCGGCCCTTCGCCGACGCGCGCGCGCACCAGGTTGTCGAGCGGAACCAGTGCGCCCGTCGGCGCACGCACCTGAATCAGCGCGAGCTTCGAAAGATCGTTCCGATACTCGGGAAGCACCTGAACCCGAACGTCGTACCGTTCGCCCGCCTCCTCGAAGCTGGTCACGTCGATGCCCGCGATGAGTGCGGAAATCGTGGTGCCGATGGCGAGCGCCGGAATGCCGAGATCGGCAGCGCGTTCGCGGTTCAGATCGAGGGCGATTTCGGGCTTGCCCGTTTCGTAGCTGGTCGAGACGTCGACGAAGCCGCCGGCTTCGCGCAATCGCGAGACGAGCGTCGCCGTGTATTCCTGCAACCTCGCGATGTCCGGACCGCGAATCGAGTACATGAGATCGGCGTTGCGCGAGCCCGTCGGTCGGAACCAGTCGATTCGTTCGACGGCGTACTCGTCGAGCGGCAACCCGAGCTGGCCGATCCGGGCTCGAATCGCGCTCATCACCTCGTCCTGCGTCGGGCGGCGTTCGGTCTTGTGCGTGAGGGCGACGTAGATCTGTGCCTCGTTGACCGGCTGGCGCGATCCCGAGCCGATGGTCGAGAACACGCGCACCACCTCGCGGTGCTCTCGAATCGCATTCTCGACCACCGTCGTCGCGGCCTGCGTCTGCGCGATCGTGCTGCCGAGCGGCATCTTCAGCGCGACGTTGAACTCGCTTCGATCTTCGCTGGTGACGAAATCGAAGGGCACGGCGGCGGCGATCAGACGACCCGCGATCATCGAGCCGAAGAGCAGACCGACGACGGCGACGCGATGGGCGAGGGCCCAGTCGAGCGCGCGGCCATAGCCGCGTTCCATCGCCTGATAGCCCTGCTCGAGCGTGTTGTAGACCACGCCGTGGTTGCGCCGGATCCGCAAGTACCGCGAGCACAGCATCGGCGTCGCGGTGAGCGACACCAGCAGCGAAGCCGCGACCGCACAGGTGACGACGAAACCGAACTCGCGGAAGAACTGCCCGACGATCCCGGCCATGAACGCGATCGGCACGAAGACCGCGCAGATCGAAAAGGTGCTGGCAACCACCGCGAGACCCACCTCGCGGGTCGCGTCGATGGTCGCGGTCACGGGATCCTTGCCCAGCTCGTCCATGTGCCGGAAGGCGTTTTCGAGCACCACGATCGCGTCGTCGACCAGCATGCCGATCGAGAGCGAGAGCGCCATCAACGTCATCACGTTGAGCGTGAATCCGAAGAAGTAGAAGAGCGAAAAGCTCGCGAGCAGCGAAGCGGGAATCGCGATCGAGATGATGAAGGTCGAGCGCCCGCTGCGCAGGAAGGCGAGCACCACCAGCACGGCGAGCAGCGATCCCATCACGATGTCGCTGAACACCGAATCGACCGAGCTCTCGATGAAGCGCGAGGTGTCGAGCGAGGTGACCAGCTCGACGCCCGGCGGCAGATCGCCCCGCATCTTCTCGATCGCGGCGCGAACGGCCTTCGCCACCGCGACGGTGTTTTCGCCCGACTGGCGCTGAATGTCGATCGCGACGCCACGCTGCCCGTCGAGGCGCGCGATCGTGCGCTCGTCGGCCATGCCGTCTTCGACGGTGGTGACGTCGCGCAGGTAGATCGCACGTCCCGCGCGCTCCGCGACGACGGCTCCGGAGATCGCCTCCACGCTGTCGAACTTGCCGCGGGTCTTGATCGCCCATTCCGCGTGCTCGCCCTCGATCCGGCCGCCGGGAAGCTCGACGTGTTCGCGCCGCAGCGCGTTCAGCACGTCGTCCACCGCGAGGCCGTAACCCGTGAGGCGAACGGGATCGATCCAGACCCGCACCTCGCGGCCGCGCCCTCCGATCAGCGTCACGCTGCCGACGCCGTCGATGCGCTCCAGCCCCGGCTTGATCCGTTTGTCCGCGAGTTCGGTCAGCGCCTTGATCGACTGGGGGCCGGCGAGCAGCAGGGTGAGAATCGGCTGTGCGTCGGGATCGAATCGTGCGACCACGGGGGTCTTTGCTTCCGCGGGGAGCTTGTCGCGCACGCCCGAGACCTTGTCTCGCACGTCCTGCGCCTTCTGGTGGACGTCGTGTTCGAGTTCGAACTGCACGAAGATCTGCGAGACGCTTTCGGACGACGAGCTGCGCAGCGCCTTGATGCCGTCGATCGTGTTGATCGCTTCTTCGAGCGGCTGCGAGATCTCGCGTTCGATCGTTTCCGGAGACGCGCCTTCGAGCACCGTGGTCACGCTGACCATCGGGAACTCGACCTTCGGAAACAGATCGACGCCGAGGCGCGGCAGCGAGACGATGCCGAGGACGACGAGAGCGCCGATCACCATCACGGCGAAGACGGGGCGGCGGATCGACGCTTCTGCGAGTTTCACGCCGCATCCCTCCCGGCGGTCGCCGCCACCCGAACCCGCATGCCGGCGGCGATCGTGCGCGCCGCTTCACCGACGATCACCGCCGTTCCTTCGTCGAGGCCCGAAAGCACTTCCACCATCGTTTCGCTGGTGAGACCGGTACGCACCGGTACCGCGACCGCGACTCCGTTCTGCACCACGTGGACCCGCGTCTCGCCCTGTTCGGTGCGGACCGCCTCCCGTGGCACGACGAGCACGTTCGAGCGGGTGCGCGGCGTGACTTCGACCCGCGCGAAGACGCCGGCCTTGAGCGACCGATCGGGGTTCGGAATCAGCATCCGAATCTGATAGGTCCGCGAAGCGAGGTCGATCGAATCGCTGACCGTCGTCACGGTCGTCTCCACCGGCTCGTCGATCCCCTGCAGAAAGACACGCACGGGGTCGCCGAGGGTGATGAGCGAGAGCTGGGTCTCGGGGATCGCCGCGTACGCTTCGAGCGTACTCGTTTCCTGCACGACGAGGACGATGGTTTGCGGCTGCGTGAGGGCCATCGTGCCTTCGTCGACCCGGCGCTCCGCGATCGATCCCGCGTACGGCGCGTGGACGACCGTGCGCTCGACCTGAAGCCGCGCC
>CAZDHU010000070.1:0-24356 GCA_964505355.1 uncultured Myxococcaceae bacterium | reverse complement strand
CTCGATCTGCGGACCTGCTGGCCACTCGCCGCCGCCTATCAGCGCAACGCCGAGCGGCTCGGGCGCCGCTTCTTCCCGATCGAAAAGATTCCGCCGAGCGCCCTCGGCAGCACCGACATGGGCAACGTCTCGCACCGCGTGCCGTCCATCCATCCGATGATCGCGGCCGCACCGCCGCGGGTGACGATCCATCACCCGGAGTTCGCGCGCTGGTCGGGTTCCGAACTCGGCGATCGCGCCGCCCTCGACGGTGCAAAGGCACTCGCCATGACCGCGCTCGATGCCCTCGCGAACCCGCACTTGCGACAGCAGGCGCGCGAGTGCTTCGAAGCCGATCGGACCGCGGGCTGATCGGGCTCCGGCGCACGGTGCGCGCGCAGGGCCGTACCCGCGCGCGCACGCGACTCATCACGCTCCTTCGAGGCACACGCGGCGCAGCGCTTCATCGTCGACTTCGCGCACCACGTCCGCCAGTTGCTGAAACCGCTCGAACGCGCGCTCCAGCGCCTCTTCGTCGAGCTCGACGCCGATCCGTCGCGCGCGTTCGACGAAGCCCGCGCGGCCCGAGAGCTTCCCGAGCACGATCTCCGTTCCGACCGGGTGCCCGATCCACGCGGGATCGAGCGACTCGTAGGTTTCACGATGTTTGAGCACGCCGTCCTGGTGAATGCCCGACGCGTGCCGAAACGCGTTGGCCCCGACGATCGCCTTGTTGCGCGCGACGTCGACACCGCTCCGGGCCTCGACGAGGAGCGAGAGCGCGTGGATGCCCCGCGTATCGATTCCGGTTCGCACGCCGAGCGCGCTCCCGTGGCTGCGCAGCGCGACCACGATCTCTTCGAACGCTGTGTTGCCCGCGCGCTCTCCGATTCCGTTGACGGCCACTTCCACCTGACCCGCGCCGGCCTCGATCGCCGCCAGCGCGTTCGCCGTCGCGAGTCCGAGATCGTCCTGACCGTGAAACGAAATCACGGCCCGGGCCACCTCGGGCACGCGCTCGCGCAGATCGGTCACGCAACGCGCCACCTGCGCGGGAAGTGCGCAGCCGACCGTGTCCGGCAGATTGATCGTGCCGGCGCCCGCATCGAGTGCCGCCCGAACGATCTCGGCGATGAAGGCGGGATCGGCCCGCGTCGCGTCCATCGGGCTGAACTCGACGTCAGCGGTGAACTGCCGGGCCCGTGCGACGGCCGAACGTGCCATTGCGACCACCGCCCGCCGATCGCGGCGGAGCTGATGCGCGAGCTGCACCTCGCTGCTGTTGACGAAGACGTGGATTCGCCGGCGCGGGGCCGACGACAGCGCGTCACCGGCCAGCTCGACGTCACGCTCGACGGCGCGCGCCAGTGCGCAGATCGTCGATCCGCGCGCGAGCCCGGCCACCGCGCTCACGTTGTCGCGTTCGGCGGGAGACGCGCCGGGGAATCCCGCTTCGATCACGTCGACGCCGATCGCCTCGAGCGCCGCAGCGATCGCGATCTTGTCGTCGCGCGTGAAGCAGACGCCCGCCGTCTGTTCGCCGTCGCGCAGCGTGGTGTCGAAGACGACGATCCGGCGCGGCTCCTGCGCTCCGTTCTGCACACTTCGTTCGGTTCGTTCCATCGTTCGCTCCGTTGACCGCGCTGGCCCGAGAGGCCTCGTGGCGGTGGAGCGAACTCCAAACGCACGAAACCCTCTCCGGCCGTGCGGCGGGAGAGGGTTTCGAGTCTCGATCGACCGTGGCGCTACTCGCGCCGCCCCTCTCCCGCCCCGGTAAGGAGCAGGTCGAGCCCGCAAAGGCTCGGGGTGAGGGCGTCTGCGACCCTTCCAACGGGCACCGGCCGCGCGTTCGCGGCCGAAACCGTCGCGGATCGGCGGGGTGCCGAACCGTGGGTCACGGACGAAGAGGTCGATCTGCGATCCATTCGCATGCGAGCAGCTTCGACCGGACGGGCAGCGAAGTCAAGTCGGGCCTGCTCTCGCGGGCGCCGGACCCCGCGCACCGGTCTCCCGTTGCGCGCAAGAGGCGGATCGAGACACGCGCGTCGAGAGCGCGCAGCGCCAGCACGCTGCGCTGGCGCGCCCGTTCGAGCGCCGCGCTCGACGATCTCGTCAGCCGATCGAAATCAGCGCGAGGCGTTCGCCCCAGCGCCGGGCGACCGCGCGTCGCAGGGCGGGATCACGCGCGAGCGCGGGGTCGCGACGAATCGTCTCGCGCGCCGCATCGCGTGCACCCGCGATGAGCTGCGGTTCGCGCAGCAGGTCGGCCATCCGCAGATCGGGCAGCCGCCCGCTTTGTCGCGTGCCCAGAAACTCGCCCGGCCCGCGGATTCGCAGGTCGGCCTCGGCGATCAGAAATCCGTCCGTCGTTTCGGTCATCGCCCGCAGCCGCGCCTCGCTGTCCTCGCTGCTCGAACGCGCCACCAGCAGACAGCGTCCCGGCCGCAGCCCACGTCCCACCCGTCCACGAAGCTGGTGAAGCTGCGCGAGTCCGAAACGCTCGGCGTGTTCGACGATCATCAGCGTCGCGTTGGGGACGTCGACCCCGACCTCGATCACGGTCGTCGAGACGAGCACCTGCGTCTCGCCCCGAGCGAAGCGCGCCATCGCTTCTCCGCGCTGCGCGGCGTCGAGGCGACCATGAACGAGATCGACGTGCAGCTCGGGAAAGTGGCGCGCGATCCGTTCCGCCTGCGCGCTCGCCGCCCGCAGATCGCTCTTTTCGGATTCCTCGATCAACGGATACACGACGTACACCTGCTCGCCGCGCGCGGTCGCCTCGCGCAGCGCCGCGACCACGCGCTCGCCCTCCCCCGCGCGCAGCACGTCCGTCCGAACCGGCACGCGTCCGGGCGGCAGTTCGTCGATCACCGACACGTCGAGGTCGCCGTAGAGCGTGAGCGCGAGCGTGCGCGGGATCGGCGTCGCGGTCATCACCAGCAAATGTGGCGAGCGCCCGTCTCCGCGCCGTGCGCGCAGCGCTGCGCGCTGCGTGACACCGAAACGATGCTGCTCGGCGACGATGGCGAGACCGAGCCTCGGAATCGCGAGCTCCGCCTGCACCAGCGCGTGCGTCCCGACCACCAGATCGAGCGATCCTTCCTGCAGCGCGCGGCGCACCGCGCCCTGCCCCGCCTTCGACACCGAGGCCGTGAGGAGCCCGCTGCGCAGCGGCACGATGGCGCTCACCGAATCGGCGAGCCGGGCGAGCGTCGCGGCGTGCTGCTCGGCCAGCAGCTCGGTCGGCGCCATCAACGCGGTTTGGAGCCCGCTCGCCGCGCAGGCCAGCGCCGACAAGAACGCGACCGCGGTCTTGCCGCTCCCCACGTCCCCCTGCAACAACCGGCTCATCGGATGCGCGCGTTCGAGATCGCCGACGATCTCCGTGCAGACACGGCGCTGCGCGTTCGTGAGCGCGAACGGAAGGGCGTCGCCGGCGCGCGCGAGTACCTCGCGCCCCGCTTCGCCGATCGCGATGCCCGGTTCGCGCTCGCGCGCGGCACGCTCGATCGCGAGCCCCGTCTCGAGCAGCGTGAGTTCCTCCAGCACCAGCCGCTCGTGCGCGCGACTACGGCGTGCCTCGAGTGCGCCGGCGTCCGCGTCGGCATCCGGTTCGTGTAGTGCCCGCAGCGCGTCCGCCGGTGCCGGGAGGTCGAGTTCGTGAACCAGTGATGCCGGGCAGAACCCGGGAACGAGATCGGCGTACTGCGCGAGCGCGAGGCCAGCGATTCGGCGCAGGGCGCGCGGATGAAGGCCTTCGGGCGATGCGTACTCGGGCACGATCCGGCGCAACCGCGCGTCGACGCCCGTGCGCGTCGCACTGCGATCTTCCGTGCGCGACGACCCGGGCGCCTCGGCGGCCGGTGATTCCTTCGCGGGTGCTTCGAACGCGGTCTCGCCGACCGGCTCGACCTCCGGATGCAGGAGCTCTTTCGAGAACCGCCAGCGGCGCACCTCGCCCGTCACCAGCAGCGTCGCGCCCTTTTTCGCCACGGCCTGGATCGCGTCGCCGCCGTGGAACCAGCGCAGGTTCACGGTTCCCGTGCCGTCACCCACCACGGCCTGGAACGCGCGCTGCGGGCGCCCGCCCCGACCCCGTGTCGCGATGAAATCGGCAACCAGCACGTGGGCGAGGAAACTCGCGCGATGGCCGACCACCAGATCGCGCACCGCGGCGAGGTGCCGGCGATCGTCGTATCGCACCGGCAGATGCAGCAGCAGATCGAGGACGCTGGCGATGCCGCGCTTTTCGAGCCGCTCCGCCCGGCGCGGACCGACACCAGGAAGTGTCGAAACCGATCGCTCCAGCGCGCGTTCCGCCCACGCCGGGTCGGCCAGCGGATCGATCCGCGCCAGCGCTTCGGCGGCCCGCGCCCGGCGCGCGTCGGCCGGGACCGGCTCCGCGAAAAGCGCCGCCACGTCTTCGAGCGCGCGCCGTGCATCGACCGGAATCGCGAGACTCGCCGCCCGGGCGCAGCCCTCGCGCACCGTGGCTTCGAGCGCTTGCACGCGCGCCGCTTCGGGACCCGCGCGCGACGCGAAGCCGAGCGGTCGCCGGATCGCTTCGAGTGCGGCTGCGAACGGGCTCGGTGTGCTCACCGGGTCGCCCCTCTCCCGCTCGGTTTCCGCTGCGCGGCCGTTGCAGCGCGAGCATCGCGAGCCGCGCCGACCGAGCGACTGCCCGCGTTCAGGACTTCGCGTGGATCTCCTGCAGCGAACGCACGCCGATCGATTCGAGCTGCAGCGCGCGGATCGCGCCCGCAGCGGCCCGCGCCGCAGCCACTGTCGTGAAATACGGGATGCCACGCTGAAGCGCAGCACGCCGAATCGTGAACGAGTCGCGCACCGAGCGTGCCTCGCTGTCGACGGTGTTGATCACGAGGTCGACGTCACCCGCTTCGATCCGATCGACCACGTGGGGCGACCCTTCGCGCACTTTGTCGACGATTTCAGCGTGCACCCCGAACTCCGACAGCGCACGCGCCGTGCCGTCGGTCGCGATCACGGAGAAACCCATGCCCGCGAGATCACGCACCGCCTCGCCGATCTTCGATCGATCGGATTCCTTGATCGAGACCAGCACGCAACCGCGGGTGGGCAGGCTGTTCCCGGCCTGGATCTGTGCCTTCGCGTACGCGCGCCCGAAATCGGAATCGATTCCCATCACCTCGCCCGTGCTCCGCATCTCCGGACCGAGAAGCACGTCGACTCCCGGAAACTTGACGAAGGGAAAGACGGCTTCCTTGACGCAGAAGTGGCGCGGCCAGACCTCGCTGGTGAAGCCGAGCTCGGCCAGCGTCTTGCCCGACATCACCAGTGCGGCCAGCTTCGCCAGCGGAACGCCGATCGCCTTCGAAACGAACGGCACCGTGCGCGAGGCACGGGGGTTCACTTCGATCACGTAGAGCACGCCGTCTTTCACCGCGTACTGGACGTTCATCAATCCTCGAACGCCGAGTTCGAGCGCCAGCCGGCGTGTCGAGGCGACGATTTCGTCGATCACCGGCTTCGGCAACGAGTAGGGCGGAATCGAACACGCGCTGTCGCCGGAGTGAATCCCGGCTTCTTCGATGTGCTCCATCACACCACCGATCACGACCGTCTGGCCGTCGCTGATCGCGTCGACGTCGACCTCGGTCGCGTCCGACAGAAACCGGTCGACCAGCACGGGATGCTCGGGCGACGCCTTGACGGCGAAGCGCATGTAGCTGCGCAGCGCGTCCGCGTCGTGAACGATCTCCATGGCGCGCCCGCCGAGCACGTAGGAAGGTCGAACCAGTACGGGATATCCGATCCGTTTCGCGACCGCTTCCGCCTCTTCGAGGCTGCGCGCGAGGCCGCCGGGCGGCCGGCGCAATCCGAGCGCTTCGAGCAACTGATCGAACCGCTCGCGGTCTTCGGCGCGGTCGATCGCGTCGGGCGAGGTGCCGAGAATCGGCGCGCCGGCCTTCGCCAGCGGCAACGCGAGGCGCAGCGGCGTTTGTCCACCGAACTGCACGATCAGACCGTCGGGACGCTCGCGCTCGACGATTTCGAGCACGTCTTCCAGCGTCAGCGGCTCGAAGTAGAGCCGGTCGCTGGTGTCGTAGTCGGTCGAGACCGTCTCGGGGTTGCAGTTGACCATGATCGTCTCGAAGCCGGCTTCCCGGAGCGCGAAGGCCGCGTGCACGCAGCAGTAGTCGAACTCGATGCCCTGCCCGATCCGGTTTGGGCCGCCGCCGAGAATCATGATCTTGCGCCGCTGCGTCGGCTCGGCCTCGCACTCGTCCTCGTAGGTCGAGTAGAGGTATGGCGTGTGCGCGACGAACTCCGCCGCGCAGGTGTCGACGCGTTTGAACACGGGCCTGAGTCCCGCCCCCTGCCGCTCGGCGCGCACTTCCGCTTCGGTTCGGTTCCAGAGCGCGGCGAGGCGTCGGTCCGAGAATCCCGCCTGTTTCGCGGTGCGCAGCCAGGCCGGTCGCTCGGCGGGCGGGGCCGCCGCGAGATCGCTCTCCATCTCGACCAGCTCGCGCAGATTGCGCAAGAACCATGGATCGATCGCGCAGCGGCGATGGATTTCTTCCACCGTCACGCCGCGCCGAAACGCTTCGGCGATCGCCCAGACCCGCCCGGGGCGCGGCACGTCGATCTGCGTCCAGAGCGCTGCGAGCCCGTCTTCGCCCTCCGGCACGGCCGGTCGCTCGAGCCCGGCATGCCCGATCTCCAGCGAACGCAGCGCCTTTTGCAGGCTTTCCTTGAAGGTGCGCCCGATCGCCATCGCTTCGCCGACGCTCTTCATCTGCGTGGTCAGCCGCGTGTCGGCGCTCGGAAACTTCTCGAACGTGAAGCGCGGGATCTTGGTCACCACGTAGTCGATCGTCGGCTCGAAACTGGCCGGCGTTTCGCGCGTGATGTCGTTGCGCAGCTCGTCGAGCGTGTATCCGACGGCCAGCTTGGCCGCGATCTTCGCGATCGGGAATCCGGTCGCTTTCGAAGCGAGTGCAGACGAACGCGACACGCGGGGATTCATCTCGATCACCACGATCTCGCCCGTCACGGGGCTGACGCCGAACTGGATGTTCGAGCCGCCGGTGTCGACGCCGATCTCGCGGATGATCGCGATCGAGGCGTCGCGCAGCGCCTGATACTCCTTGTCGGTCAGCGTTTGCGCGGGCGCGACCGTGATCGAATCGCCCGTGTGGACGCCCATCGGATCGAAGTTCTCGATCGAACACACGATGACCACGTTGTCCGCGCCGTCGCGCATCACCTCGAGCTCGTACTCCTTCCAGCCCAGCACGCTCTGCTCGATCAGGCACTGGCCACGCGGCGATTGCTGCAACGCCCAGGCGACCAGCGGCTCGAACTCGTCGGCCGCGTACGCGATCGAACCGCCGGTTCCGCCGAGCGTGAAGCTCGGGCGGATGATCGCGGGCAGGCCGACGTCGACGAGGATCCGGCGCGCTTCGTCGAGCGTGTGCGCGACGCCCGAGGTCGGAACGCGCAGACCGATCCGCCGCATCGCATCGCGGAACAGATCGCGATCCTCGGCCATCAGAATCGCCGGCAGCTTCGCGCCGATCAGTTCGACGCCGTACTTGTCGAGGACGTTCTTTTCCGCGAGCGCCACCGCGAGATTCAGCGCCGTTTGGCCGCCGAGCGTCGGCAGCAACGCATCCGGACGTTCGCGCTCGAGGATGCGTTCGATGCTCTCGACGGTCATCGGTTCGATGTAGGTGCGGTCGGCCGTCTCGGGGTCGGTCATGATGGTGGCGGGATTCGAGTTCAGCAGAACGACGCGATAGCCCTCCTCGCGGAGCGCCTTGCAGGCCTGAGTTCCCGAGTAGTCGAACTCGCAGGCCTGACCGATCACGATCGGACCCGAGCCGATCAGCAGGATGGTGTGGAGGTCGGTTCGTTTCGGCATCGCTACTGCCCCCGCGCCACGGCCGCACCGGACACCGACTCGCCGGCCTGATGCCGCTCGACCAGTCTGCGGAAACGCCGAAAGAAGAACGACGCATCGTGCGGCCCCGGAGAGGCTTCCGGGTGGTATTGCACGGAGAACACCGGGCGGGTCGCGTGCGCGAGCCCTTCGACGGTTCCGTCGTTGAGATTGACGTGCGTGATCTCGACTGGTTCGCCGGCCGCATCGAGCGATCCCGGATCGACCGCGTAGCCGTGATTCTCGGCGCAGATCGACACCTTCTTCGTCGCCAGATCCTGTCCGGGCTGATTGCCGCCATGGTGGCCGAACTTGAGCTTGCGCGTCGTTCCCCCGAGTGCGAGGCCGAGAATCTGATGCCCGAGGCAAATGCCGAAGATCGGGAGCCCTGTGTGCACGAGTTCGCGCACGATCGCGGGCGCTCCCTCGACGGCCGCCGGATCTCCCGGGCCGTTGGAAAGAAAGACCGCGTCGGGTCGAAGCGAGAGCGCCTTCGCGGCCGGCGTCTTCGCGGGAAGCACGGTGACCTCGAAGCCCTCTTCGACGAGCAATCGCAAGATGTTTCGTTTCACGCCGTAGTCGTAGGCCACGACGCGAAACGCCGGCGACGGACGGGCCGCGCGCGGCACCGCACCCTTGACCCCCGCCCATGCCCCCTCGGTCCAGCGATACGGCTCGCGGCAGCTCACCTCGGCCACGAGGTCGCGTCCTTCGAGTTCCGGCGCACTGCGCGCACGCGCGACCAGTTCCGCCTCGTCCTGCCGTCGCGGATCCGTCGAGAGCACGCCGGTTTGAAACCCTCGATCGCGGATTCGCCGGACGAGCGCGCGCGTATCGAGTCCGGCGATGCCGGGAACCCCGTGCTCTCCCAGCCATTCGTCGAGGCTTCCCCGCGCACGCCAGTTGCTCGGTTCGCGAAACAGCTCGCGGACCACGAAGCCCGAGAGGAACGGCCGCGCCGCCTCGTCGTCTTCCGGGTTGACGCCGACGTTGCCGATCTCGGGCACCGTCATGGTCACGATCTGCCCGGCATACGACGGATCGCTCAGGATCTCCTGATACCCGGTCATGCTGGTGTTGAAACACACCTCACCGCTCTGCACGCACTCCGCGCCGAAGCCGATGCCACGAAACACGGTCCCGTCCGCCAGCGCGAGGCGCGCGGGTCGCGGGGGAGAACTCGACTTCTTCACGGAAACAGCACTCCTCGTTCGACGTCGTAGACCACGCGTCCGTCGACCAGCGTGACGATCACCCGCCCGATCATCTCTTCGCCGGCCCACGGCGAGTTGCGACTCTTCGAGAATCCTTTGGCCGGGTCGTAGATCCAGCGGCGTTCGGGATCGAGCACCACCACGTCCGCGATCCCGCCGACCGTCAGCTGGCCGAGCGGAGCGCGCTGAAAGATGCGGGCCGGATTCGCCGTCATTCGCCGCACCAGTTCGATCGGCGTGATCTCGCCCGTGCGAACCAGATCGAGCACCACCGGAAGCGCCGTCTCGAATCCGAGCACGCCGGGCGGCGCCGCGGTGAACTCGACGTCCTTCTCGTGCGGCGCGTGCGGTGCGTGATCGGTGGCGATGCAGTCGAGGACCCCCTCGACGAGACCCTCGCGGCAGGCGCGCACGTCGGCCGCCGAGCGCAGCGGCGGCGCCATCTTCACGTCGGTGTCGTAGCCGAGCGCGCGCTCGTCGGTCAGTACGAGGTGATGCGGCGTCACCTCCGCCGTCACACGCACACCGCGCTCTTTCGCCTCCCGAATCATCGCGACGGCGCCGGCCGTCGAGACGTGGCCCACGTGGAGATGTCCGCCCGTCGCCGCGGCGAGCTGCAGATCTCGCGCGACCAGCACGGTTTCCGCGAGGCACGGATTGCCCGGGAGGCCGAGTCGGGTCGAAACCGGGCCTTCGTTCACCACGCCGCCTGCGACCAGGTGGCAATCTTCGGCGTGCGTGCTGATCGGCGCGCCCAGCACACGCGCGTACTCCAGCACTCTGCGCATCACCGACGCGTCCATGATCGTCTTGCCGTCGTCGCTGAACGCGACCGCGCCCGCCTTCTGCAGCGCGGCCATCTCGGTCATCACCTTGCCCGCGAGGCCCCGTGTCGCGGCGGCGATCGGAAAGACGCGCGCGGGAGAATCCTGTCGCGCGCGATCGAGCATGTAGTCGGTGACCGCCGGGTCGTCGTTCACGGGATGCGTGTTCGCCATGCAGCACACGCTGGTGAAACCGCCGGCCACCGCCGCGCGACCCCCGGAAGCGAAATCCTCCTTGTACTCTTCACCGGGCTCGCGCAGGTGGGCGTGCAGATCGATCAGACCGGGAATCACCCAGCACCCGCTCGCGTCGACCCGTTCGGCGCCGGGCGCCTCGATCGATGCTTCGATCGCCGCGATCCGCCCCTCCTCGATCAGCAGGTCTGCGCGTCCGTCGCGACCGGACACCGGATCGATCACACGTCCCGCTCGAATCAGGATGCGTCCCATCTCAGGCTCCGTGAGCCGGCGGGCGGCCGGTGAAGAGGTAGAGCACGGCCATTCGCAGCGCGACGCCGTTTCGCACCTGATCGAGAATCACGCTCGGCCGCCGATCGGCGAGATCGTGGGCGATTTCGACGCCGCGATTGATCGGACCGGGATGCATCACGATCGCGTCTTCCCTCGCGAATCGCATCTTCGCCCGATCGAGACCGAAGGCCGCGGAGTACTCGCGCACGCTCGGCACGAAGGCCCCCTGCAGACGTTCGTTCTGAATGCGCAACGCCATCACCACGTCGGCTCCGTCGAGCGCTTCGCGGAGCGAGGTGAAGGCCTTGACGCCGAGCGATTCGACGCAGGGCGGAAGCAGCGTCGGCGGACCCGCGACCCGCACCTCGGCGCCCATCTTCGAGAACGCGTGAATGTTCGAACGCGCCACCCGCGAGTGCAGGATGTCACCGACGATGGTCACGGTGAGCCCGTCGAGACGTCCCTTCTCCTGCTGCACCGTCAGCAGATCGAGCAGCGCCTGCGTGGGATGCTCGTGGGCTCCGTCTCCGGCGTTGATCACCGGCGCATCGAGCACGTCCGCGATTCGTCGCGGCACCCCGGCCACCTTGTGTCGCACGATCACCGCGTCGGGTGCCATCGCGTCGAGCGTGCGCGCGGTGTCGAGGATGCTCTCGGACTTCGACAGGCTCGAACTCTCGGCGGAGAAATTGATCACGTCGGCCGACAGTCGCTTGCCGGCGATCTCGAAACTGGTCCGCGTCCGCGTCGAGGACTCGAAGAAGAGATTGATGACGGTCCGACCGCGCAGCGTCGGCACACGCTTGACCTCGCGCAGTCCCACCTCCTGCATGTGGATCGCGGTCTCGAGAATGCGCTCGATGTCGTGGCGGTCGAGATCTTCGATCCCGAGCAGATCACGTCCGATCACGCGTCACGCCTCCCGGCGGGCGCCTCGACCCGCACCTCGAGCGGCCCGTCGAGCGTGCCGTCCCGCCCCAGAAGCACGACGCGCTCCGCGCTGTGCGTGGGAATGTTCTTACCGACGAAGTCGATTCGAATCGGCAGCTCGCGGTGTCCGCGGTCGACCAGCGCCACCACCTGAACCCCGCACGGCCGGCCGAAATCCATCAGCGCATCCATCGCCGCCCGAATCGTCCGCCCGGTGTTCGCGACATCGTCGACCAGAACCACCACGCGATCATCGACCGCCGACGGCATCTCGGTCCGACGGAGCGGCGGCCGCTGTCCGAGACGCGAGAGATCGTCGCGGTAGAGCGTCGTATCGAGGACGCCGACCGGCAGATCGCGGCCACTGATCTCGTGCAGATTCGCGGCGAGCTGCCGCGCCAGCGGGACGCCGCCGTTCGGAATCGCGACCAGATAGAGCGACTCCGGGCTCTCGTTTCGCTCGAGAATCTCGTGGGCGATGCGCACGAGCGCACGGCGAATCGCGGTGTCGTCGAGCACGACGCGCGCGGACGGCGCGGGGTCGGAGCCGGCCTGCTCGCCGTGGGGGCCGAACGAGGAAGACGGGGCGGGTGCCGGAGACGAAGGCCCCGGCTTCGCGCCGGAAGCGGCGCGCGCGCGAGGCGTACGGGGGGCGGATGTCGTCATTCGGACCGCCTTTGTTCGTCTCGCAGGACGAACTTAAAAGGGCAGTTGCTCGTCGGAACCGGGGCCAGAGTAACCGCAGGCCCGGAGCGCCGTCAAATGGAGCCTCGCGATACGACCGGACGATCCGGACCGGACTCCCTCACTCGACGCCGTGCCCGATGCGGGACCAGCGCGTGCGATGCGCGAGCAAGTCGAACCAGTGCAGGGGATTGAGCAGTGAGAGCCAGCTCCCACGATTGTCCCACGACCAGTAGAGCACGAACGCCGGCCCCTTCATTTCTTCGAGGCGGATCGTTCCCCAGTATCGACCGTCGTTCGAATCGTCGCGGTTGTCGCCCATCATCAGATACCGACCCGGTTCCACCACCCAGCGACCGTTGCTACCGGGTCGCCGCGGATCGTCGAGGACGCGATGCCGTGCGCCGTCGGGCAACTGCTCGTCGTACACCGCGTAGCTCGCACCCCGCGGATCTTCGAAGGTCTCGCCGGTCGGCGTTTGCGGCGCCACCACGCCGTTGATCGACAGCACGCCGTCGTGCAGCTCGACGACGTCCCCGGGCAGGCCGATCAGCCGTTTGACGAATGCCTCGGACGGCATGTCGGGCCGGCGATCGGCGGGGATGATGGCGTTCGCGCTGCGCCCGACGTCGAACACGACCACGTCTCCGCGACGCGGTGCGCGCAGCGCGGCCACCCGGCGCGTCGTGAACGGGATCTCGACACCGTAGACGAACTTGTTGACGAAGAGATGGTCGCCGAGCAACAACGTCGGAAACATCGAACCCGACGGAATCCGAAACGGCTCCACCACACAGGCGCGAATCGACAGCGCAATGCCGACGGCGAGTGCGAGCGTTCCGAACTGATCCCACAGATTGCGCCAGACCGAGGGCACCCGTTCGATCTCGCGACGCCGCGCGCGCAACGCTTCGTTCGCCTCCTTCATCGCGATTCGTCCCCGAGGCGCAACGCGGCGAGAAAGGCCTCCTGCGGGATCTCGACCGAACCCACCCGCTTCATCCGTCGTTTCCCTTCCTTCTGCTTCTCCAGCAGCTTGCGCTTGCGCGTGATGTCGCCGCCGTAGCACTTCGCGGTCACGTTCTTGCGCAGCGCCCGAACGTTGGTTCGCGCGACGATGCGCGAGCCGATCGCGGCCTGGATCGCCACGTCGAACATCTGCCGCGGAATGAACTCCTTCAGTTTCGACGCCAGCTCCGCTCCGCGCTGGTGAGACTTTTCGCGGTGAACGATCAGCGACAGCGCGTCGACCGGATCTCCGTTGACGAGAATGTCGAGCTTGACGAGATCGCTGGTCTGATAGCCCTCGAGTTCGTAGTCGAACGAGCCATAGCCGCGCGTCACGCTTTTCAGGCGGTCGTGAAAGTCGACCACCACCTCGTTCAGGGGCAGGCGATAGCGCACCTGCACGCGCGCCCCGTGCTGCACCATGTCCTGCTGAACGCCGCGGCGCTCCTGACAGAGGGCGAGCACCGCGCCGAGGTATTCGGCCGGTACGTGGATGGTGGCGGCGATGATCGGCTCTTCGACGTGGTCGATCTCGGTCGGCTCGGGCAGTGCCGCTGGCGACTCGATCTCGAAGCTTTCGCCGTTCGTCTTCCAGACCCGGTAGCGAACGGTCGGCGCGGTGGTGATCAGGTTCAGCGAATACTCGCGTTCGAGCCGCTCCTGCACGATCTCCGCGTGCAGGAAGCCGAGAAAGCCGCAGCGGAAGCCGAATCCGAGCGCGGCGCTCGACTCCGGTTCGTAGGTGATCGAGGCGTCGTTCAACTGCAGCTTCTCGAGCGCCGCCTTCAGGTCTTCGTACTGATCGCTGTCCACCGGATAGAGGCCCGTGAAGACCATCGGCTTCACTTCGCGAAACCCGGGCAACTGCTCGCTCGCCTGCCGAGCCGCCTCGGTCAGCGTGTCGCCGATCTTCACGTCGGCGAGCGCCTTCACGCCCGCGATCACCACGCCCACTTCGCCGAGTTCGAGCGCGGGCACCTTGCGGGGATGCGGATCGACCACGTGCAGCTCGCCGATCTCGTACTCCTGGCGCGAAGCCATCAATCGGATGCGCATGCCGCGTGCGAGTCGGCCGTCTTTCACCCGCACCAGCATCGCGACGCCGACGTAGGGATCGAACCAGGCGTCGAAGACCAGTGCTCGCGTCGGCCCGTCCGCGCTTCCCGTCGGCGGCGGCACGCGCTCGACGATCCGGTTCAGCAGCTCGACGATGTTGGTGCCTTCTTTGGCGGAGATCGGCAACACGTCTTCGGCCGGCAGACCGATCACGTCTTCGACCTCCTGCGCCACCCGGTCCGGGTCGGCCGCGGGCAGGTCGATCTTGTTGCAGACGGGCACCAGTTCGAGTCCGGCGTCGACGGCCAGATAGGCGTTCGCGAGCGTCTGCGCCTCGATGCCCTGCGAGGCATCGACGACGAGCACCGCGCCTTCGCAGGCACGAAGCGCACGCGAGACCTCGTAGCTGAAATCGACGTGGCCGGGCGTGTCGATCAGGTTGAGCACGTACTCGTTTCCGTCGGTCGCCGTCCACTTCATCCGCGCGGTCTGGGCCTTGATCGTGATCCCTCGCTCGCGCTCGAGATCCATCTTGTCCAGAAACTGTGCGCGCATCTCGCGCGCGTTCACCGATCGCGTGGCTTCGAGCAAGCGGTCGGCCAGCGTACTCTTGCCGTGGTCGATGTGCGCGATGATGCAGAAGTTCCGAAGACGCGACGGATCGGTCACGAGCTTCCCTTCTCGCGCGCGAGGGCCTTCACGAAGTAGTCGCGAGTTCGGTCGAGCCCCTCGTCGATCGAGACCTTCGGCTGCCAGTCGCCGAGCACGCGCTTTGCCAGCGTGATGTCGGGCCGGCGCACCTTCGGATCGTCCGGAGGCAGCGGCTGAAAGACGATCTCGCTCTTGCTGCCGGTGATCGAGATGATCTTCTTCGCCATCTCGAGCAGCGACATCTCGTTCGGATTGCCGATGTTGACCGGCCCGACGTACGAGCAGCGCAGCAGGCGGAGAATGCCTTCCACCAGGTCGTCGACGTAGCAGAACGAACGGGTCTGCGAGCCATCGCCGTAGACCGTGATCGGCTCGCCGCGGATCGCCTGCCAGAAGAAGTTCGGAATCGCGCGGCCGTCGCGGATCTGCATCCGCGGGCCGAACGTGTTGAAGATGCGCACGATGCGAACGTCGACGCCGTGGTGGCGGTGATAGGCCATCGTCATCGCCTCGGCGAAACGTTTGGCCTCGTCGTACACCCCGCGAATCCCGATCGGATTGACGTGCCCCCAGTAGGTCTCGGGCTGCGGATTCACTTCCGGGTCGCCGTAACACTCGGAGGTCGAGGCGAGCAGCAGCCGCGCCTTCTTCGCCTTCGCGAGCCCGAGCGCCTTGTGCGTCCCCAGCGATCCCACCTTCAAGATTTGAATCGGCAGGCGCTCGAAATCGGCCGGACTCGCCGGCGAGGCGAAGTGGAGAATCGCGTCGATCTCGCCCGAGACGTAGAGGTAGTTGGTCACGTCGTAATGAAGGAACGAGAAGCGCGGATGACCGAGCAGGTGCTCGATGTTGTCCATCTTCCCGGTCAGCAGGTTGTCGAAGGCCAGCACGTCGCAGCCCTGTTCCAGCAGGCGTTCGCACAAATGCGAGCCGATGAAACCCGCGCCGCCGAGCACGAGCACGCGACCGATCCGTCGTTCACTGTTCATGAGGCTGCTTGCTCCGATCTGATGGGTGATTCCGGTGACCCGAGCCAGGCCGACACGGCCTCGCGCCACGCCGGAAGACGAACTCCGAGTCGCTCGGCCCGGCGGCAATCGAGCGCCGAAAAGGCGGGACGCGGCGCTGGCCGCGGGAACTCGCGCGTCGTCACGCGATCGATCTCGAGATCCGCGAACCCGGCCCGGTCGAACGCTTCGCGAGCCAGCTCCCACCACGTCGCGACGCCGCGGTTCGCGAGATGATAGACACCGGCCGCGCCCGCCTCCAGCAGCCCGAGGATGCCGGACGCGAGGTGATCGCTGAAGGTCGGAGAGCCGAACTGATCGTCGACGACGCGAAGCCTCGGCAGCGAGGGGTCGGCACGGCGCGCGATGGCCTGTTCCAGCATGGTGCGCAAGAAGTTGCGGCCCGGGCCGAAGAGCCAGCACGTCCGCACCACCAGCGTTCGCGGATCCTCGCCGAGCGCGAGCCGCTCTCCTTCGAGTTTCGTCGCACCGTAGACCGAGCGGGGATTCACCGGATCGTCTTCCCGCAGCGGACGATCTCCCGAGCCGTCGAACACGTAGTCGGTGGAGACGTGAACCAGTCGAATGCCGCGCACGCGACAGGCCCGTGCCAGTAGCCCGGGCCCGATGGCGTTCACGCGACGCGCCGCCTCGGGTTCGGACTCCGCGCGGTCGACGGCCGTGAATGCGGCCGCGTTCAGCAACACGTCCGGGCGCGCTGCCAGCGCGTCGAGCGCCCGTTCGATCAGGTCCGGCTCGGTGATGTCGAGCGCCGCACGCGACCAGGCCGACACCACACGGTGTCGGCCGTCCGTCGTGCGGATGAGTCGCTGCAGGCTGAGCCCGAGCTGACCGCCGGCCCCGGTGACCGCAATCGTCGAACTCACGGGCGGCTGTGGCGGCAGGAAGCCATCAACGCGACTCGTCGAGCGTCCAGGTCGGGAGCTTTTCGCGCGACCGCAGCCGTTCGGCGGCGCGATCCGCATCCGCCCGCGAACCGAGCGGCCCCACCCGCACCCGCCAGCGCGACGCGCGATCGCCCGTCCCCGGAGCAATCGCAACGGCGAAGCCCTTCTTGCGCAGCTCCGACGCCAGCTTCTCGGCCTGCGCGCTCTCGGCGAAGGCCCCCACCTGGATGAAGAAGCGTCCGCCCGTCGCCGGCGGCGGACTGGCCACGGGCGGTGAAGGCACCTCACGGCCTCGATCGAGCGGCGGTTCGGCCGCAGGCTCGGCCGGGGTGGGCCGATCAGTGGCGTTCGCGCGCGCTGTGACGCCCGGAGTGACAGTCGGCGCCCGCGATTCGGGGGCGGACGGAACGGGCGAAGTCGACGCGGCCGGGTCCGGCGTGCCCGCCGGAACGCTGACCGGAGCGTGCGAAGCGTCG
Organism: uncultured Myxococcaceae bacterium; assembly: GCA_964505355.1. Classification (GTDB taxonomy): domain Bacteria; phylum Myxococcota_A; class UBA9160; order UBA9160; family UBA9160; genus CAZDHU01. Next base: position 7,224 of record CAZDHU010000070.1, on the reverse strand, counting down.
CTCGGAGATGCCGGAGCGACGGACTGCGTTCCGCCGGCGAGATGATTGAGGATCAGCTCGGGCTCTTCTCTCACCGCGCCCACCACCACGCCGAGCGCGAAGCCCACCAGAAGCAGCACGGACGCACCCAGCAGGGTGACCGGCCAGCCCGGGCCGGAGCGATCGTCGTCGCCGTCCCGGCTCACATCTGCTCCGGCGCGGAAAGACCCAGCAGGGAAAGTCCGTTCGCGAGAATCGTTCTCACGGCGAGCACCAGCCCGAGCCGAGCGCTCGAAAGACCCGCGTCTTCCGAGAGCACCCGATGCCGCACGCCGTCCTGCACGTACGGGTTCCACTGCCGCGCGAGATCACGCAGGTAGTACGCGACGTGGTGCGGCTCGCGCGCTTCGGCGGCACGCCGCACGACCTCGGGAAACTCGTGCAGCTTTCGCAGCAATGCGAGCTCTTCGGGCAGGACCAGCCGTCCGACGGGGATCGCCTCGGGCAGCGGCATCTCGACCCCCGCCGCACTAGCCTTTCGCTCGATGCCGTGCGTTCGGGCATGCGCATACTGGACGTAGAAGGCGGGGTTCTTCTTCCAGTCGCGCTCTTTGGCGAGATCGACGTCGAAATCGAGATGACCGTCGGCTTTGCGCTCGACCATGAAAAATCGGAACACGTCGCGCCCGACCTCGGCCATCAGCTCGTCGACCGTCACGTAGGTGGCCCTTCGCGTCGACTGCTTGACCTGCGCGCCGGCGCGCGTGAGCGTGACGAACTGGTGCATGACCAGCGACAGGCGATCGACCGGGCAGCCGAGCGCACCCGCAGCGGCCCGGACGAACGGAAACTGCTCGATGTGATCGGCGCCCTGCACGTCGACCACGGCGTCGAAACCGCGGCGGAATTTTTCGCAGTGATAGGCGATGTCGGGCAACAAATAGGTCGGTTCACCGGTTCGCTTCACCACCACCCGATCACGATCGAGGCCGAGCGCGGTCGCACGCAACCAGGTCGCGCCTTCGGATTCGTAAACCAGATCGCGCTCGCGCAGCGCTGCCAGCGTCGATTCGATCTTGCCTTCGGTGTAGAGCGAGGTCTCGTTGTAGTAGACGTCGAAGTGGATGCCGAGCGCTTCGAGCGTCGCCCGGATCTCGTCGAAAATCGCGCGCTCGGCCGCTTCCCGGAACGCGCCGTCGCCGGGTTCGTCGACCAGCGCTTCGCCCCGCGCCGCGCGCAGTCGCGCCGCGATCTCACCGATGTAGTCGCCCTGATAGCCGCCCTTCGGAAACGCCACCGGAAGGCCGTCGATGGCGTCGGGCCAGACCGCGTCGGGATCCGCCACCCAGTCCGGCGACGGCGGTGCCGCACGGCCGAGCTGTTCGAGATACCGCGCACGCACGCTCTCGCCGAGCACGCGCATCTGCCGGCCGCCATCGTTGAAGTAGTACTCGCGCGTCACCGCCCAGCCGGTGGTCGCGAGCAGGCGAGCGATGCAGTCGCCGAGGACCGCCTGCCGTCCGTGGCCGAGCGTGAGCGGCCCCGTCGGGTTGGCCGAAACGAACTCGACCTGCACGCGACGACCCTGTCCGACGTCCGTGCTGCCGAACCGATCACCGGCGTGAAGCACGTCGCGCAGCAGATCGTGCCAGCGGGCATCGGCGAGCACGAAGTTGAGAAATCCGGGGCCAGCGATCTCCGCCCGGGCGATCAGACCATCCGCATCACCGAGCACTTCGAGCAGGCGCGCGGCTACGTCGCGGGGCGATCGCCGAAGGCGCTTTGCCAGCAGCAGCGCCGCATTGCAGGCAAAGTCGCCGTGCTCCGCCTGACGCGGCACCTCGAGCGAGAACGCGGGGGGATCGGCGGCGTCACCGCCCTCGTCCAGCAGGCGGCGAACCGCCGTGGACAACGCTTCGAGCAGGCGGTCCTTCATGCGTGGCCGAGCATCGCCTGACACCCCCGGTGCGTCAAGAAAATCGAGGGGATTTTGCCCGTCGTGGGACTCCGCAGCTTACGGAGTCGGGTCCCCGCCGCGGCCGGTTTCTCCGAAACGGATCACGACTTCGCCGGGGCGGGCGCGATCGAGGTCGCTCCGAATCGCCGCCTCGATCGCGACGGGATCGTCTCGGAGCCGATCCTTCTCGGTTTGCAGTCGGACGAGTTCGCCGCGCAGCACGTCGATCCGGGCCTCGCTCTTCGCGAGCTCGGCGTGAAGCGATCGCCATCGGCGAAGGCCGTTGTCGGGATCGAGTAACGCGACGGCGAGCGCCGCGATCACGATCAGCGGAGCGATCAGGAATTGCCTCACCTTCCCCCCTTCGGTGTGGCCGCGCGCAGGCTATCGCGCCGCACGAAAGCTCGCCATGCGCTCGCGACGCGCAGATCTCTTCGGGCCGGACGAGGGCGGTGATCGAGCGGCGCGCGAAGCCAGAGAGGGATCGGAGTCTCGGCTCGGGATCGAACGACGTTCGCACCCGCGGCCGCGATCCCGCGCGAGCGCCGTCCTCGTCGTTCCGGTCAGCGCGAGGACGACCCGACCAGTCGGCGGATGCGATCGACGTACGCGTCGTCGTCCCAATCCCGGGGGCCGACGAAACGCGCGACCAGCCGCCCCTCGCGATCGATCAGGAAGGTTTCGGGGTAACGAAAGGTTCCGAAGCGAACGGCGGCGTTCCGACTCTCACGCCCGCCTTCGACGTGAAGAATCGGGAACTGCAAACCGAGCCGATCTCGGAAGGCGCGCACGTCGGCGGCCTTCTCGTCGACCGAAACGGCGAGCAGCGTGAAGGGATCGTTCGCGAGCTTCTCGGCGAGCCGCTGCATCGCGGGCATCTCGGCCTCGCACGGCGCGCACCACGTGGCCCAGAAGTTGAGCAAGACGACTCGTCCGTGCAGCGAGTCGAGCGAGACGGGATCCCCGCCATCGAGCGCCGGCAAAGCGAAGATCGGGGCCGGCTGACCGGGTGCCGCGGGCTCGACCCGACTCGCCGCCGGGCTCAGCCAGATCGCCGCCGCGAGCGCGCCGAAAAGTGCGACGGCGAGCAGCGAGCTGACGAGCGGACGCGACACGCGCGGCGCCTCCTGGATCGTTCCGACCGCGGAACCGTGTCACGGAGTCCGAAAGGGGATCAGGCGCCCTTCTTTTCGCGCCGCGGCTTCGCAGCGACCGGCGCCGGAGCATCGACCAGCTCGAGAATCGACATCGAAGCCGCATCACCGACGCGGGTTCTCACCTTGACCACCCGGGTATACCCGCCCGGGCGCACGCGAAATCGCTCGGCGATCTCGCCGAAGACCTTCGCCGTCACGTCGCGGCTGCGAAGCACGGCGAGCGCCTGCCGGCGTGCGTGCAGGTCGCCGCGCTTGCCGAGCGTGACCATTCGGTCGGCGAGCCGCCGAACCTCCTTCGCTTTCTCGTCGGTCGTCTCGATCCGCTCGTGCTCGAAGAGCGAGGTCACGAGGTTGCGAAACAGGGCGCTGCGATGCGCGCTGGTCCGCCCCAGTTTTCGGCCCCGGTTTCGGTGTCGCATCGTTCAGCCCTCGCGATGTCGCGCTTCGAGATCCTTGCGCGTCGGGAAACTGTCGAGTCGCATCCCGAGACGCAGGTCCATCTTTTCGAGCATGGTCTTGATCTCGTTGAGCGACTTCCGGCCGAAGTTCTTCGTCTTCAGCATCTCGCCTTCGGTCTTCTGCACCAGCTCGCCGATGAACCGGATGTTCGCGTTCTGCAGGCAGTTCGCCGAGCGCACGGAAAGCTCCAGCTCGTCGACGGCCTTCAGCAGATTCGGATTCTCGGGCACGCCCTCTTCACGCATCGACGCGGGCGCGTCGACCTGCTCTTCGAAGTTGATGAAGATCGTCAGCTGGTGTTTCACGATCTTCGCCGCGTACGCGAGCGCGTCGGCGGGCCCCATCGCACCGTCGGTCCAGATCTCGATGTTCAGCCGGTCGAAGTCCGTTTCGCGCCCGACGCGTGCCGGTGTCACCGCGAAGTTCACCCGCCGAATCGGCGAGAAGATCGAGTCGATCGCGATCGTGCCGGTCGGCATGTCCTCGCTCTTGTTCTTCTCGGCGAGCACGTAGCCCTTGCCCGTCCCGATCGTCAGCTCGATCTCGAGGTTGGCCTCGGGGGAGAGCGTGGCGATCAGATGCTCGGGATTCATCACCTCGATGTTCGAATCCTCGGCGGCGATGTCGCCGGCGACGAGGCGCTGCGTCGTACCGCCCTGGCGATGGATCCGGATCACCTTCGGCCCCTCGCCGTGCAGGCGGAGCCGAACCTCTTTCAGATTGAGCACGATGTCGCTGACGTCTTCGAGCACGCCGGGAATGGTGCTGAACTCGTGATCGACGCCGGTGATGCGAACGCGCGTCACGGCCGCGCCCTGGATCGACGACAGCAGAACGCGGCGCAGGGCATTGCCGAGCGTCTGGCCGAATCCGCGCTCCAGCGGCTCGCACCAAAACCGACCGTACGAGTCGGAGAGGGAACCCTCTTCCCACTCGAGTCGGCGGGGGATCATGAGATCCTTCCAGTTCTTCGCGATCAGGTCCTGACGGTGGGTCTGGGCCATTCGGATTCTCTCCCCTCTCCTCGGGTCGACTAGCGCGAGTACAGCTCGACGATGAGCTGTTCCTGGATCGGAAGCGTCAGCTCCTCGCGGACCGGCAGCGCCTTCACCGTGCCCCGGAAGGCTTCCTTCTCGAGTTCGAGCCAGCTCGGGACGCTGCGCTTCTCGATCGCTTCGAGTGCGCCGGCGATTCGCGTCACTTCACGCGAACCGTCGGCGAGGCTCACGACCGTTCCGGGCTTGAGCAGCATCGACGGAATCGACGCCTTTCTCCCGTTGACGCGGAAGTGACCGTGCTTGACGAGCTGGCGGGCTTCCGAGCGCGAGGTGGCAAAGCCGAGCCGGAAGACCACGTTGTCGAGCCGGCGCTCCAGCAGTTGCAGGAGGTTGTCGCCCGCACGGCCTTGCATGCGGCTTGCCAGTTCCATCGTCTTCGCGAACTGGCGCTCCAGCAACCCGTAGATCCGCTTGACCTTCTGCTTCTCGCGAAGCTGGACGCCGTATTCCGAAAACTTCGGTCGCCCCTGACCGTGCTGTCCCGGCGGATACTGGCGCCGATCGACCGAGCACTTCTCACTGAAGCAGCGGTCGCCCTTCAGAAAGAGCTTCGTCCCTTCGCGGCGGCACAACCGGCAGGCGGGTCCGATGTAACGAGCCATGATTCGAGACCTCTCTAGACCCGGCGCCGCTTCGGCGGGCGGCAACCGTTGTGCGGAATCGGCGTCACGTCGCGAATCATCGTGATTCGCAACCCGGCCGCCTGTAGAGCGCGAAGCGCCGACTCGCGTCCCGCGCCCGGCCCCTTCACGTACACGCCGATCGAGCGAACGCCGTGCTCCATCGCCTTCTTCGCGCAATCCTCGGCGGCGACCTGCGCCGCGAACGGCGTCGACTTGCGCGAACCCTTGAAGCCGTGCGCCCCGGCGGTCGACCACGACAGCGCGTTGCCACCGACGTCGGTGATCGTGATCATGGTGTTGTTGAACGTGGACTGGATGTGCGCGACGCCCGTCTGCACGTTCTTCTTGACCTTGCGTTTGGTGACCTTCTTCTGCATGGATCCTTACTTCTTGGTCGGGGCCTTCTTCTTGCCGGCCACCGTCTTGCGCGGTCCCTTGCGGGTTCGTGCGTTGGTGTGGGTGCGCTGGCCGCGCACGGGCAGGCCGCGCCGATGGCGCAGGCCCCGGTAGCAACCGATGTCCATCAACAGTTTGATGTTCTGCGACACTTCGCGGCGAAGGTCTCCCTCCACCTTGAAATCGCGCTCGATGGTCTCGCGCAGGCGAACCACGTCGCCTTCGGTCAGATGATCGGTGCGCGTGTCGAGCTCGACGTTCGCGCGCTCACAAATCTGTCGGGCGGTCGCTCGACCGATCCCGAAGATGTACGTGAGCGCGATTTCGATTCGCTTGTTGCGCGGCAGGTCGATCCCCGCGATGCGTGCCATGATCGTCTCCTACCCCTGCCGCTGCTTGTGCTTGGGGTTCTCGCAGATCACCCGCACGACTCCGCGGCGTCGGATGATGCGACACTTGTCACAAATCTTTCGGACCGATGCCCGAACCTTCATGTCCACGCTCTCCTGCGGGCGTCCCGGCGTCAGTGGGACCCCGGCACACGGGTCAGAATCTCCGGCCCGTGATCCGTGATCAAAACCGTGTGCTCGAAGTGGGCCGAGAGCGAGCCGTCCGCCGTGCGCGCCGTCCACTGATCCTCGTCCATCCGGACGTCCGGACCGCCCATGTTCACCATGGGCTCGATCGCAAACACCATTCCCGGCAGCAGGCGCGGGCCCCGGCCGGAATCTCCGAAATTCGGAATCTGCGGCGGCTCGTGCAGCTTGCGGCCGATGCCGTGACCGACGAACTGACGCACGACCGAAAAGCCATCACGCTCGGCGCGCACCTGCACGGCGTGCCCGATGTCGGACAGGCGGTTGCCGGGCGCCATCTGCTCGATCCCCGCGTAGAGCGCAGCACAGGTCGCCGAAAGCAAGAGCTGCGCGCGCGCGGGAAGCGAATCTTCGCCACCGATCGCGATCGTCACCGCCGAATCGCCGTGATACCCGCCGACCGAAACACCGAAATCGAGCCCGAGGATGTCGCCCTCCTTGAGCTCGCGGGAGCCGGGGATTCCGTGCACGATCTCGTCGTTGACGGACAAACAGATCACTGCCGGGTAACCCGGCAGGCCGTGCGGACCGTAGCCGAGGAACGACGATTGCACCCCTCGCTCACGGATCATCTTACGGGTCAGATCGTCGACCGCACCGGTGGTCACGCCCGGTTTCGCGAACGCCTTGAGCGCGACGAGGATCTCGCCCACGTGCCGGGCCGCCTGCCGCATCAACTCGAGCTCGCGCCGCGTCTTGATGGGGATCTGCGTGCCCATCAGGCCAGCGCCTCCGCCAGCCGGTCGGCCACGGCCTCGACCTCGCCCAGTCCGTCGATCTCGCGCATCACGCCGCGCTGCCGGTAATACGCGATCAACGGCGCGGTTTGCGCGCGATAGACGTCCATCCGCCGTCGGATCGTCGTCTCGTTGTCGTCCGAACGGCCCTCGATCTCGGCCCGCCGCAGCAGGCGTGCGAGCAGCGCGTCGTCGTCGACCTGCAGCGCGACGCAGCGATCGAGCCGCAGCCCCTTGCGCTCGAGCATCCGGTCGAGCGCTT
>CAZDHU010000069.1:0-1821 GCA_964505355.1 uncultured Myxococcaceae bacterium | reverse complement strand
AGGCGCTGAGGGCCACCGTCAACAGCAGGAAAAACACGAAAGCGAATCTGGTTCGCATAGAAGTCTCCAACCGGCCGCGCTGCCCGCCCCGTCCTCCAGGTCAGGCCCGCCTGCATGCTCATTTTGCGATTGTAGCAGAGTGAGTTCCAAGCGCAATGCAGCGAAGCCTCAGCGTTCGGGAAGCTTAAGCGAACCGGTGGGCAAGCGCATGATATAGTGACACGAAGGATCGGTTACGGTTACAGAACCGCGCTGCACTCGGCAGCACCCGAACAAGGATTACGGACGGTCATCATTATTCTTTCGGCTATCAGCGTTCAACCCGTAACCACCGTTTGAGTGATCGAAATGACGACGACACTGCGCCCTGCCGCGATCACGCTCAACAAGACTGACGGCTACCTTGAAATCAAGTGGTCTGCAGACAGCACCTGCCGCTATCCACTCTCCGAACTGCGCGAGGCCTGCCCGTGCGCCGAGTGCCGGGGCGGGCACAGCCGGATGGGGCGGGAATACGACCCGGCCAACATTCTCGAACTGAAGCCCAAGCGGATTTACACCGTCAAGAACCTCGAACTGGTTGGCAACTACGGCCTTCAGCCCACGTGGGACGACGGCCACCATACCGGCATTTACACCTGGGAATACCTGCAGCGCCTTTGTCCGCCGAGCGCACCAGCTGATACACCATGAACCTGATGGACGAGACCGAGCGCGATCAGTCCCTGCCCATGGTCGAAATCAATGCGCTTCGCATAGAGGGGATGGCCCTCTACGAACGCTGCATGACCGAGAGTTCGACCGCCCCATTCGAGCGTTTCCTCGAACGGCATCTGGTCGAGATTCCGCCACCGGTCGCGCTGCTCAACGAAATCTGTGATGACCTCTTTCAGCGGTTACACGCCCTCCGCCAGTCGCAGTTCGAACTGCGCGACCGCCTGCTTTATACCGCGCGCAGCGAGTTCCAGATTGAACTGGGCGAAGCCTTCCCGCTGCGCGACCTTGAGCGAATCGGCTATTTCGGCCAGGAGTTGGTGAACGAACAGCTGCTGCGCGCACTCGGTACGGCCGAGCGCGCCGCCCTGATCGCGTCTATCGAGGAGGCGCGCCAGGCCGCGCTGAGGCTCGATAGTCAGCGCGCCATCACCGAACGGCTGTACGAAGGCGTGATGGATTGGGCGACAGCTCTGCACGTCATCACCGTGCGCGGCCAGTGGCGAACTTCACACGAACCTATTGTGCAAAATGTCTGGTTAGCAACCTTGTGATTCAGTAGCCCTGCGCTATCATTACGAAGTACATCGGTTGGCTAACCGCCACCTGGTGCGAAAACCCAAATCCAGTTCAAGGAGAGCAAAAAGAATGAAGCGGATTCTCGTATTCGCGCTGCTCGGTGTGCTGCTTGTCGCAGCCTTCGGGTCGGTGCAAGCCCAGGATGATTCCACGCTGGTTCTGTGGCATTCCAAGCAGCAGGCCGAAGGCGATGCGCTGCTCGCCATCATTGACTACTGCATGGAAGCCAACCCCGGCCTCGTGGTCGAGCAGGTCTACACGCCCGACAATACCCTGCGCGACAGCTTCCAGGCGTCGGCGGGTGCGGGTGAAGGCCCCGACGTCATCATCACCGCCAACGACAACGCGGGTGTCTTCTCGAATGCCGGGCTGATTGCCCCGGTCGTTCTGAGCGAAGAAACCCTCGCCAACGCCAGCGACGCGGCGTGGGGCACGTTCCAGGTGGGCGGCGAGCAGTACGGCGTGCCGTTCAGCGCCAAGACCCTCGCCTTCTTCTACAACCATGACCTCGTGCCGGATGCGCCCGCG
>CAZDHU010000068.1:0-8465 GCA_964505355.1 uncultured Myxococcaceae bacterium | reverse complement strand
GTGGCGGTGCTGGCTCGTGTAGAATCGCATTGGTTCTCTCCCTGCGCGGATGCGCGTGTGTTGGATTGGCATCCAGCCTACTCCGGGTGGAATAGGCGCAGGGAGAGGCCTCGGATGAGAATCAAGGCGCTGCAGCTGACGCGCCGCCGCATGGGGGCGTGCGGAGGCTGTAGGCCAGCGGGCGGCCGGTTGGGTGGCCGATGCGGCGGCCACCCGCCGAAGTAGCATTGGGGTCCACGGGCGGCGCGCGGTTGAGCGCCAGAACGTTGGGCCGCCGGAAGAGCGTCTCGTCCCGCGTGATGAGGGAGCCGGTTGGAGTACACGTTCGAATGGGACGCCGAGAAGGCGCGACGAAACGTGGACAAGCATGGCGTCTCGTTCGAGGAGGCCGTCACGGCCTTCGGCGATCCGCTCTCTGTGGCCATCCCTGATCCCGACCACTCGGATGCCGAAGAACGGTTCCTCCTGATGGGGATGTCTCGGCGATCCCGCCTGGTAGTCGTGGCCTACACCGAACGCACCGATAGACTCCGCCTCATCACAGCAAGGCTCGCGTCCCGTCGCGAGAAGCGGAACTATGAAGAAGGCTAAGCGCAAGCTTGAGAACGAAGACATGCGACCGGAGTACGACTTCTCCGATGGAGTTCGTGGAAGGTACGCCGGCCGTATCGGCCGCAAGGCCACAGCCGTGATTCTGGAGCCCGACGTGGCGAAGGTCTTCCAGAACTCCGAGTCGGTGAACTCGGCGCTCCGCGCTCTCGTTGCGATCGCTCGGCCCAAGAAGCGCAAGAAGGCAGGCTGAGGGAGCCGGCGGCCCAACAAGGGCCTGCAGCTGTCGAGAACCCGGTTCTTGTTTTGATCGTCGGTGGTGTCTGGCATCATGCTCGCGAGTTTCAGCTCGACTCGGGTGGCCCGGGCTCTCGCAGCTGATGCGCGAGCCGTTAGCCAGCGGCAATGAGCGCGACACTCGAATACGAACTCGGCCAAGCGGACATGGAGGCGTTCTTCGCGCACCATGCCTCTCACGCTCCCTACATTCTTGCCCGCGACCGGCGGATGCGGTGGATCTGGGGCGGTCTCTTCGCGCTGCTTGCGCTCGCCTATTTCTCCCAGTCGCTCGGCGGCGGCCTCGCGTTCCTGGCACTCGCGATCGTCTTTCTCCTGTTCTACGGCCGCCTCAATCGCTGGTGGTACATCCGTCACAACCGCCGCCTCAACACCGGGCCTGATGGTCCACGCCTCGGTACCACGAAGCTGGAGTTCTCCGGCGGGCGTCTCCTCGTCGAGGCTCCCGAGGTGCGACGGGCCGCCGCGCGAGGTGTTCTTTTAGCAGGTGCATCCGCCGGGCCGTGAAGCACAGATCGACTTCACGCACGCGAGCGAACTCGAGGTGACGATCGCCGGCGCTCCGCTCGCTCATTTGCTCTTCGAGTTCGTGCTCTGCGCGCGCGGGAGGCGCTTCGTGCAGGTGGTGAGCGACGTCAACTACTTCTGCCGGCAGGAGTAGCTGACGTTGTTCATTCTTGCCGAATCGGAACTGCTCTCCGCGCAGCTGCGGGGGTGTGCGAGGATTCCGAGCGGCGTTCCCTTGCGGACGAGTCTCTCGAGTCTCGTGAGCAGCGCCGTGCCTTCGGCGACGTGGCGCCCAAGTCGTGCCGAGGCTCGTGCCACCGCGCCAGCACCTTCGCCCGACGAGCTCCCCGCCTTCCATTTCGACGTACGGTGTCGTCTGGCATGCTGCCGCGAACGCTGGTGACGTGCCGAAGTCGATCTCGCCCGGCGGCCGTGCATCGACGTGGGATTCGCGCGGGATCGGGACGAATCCGTGGCGCAGGAGGCGATTCCGGGAAGACGATGCAGGCAGATCTTCGGAGCATGAGCCGGCAGACGGGCGTGACGCGTGTGGCCGGCCGTCTCAATGCCACACGCGAGTGGTCCCTTGCCGAATCCAGCTCACCCGCGATCCGCCGGGGCGCTGGAGCGACCAGACGGAGTAGGACGCTGGATCACGTGCGATCGCCTGCGCTCTCGGCGCGCGCATCCGGCTTCGGCTGCGCCGGGCTCTGCCGCCGATGAACCGGTTCGACCGCACGTTCTGGCGACGTCTGTGGACGCTCGCGCGACCGTACTGGTCTTCTGAAATGAAATGGACGGCGCTGTCCTTGCTCGCCGCGAGCCTCGTGCTCAGCGGCACCGTGAAGGCGGCCAGCGTCGTGTTCAGTTACGTGAATCGCGACATGATGACGGCGCTCACCGATCGAAACGCGTCGGTGTTCTTCTTCAATGCGCTGCTGATCGTCGCCTACAACCTCGTCTCGGCGCCGATGATCGCTCTCGATGGCTGGGTGAACGGGCGACAGATGATCCACTGGCGACGGTGGATGACCGAGCGGTTTCTCGATCGCAGTCTGCGCGATCGCGCGTTCTATCGCCTCACGGCGAACGTCGAAATCGACAATCCGGATCAGCGGATCAGTGAAGATCTCAACGCATTCCCGGGATTCGTCGTGTCGTTCGTCCTGCAGACGCTGTGGGGCGTCGTCACCGGGGCTTCGTTTCTCGTCGTCGCCTGGTTGATTTCACCGTTGCTCGTCGCTGCGCTCGCCGTCTGCGTCGGGGCGGGTTCCGTGCTCACGGTGGTCATCGGACGTCCGCTGATCGGCATCAACTTCGCGCAGCGCCGGCGCGAGGCGGATTTCCGTCACGGGCTCGTTCGTCTGCGCGACAACGCCGAAGCGATCGCCTTCTATGGCGGCGAGCGGCGAGAAGAGAAGGAGCTGCTGAAACGGCTGGGTGCGGTGCTCGAAAACTCGAAGCGGATGATTCGATGGCAGCGAAATCTCGGCTTCTTCACCTACGCGTACGATCTGATGCTGGTGCTGGTTCCCGTCGCCGTACTCGCGCCGGCCTATTTTTCCGGCCGGATCGAGTTTGGGCAGATCACGCAGGCGAGCGCGGCGTTCGTCACGCTGCGAAATGCGCTGTCGGTGATCGTCGACCAGTTCAACCAGTTGAGCAGCTTCGCGGCCGTCGTCGAGCGCCTCGGGAGCTATCGTGAGGCGATCGAGTCGCGCGACGTGACTGCGATCTCCGCAATCCGCCCGGTCGCCGACTCGGAACGGCAGATCACCGTCGTCGAGGCGCCGCGATTCGCGATCGAATCGTTGACCCTCCAAACGCCGAACGGAGAGAAGACGCTGGTGCGAAATCTTTCCGTTTCTGTCGACGGAATGCGACGCCTGTTGATCACGGGAGAGAGCGGTGTGGGCAAGACATCGCTGCTTCGCGCGGTGGCGGGCCTCTGGCGGACGGGAAGTGGATCGATCACGCGACCGCCCCTCGGTGAGGTGATGTTCTTGCCACAGCGTCCCTATCTGGTTCCGGGATCGTTGCGCGAACAGGTTTGTTATCCGCGATCACCCGACGTCGATTCCGATCGCATCGCACGAGCGCTCGAGCAAGCAGGCCTCGGCGACCTTCCCGCTCGCGTCGGTGGTCTCGACGCGGAGTACCGATGGAAGGATCTGTTGTCGCTGGGCGAGCAACAGAAGATCGCGTTCGCTCGGCTTCTCCTCGAGCGTCCCGCGTGGGCGTTTCTCGACGAGGCGACGAGTGCCCTCGATCCCGCGACTGAACAGCGCCTGTACGACCGGCTCCGAGCCGCCGGGATTCACGTCGTGAGCGTCGGCCACCGCGAATCGCTCGCGAAGTGCCACGATCTCGTGCTCGAACTGCGCGGAAATGGCAACTGGACCATCGAATCACCGCCGGCCGCAGCGCAACATTGACACGCCGACCGCATTCGGTGTCACAGGGGCGGGCGCCGCGACTCATCGACACTCCTCGCGCGTCTCATGGCGTGTGACGTCACGTCGCAATCATCGATCGAGACGTCGGATCCTGCGGCTTCGATGGCCATCGAGATGACAGGCGCTCGATCGTTCATAGCTTCGGAAAGTGAGCAAGACGAACTGGGAAACGATCGGTCCCCCGCCTCTTTCGTTGTTCGCGCTCGAACAAAGTCGCGCGGCCTTCGAACTCGCCCGCTTCGTTCATCGACGGCGAGCGCAGGAGGCTGCACCGAAGGGGGACGGGCACACGGTGCTCGTTCTGCCCGGCTTGCTGACGGGAGATCTCTCGACGATTCCCCTGCGACGCTTTTTGCGGAGCCTCGGCTACGACGTGCACGGCTGGGGGCTCGGGATCAACCTCGGGCCGACGGAATCCCTGCGGGCGAAACTCGACGCGCGCCTCGCGGCAATGCACGAGCGGCGTGGCGAGCCCGTCAGTCTGATCGGCTGGAGCCTCGGCGGCATCTACGCGCGCGAACTCGCACGATCGCACGCCGCCGTCGTGCGTCGCGTCATCACGCTCGGAACACCGTTCCGCGACATCTCGGCCACGCACGCCGCACGTCTCGTCCCGATTCGACCCGGCGGCCGCGGCCTGCACGAAGCCCACGATCTGCGTGCGTACCTCGCCTCGCCGATTCCCGTGCCGATGACCTCGATCTTCAGCAAGACGGATGGCATCGTGCACTGGCAGAGTTGTCTCGAAACCGAAGGCGCCGGACGTGAGAACGTCGAGGTGGCGGCGAGTCACACGGGAATGGGATTTCACGCAGATGCACTCGCCGTGATCGCCGACCGACTCGCGCGACCTTCCGGCTTCGGGAGGCTCGATCACGAGGAGCGTTGAACGGTCCGAAGCGCCGTCGAGCGCCTGCTCGAAGATTCAATCGCGCGCATTCAGCACGCGCATCACGTATCCAAAACGGTGTGTGCCCGCCTTCAGTCGAAAACGCGGCAGCGCGTCGGGTCCGCAACTCAGCGTGCCGAGGCCGCGCTGAAACGCGTCGAGATGGAGATGAACCTCGGGCCGAGGGACCAGTTCGTGCGCATGGGTGGCTCGCGTCAGGTCTTCGGCGCTGAAGTGCTGCGCAGAGAACGACATCGGTGCACCCATCCCCACCACGACGCTCGTTCCGTCCTCGTTCGAGAGCGCGAGCCAGCGCACGTTGCAGCGAGCGCCGTTCTCCTGCGGGACCAAATACGGAACGTGCAGGGCATCGACGGTCGATTCGAAACGATCGACCCACGCACCAGCACGACGGTCGCTGTAGCACTCGTGCGGTCCGAGGCCGAACCAGCGAACCTGCTCGAATCCCGGCGCGACGACGAGCGTGACACCGAGTCGCGGAAGATCGTGCATCCCTTCTGGAACGCGAACGACGTGCCGGAAGGCGAGGGCGCCATCGGACGAGAGGGTGATCTGAAGATCGTGAGTGATCGGCAGGGCTCGATCGCTGCCATGAACGCGTTCGCGCAGGTTCAGAACGAGCGCGCCATCTCGTGTTCGGCGCTGGCGAACCGGATCCACTTCGTGCACGAGATGTCGAAGCCCGAGGGATTCCCAGCGCCCGAGCGGTTTCCAGCTCTGATCGCCAAAGGCCTTGATGCCGTCGTTGTCCGTGGGCGCTCGCCAAACGCACAGTCGTGGACCTTCGAGCACGACGTCGCGCCCGCCGGCGTGCATCGCATGCAGAACACCGGTCGCTGCGTCGAATCTCGCTTCGAGCATCGTCGCGCCCGCTCCGGTCTGCGCGACCAGCAATCCCTCGCGAACGAAGGAGGTGACGGGCAGAGTGGTGCCATGCGCGGCTCCCCGGCGCTCCGCCTTCGCAGGACGTTCGAAATGAACCAGTCGCACCTGCTCGAAGGCGATCTCCTCGCCGGCATCGAAGACGCCCCGGGCCCGCGTCGTCGTGAACGAAACGCGAAGCCAGCACTCTTCACCACCCGCGAGTTTCGGCCGGACGAGCGGAATGCGAATCCGCTGCGCTTCGCCCGGCGCTGCCGTCAACTTCGGCAGCCGGCCGCGCTGCACGGGCTCACCGTCCACCGACGACACGAACGACCCCGCGATTCCGTCGAGCCTGATGAAGTCGTGCTCGTTCACCACCTCGAAAACGCCGCGCCGCGGGTCGACCGCGCGAAGTGAGATCGGCTGGGCGAGCTTCCGAAACTCGGCGAGCGCGGGCTTCGGTCGTCGATCGGGCCAGACGAGTCCGTCGAGACAGAAGTTGCGGTCGTTGGGTTCGTCGCCGAAATCACCTCCGTACGCCGGGAAGATTCGGCCATCGGCGTTCCGCCGGTCGAGCCCGTGATCCCGCCATTCCCAGATGAATCCGCCCTGGAGCCCGTGATGGCGCCGAAACGCCGCGAAGTAGTCGGCGAGACTACCGTTCGAGTTTCCCATGGCGTGGGAGTACTCGCAGAGAATCAGTGGACGCGGGTCGCCCTTTCGTGGATGCGTCGCCCAGCGCACGATCTCGTCGATCGCCGGGTACATCGGACAGATGACGTCGGTGACGCCATGATCGCGCCACCAGCCTTCCGCTTTGCCGGCGACGCCGAGACATCCCTCGTAGTGCAGCGGCCGTGTCGGATCGCTGCGACGGATCCAGGCGGCCATCGCGTCGTGCGCGGCACCGTGGCCCGACTCGTTTCCGAGCGACCAGAGGACGATCGAAGGATGGTTCCTGTCGCGCTGCACCATGCGCATGCCGCGCTCGACGATCGCGCTGGCGTACGCGGGGTCGTGGCACAGGCTTCGCAATTTCGCGTGGCTCTCGACGTTCGCTTCGTCGACGACGTAAAGACCGATCTCGTCGCAGAGATCGAGGAAGGCCGGATCGTTGGGATAGTGGGACGTGCGGACTGCGTTCACGTGATGTCGCTTCATGGCGACGAGATCGGCGCGCATCTCGTCGCGCGGCACCGTTCGGCCGCGATGCGGATCGAAGTCGTGGCGGTTGACGCCCTTGATCAACACCGCGCGTCCGTTGATTCGAAGTTCGCGATCGGCAATCTCGACCCGGCGAAATCCGACACGAAGCGAGGTGGATTCGACGACCGCATCGTCTCCGTCGAGCAGCGAGACCAACACGCGATGAAGTGCGGGCGATTCCGCACTCCAGGGTGCGGGATCTTTCACGTCGATCGTCCATTCGACGAAGTCGCCTTCGAAGAGATACGGATGTCGTGATTTCGGAAGTTCGCCGCGCAGCGGCTTCCGCAGTACGTCGCGACCGCGCGGATCGAGCAACCGTGCCCGAACCGTGTGCCCATCGGCCGCCGATCCGCGCCCCCCGACGTACACACGCAGGCGAAGGCGCCCTCCGTCGAGTGTCTCGTCGAGCAGGGCGTCGGCGTGGACGTCCGCGATCCAGATCGATCCGGTCGAGATCAGCAACACGTCGCGCTGCAGCCCGGCGTGATGCCAGTGGTCCTGATCTTCGATCCAGCTGCTGTCCGCCCAGCGGACGACGACGACCGCGAGCACATTGTGACCCGGGCGTACGAGGCCCGTCACGTCGAACTCGGCGGCGAGGCGCGAATCCTTGCTCATGCCCACTGCGATGCCGTTCAGCCACACGTAGAGCACGCTCTCTGCGCTGCCGAAATGCAGCACGACGCGCCGGCGCTCCCATCCTTCGGGCAGATCGAATCGACGCCAGTAGAGACCGGTGGGGTTCTCGTCGGGGACATCGGGAGGTTCACAATCGGTGAACGGCATCTGCACGTTCGTGTAAATCGGTCGGTCGTACCCCTGCATCGTCCAGCAGCCGGGAACCGCGATCGAACCCCAGCCCGCTTCGTCGGTCGGTGAAAAATCGCCGGCGAAGAACTCGTTCGGCGCGTCTTCCGGGCAACGCAGCAGACGAAATCGCCAGTCTCCGTTCAGCGAGTGCACGTACGGCGTGTCGTCGCTCGTTGCGCGGATCGCCGCCTCTTCGCCGGGAAAGGGGAGCAGCGGGACACGCATCGGAAGCCGTCCGAGTCGTGTGAGGCCGGGATCGGTCCAGCTCCGCCAGCGCGATCGCGGTTCGTGATCGGCCGCGCGTCGACGCTCGCCAATGCCGAGTCCCAAATCGCGCATTCATTCCCCTTCCGGATGCGCAGCTCGTGCGGCTCGCTTCGCGGCAGCCTCGCGAACGACTGCGAATCGTGCGAGCGTCGGCCCATCGGTTCGATCGCGCCAGGGAGGAGCCATGGCGGAGAGTTCGCGCGAGGACGTTCGGTTTCGGAGCGGCAGCGACGACTGCGCGGCGTGGCTGTACCGCCCGTCGGGGCCCGGTCCGCACGCGTGTGTCGTTCTCGCGCACGGGTTTGCGGCGACGCGCGAGCTCAGGCTCGACGCGTTCGCGCGTCGATTCGCCGCGGCCGGGCTGGTCGTGCTCGTTTTCGACTATCGGTGCTTCGGGGCGAGCGGTGGTACGCCGCGGCAGTGGCTCGACGTCGATCGACAACGGGAGGACTGGCGCGCCGCGATCGCGTACGCGCGGGGGCTGGCGGATGTGGATCCCGGGCGCGTCGCGATCTGGGGCTCCTCGTTCTCGGGCGGGCACGTGCTGGCTCTCGCGGCCGAAGACCCGACGATCGCCGCCGCGATCGCACAGGTTC
>CAZDHU010000067.1:0-5295 GCA_964505355.1 uncultured Myxococcaceae bacterium | reverse complement strand
GCCAGAATCGCCGCCAGCCCGAGCAATACGAATGCCCTGTGAACCTGCATGACCGGAACCCCTCCTCGACGCTGCGCGTCGCCATCGAACACGATTAGAAGTTCGCGCCGCCGACGGAGAACTCGAAGACGAAGTTGTCTTCGACCGAGAGCGGATTGATCGGAAAGCCGAGGAAGCCCTGGAGCGGACCGAACGGCGAGAACCAAAGCGCTCCGAAGCCCGTACCGTAGCGCCACTCACCCAGCTGGAAAACGCTCTGATCCTCGGCGAACGCACCACCGGCGTCGACGAAGAGAATGCCGACCAGACCGAGCGCCTGCGAAATCGGGAATCGGTACTCCATCGAGAGCGAGACGAACTTGTTGCCGCCGATCACGTCGGTCTCGTCGAGATCTTCGAAGTCTTCGAGGTCCTTGTCTTTGATGTCGTTGCACCGGCCGTTGTCATTGCCCTGAAAGATCGCGCTCGTCGAACACTGTCCCGTCAGCGGGTCGAAGCCGACCGGCGAGAACGGCCCGACGGCGCGACGCGAGAGCCGCTGCGACAGAAGTGCACCGAGCGACCCGCCGCCGAACGCTTCGTAGAGCACGGCGCGGCGTGGCCCGACGGAACGGGCCTTGTATCCGCGAAGCTGGAACGTGCCGAGGCCTCCGACGAAATAGCGCTCGGTCAGAGGCAGTCGGATGTCGGTGTCGATGCGGTCGAGCGTTTGGAAGTTGTCGTAGCAGACCTGCGGATCACCGCTGAGCGGATCACGCGCATCGCAGGTGGCCCCCGAAATCGTGTCTCCGAGGTCGTAATCGCCGAGCGTGTTGAACGGAAAGACCCAGCCGCCGCGCGCGGCGAACATGAAGGTCGACCCTTCGAGCAGCCACTTCGGCGCCGGCAGGTAGTAGGCGCCCCGCGCCTCGGCCCGCAGAAACTGCGAGAAGCCACCGAATCCCGCCGCTTCGAGCCCTCCGCCCCACTGATAGCCCTTCGTCGGCGTGATCCGGTTGTCGAGTTCTTCGCCGCGCCCCGAGAGCGAGAACAGGCTCGTCGTCACGTCGCGCGCCACGACTTCGCGAAAGAGCACGGCGCTCGCGAGAAAGTTGGAGTCCTGCTTCACGCGGCGGTTGGTGAAGCCGTAGCCCAGGTATCCGCGGGCCGTGTTCTCCTCGTTGAGCGCATGCCCGAAGTTCAGATCGATGCCGCGGCGCTGCTCTTCGAAGTCTTCGAATTGCACGCTGGTCAGAAAGACCGTGCCGCCGAAGCCGACACTCGAACCGAAGAGATAGGAATCGCTGAAGCTGAAGAAGAAGCGGTCGGTGGTGCCGCCGATGTCGGCCGAGAGAGAGACCCCGTATCCTCGACCGAACAGGTTCGACTGCGCGACGCTGCCCGACAACACGAAACTGTCCTGCGACGAGAAGCCGGCGCCGAAGCTGATCGATCCGGTCGGCTTCTCGACCACGCGCACGTTCAAATCGAGTTCGCCGGGCTGCTCGGTCGGCTTCGGCTCGAAGGCCACTTCTTCGAAGAAGCCGAGGCCTTCGAGGCGCTTCTTGCTGACGTCGATCGCGCGCGCGCTCCAGAGCTGCCCTTCGACCATCTGCAGCTCACGCCGGATCACGGGATCGATCGTGGTGCTGTTGCCGGTGACTTCGATCTCGCGAACGAAGTGCAGCGCACCGCGCTCGACCTCGAAATCGACGTCGACGGTCTTTTCGGACTCGCGAAGGTCGGTCTGCGGCGTCACCGCCGCGAGATAGAACCCGCGGTCGGTGTAGTGCGCGGTCAACGACTCGACGTCTTTGGTCAGAAACGACCGATTGAAGACTTCGCCTTCCTTCAACGAGAGCGTCTCGCGCAGCGCATCGACGTCGGCCGTCGAATCACCGATCACGCCGAGTTTTCCGACGTGAAACTGCGGGCCCTCTTTCACGTCGACGGTGACCACGAGCCCGCCGTCTTCGGCCTCGACGCGCGGCTCGCCGAGATCGACCTGCAAATACCCGCGATCGGTGTACTTCTGTTCGACGCTCCGCAGGTCTTGCAGGAAGACGGGCTCCGAATAGGTGCCGGAGTTGTCGAGAAACCGGGTCGCGTACGACCAGAACCGCCAGGGTTTCGTCTTGAGGCCATCGGTCAGCTCACCGGCGTCGAGCGCCTCGTTGCCCTGAAAGCGGATCTCGCGCAGGCGCAGCTTCTCGCCTTCCTGCACGGAGAAGTTCACCGCGACGGCGTCCGGCCCGGTCGAGGTGATGTCGTGGCTCACCTTCGCGAGATAGAACCCTTCGCCACGGTAGAGCTGCTCGATCCGCTGCTGGTTTTCGAAGACCAGCGGTTCGTCGAGCGTGGCGCCGGTGGTGAGCGTCATCGCGTCGCGGATCTTTTCGGAATCGATCTGCTCGTTGCCGGAGATCGCGACCTGGCGCACGACGGGATTCTCGTCGACCTCGAAGACGATGCCGACGCCGCCCTCGCCTTCTTCGGTCGTGACGCGAACGTCGCGGAAGAAGCCCAGCCCGAAGACCGCGCGAACGTCCTGCGCGAGTCGCGCGCGGTCGAGCGGATCGCCGGCCTTCGTGCTGACGCGCGCCTTGATGGCGTCGGCTTCGATGCGCCGGTTGCCGCGCACGCCGACGCTCGACACGCGCGGCGCGTCGACGCCCGACTTCGATGCCTGCGCCTTCGGGCCCGCGATGGCGGTCGCCGGCTTCGACGATTCGGGCGCTCCGGCATCCGCCGCACGAGCGGCCCCGCCGAAGGCGAGCAGCCACCCGCTTGCGCAGGCAATCCACGAGGCCCGGAAACCGAGGGAGCATCGACGCTGCAATCCGTGCCTCCGCGCGAGCGCGCCACCGGAACGGGCCGCTTCGCACAACGGTCCGGCGCGGGATGGTTCGCGCGGGCGCAGGATACTCGCCACGGGGCCGCGGAGGCAACCCCGCAGCCCCGTCGATTTTCTTGGCAGGACGCGGCGTTGCGCGCGGAGGCGCGAGGTCGTGAGGGGCCGCCCCCTAGAGCGTGCCGTCGATCAGATGCCGCGTCTTGCCGAGCCGCTCCGCGAGCGTCTGGCTGTGCGTCACCACGACCAGCGCCGTGCCGCGGGTCCGGTTCATCGCGAGCAGCAGGTCGGTGATCCGCTCCGCGGTCGTCGGATCGAGGTTCCCGGTGGGTTCATCCGCGAGCACGAGCGCGGGATCGAGCACCAGCGCGCGCGCGACCGCGACCCGCTGCCGCTCGCCGCCCGACAGCTTGCCCACCCGATGGCGCAACCGGTGCGACAGCCCGACCTCGTCGAGCACGGCCTCCGCGCGCGCGCGCATCTGCGCGAACGGAAGCCCGCGCAGCAGACCGGGCATCATCACGTTCTCGGTGGCGTCGAACTCGGGCAGCAGGTGATGAAACTGAAACACGAAGCCCAGCGACTCGTTGCGAAAGCGCGCGAGCGCGTCGGGCGGCCGCTCGAACATGTCTTCGCCACGAAACAGCACGCGTCCCGCACTCGGGCGGTCGAGCGTTCCGAGCAGATGCAGCAGCGTCGACTTGCCGACGCCGCTCTGCCCGAGAATCGCGAGCCGTTCGCCCTCGTGGACCACCAAATCGACGCGCCGGAGCACTTCGATCTCGCCTTCGCCCGTGACGAACGCCTTGCGCACGCCCTCGACCCGCAACAGCTCGCGCGGCACCACCGCGTTCGCGGACGGCGCGGGCTCACTCATATCGGAGCGCCTCGGCCGGATCGAGTCGAGCGCCCTGCCGGCTCGGAACGAGCGTCGCTCCGAGCGAGAGCACGAGCGCGATCGAAATCACCACCACCACCTGCGCGGGATCGATCTGCGAGGGCAGTTTCGACATCTGATAAACGCTCGCGGGCAACGTATCGATCCCCGTCACGGCCTCGATCTGGGCCTGGATCCAGTCGAGCTGCGTGGTGGTCACGAGGCCCATCCCGACGCCGATCAGCGTGCCGACCACGCCGATCAGCGTGCCCTCCAGCGCGAAGATTCGTTCGATCGCCTCGTCGCGCGCGCCCATCGTCTTCAGAATCGCGATGTCGCTCGACTTCTCCATGATCATCATGATCAGCGTCGCCACGATCACGAAGGCCGCGACGACCATGATCATCGTGAGCAGCACGAACATCATCACGCGTTCGGTCTTGAGCGCCTGAAAGAAGGCGGGGAAGTATTCCTTCCAGTCGCGCGCGTAGTAGGGGAAGCCGAGCATCTCCTGCACCGCACGCGCCGTCCGCTGCGAGCGATAGAAGTCGGTCACCCGCACCTCGATCCCGTCGACCACGTCCTCCGCGCGCCGGAAGCGCTGCGCGGCGGCGAGGCTGGTGTAGGTGAACGATTCGTCCCACTGGAAGAAGCTCGATTTGAAGATCGCCGCCACCCGAAAGCGCTCGAGACGCGGCGCCGGCCCGAGCGGCGTCTGCGGCCCACCGAGCGGGGAGACCAGCAGCACACCCGAACCGATCTCGAGACCGAGCGCGTTCGCGAGCTGATGTCCGAGCGCGATGCCCGGCGCCGATTCCGGCCCCTCCGCGTCGGGATCGTGAACCGCGAAATCGTCGAGCGAACCCGCGATCACGTCGCCGCGCAGATCGGTGACGCTCGCGACGGTCGCGGGATCGATCCCGCGCAGCCGCACGCCGACGATCTCCCCGGCATCGCCCCGCACCATGCCTTCGGCGTCGACGTAGGGCGTCGCGCCGATCACGCCCGGCACGCGGCCGATGCGCTCCAGCAGTTCGAGATAGCCGGGGATCGAACCCACGCTGCTGTGGATCGTGAAGTGCGCGCGATTGCCGATGATCTCGTCGCGCCAGGTGCGTTCGAAGCCGTTCATCACGGAGAGCACGGTGATGATCAGCCAGACGCCGACCGCGACGCCGCCGACACAGATCAGTGTGATCACCGAAATGAAGGTTTGCCGGCGCTGCGCGACCAGATACCGGCGCGCGATGAACCACTCCGCGCTGCCGCGCAAATCGACGAGGCCCGCGATGGCGAGCGGAATCAAACCGGCGACGAGCAGCAGGCCGAAGAGGGCCACGAGGCCGGCCCCGGCGACCGCGCCCGTTCCGCGCAGCGCGGGCGAGGCGAACGCGAGCGGCACGCCGAGCGCGAGCGTCGTCGCGAGCGTGCGCAGGCCGCGCTCGGTCTCGCCCGCCGCGTCGGCTGCGCGGCTGCGGCGCCGCCACGCGCGAACGCCGCCGAAGGCGAGCAGTGCGACGGCCGGCGGCGCAAGTGCGAGTTCGGATCGGCCCGTGGCGCCGACCGCGAGCGAGGCCGCGACACCGAG
>CAZDHU010000066.1:0-10627 GCA_964505355.1 uncultured Myxococcaceae bacterium | reverse complement strand
CGCGCGCGTGATCGAGATCGATCGATTCGGGCCCCTGCGCCGCATTGCCGGTGCGGACGTTTCGTACGATCGCGGCAGCGCGTGGATGTGCGCGGCGATCGTCGTGCTGGACGCGCGCTCCGGAGCCGTTCTCGAATGCGCTCGCGCTGCGCGCCGGGTTCGGTTTCCCTACCTCCCCGGACTGCTCTCGTTTCGCGAGCTGCCGCCCCTTGCCGAGGCCATGGCGCGACTCGCGCAGCCGCCGGATCTCGTGCTCTGCGATGGCCACGGACGCGCGCATCCCCGCCGCTTCGGTCTCGCCTGTCATTTCGGCCTCGCGTTCGACGTGCCGAGCATCGGTTGCGCGAAGTCGCTGCTGGTCGGCGAGCATCGAGAGCCCGGCCACCGCCGCGGCGCACGAACGCGCGTGCTCGCCGGTGGCGATCGAATCGGGACGGCGCTTCGAACGCGCGAGGGTGCGCGCCCGATCTTCGTTTCGATCGGCCATCGCGTTTCACTCGCGACGGCCTGCACGATCGTGCTCGCGCAGAGCCGCGGCTTTCGAATCCCCGATCCGCTGCGCGCCGCGCACGACGCGGCGAACGAGCTGCGCCGATCGCAACGCTGACACCGATCCGTGTCGCTTGCTCAGAGGGTCGCCGAGAACGACGTGACGCAGCGTGGCCCTTGCCGGGGCCTGTTCCGCATCTCGTGAATCACTTGTTGGTGACCCTGTCAGCGCGCAGACCAGCGGGACAGGTGACGGATTTCGATTTCGTTGTCTTCGGGATCTCGGACGCGGGTCGCGGTCCCCTCCGGTTCGTCGTCGAGCGCCGTGCCGAGTCGGCGGGCCCAGAGCGCGACCTCGTCGCGCGACGGAACATCGAATCCCGCTCGCTGCGTCCCCGGCCGAAACGCTTCGCTGGCCGCTTCGAAGACGATCCGCGTGCCCGGCCCGACGACCGTGTCGCCGCACCGTTCGAGCGCGAACGTCTCCGCATACCAGCCTGCGAGCGCAGCGGGATCTCGCGCGCAGAGCGTGATCGCTGCGAGTCGCAGGGCCGGGCGTTCGCGGTGGCGTGCGCGCATCGCGGAGGGGCGCTGCGGCCCGGCCGCGAGCCCCGAGCCGAGCCCGTGCACGGGATCGCGTCCGTCCAGCAGCGCTTCGAGAAACGGAAAATCGTCGTACCCAAAGAACAGCTCGCCGTCGGTGATCACGGTCGGTACGCCGAAAACGCCGCGTGCGATGGCGTCCGCGGTTTGCCGGCGCAGCCGCTCCTTGATCTCCGTCTCGCCGGCCGCTTCGACGCAGGCCGGCCCGTCGAGGCCGACGGCACTCGCGATCTCGGCCACCACGTCGGGCTCGGCGACGTGCCGGCCTTCCGCGAAGACGGCACGGAAGAGCGCTCCGACGAGGCGCTGCCGCGACTCGTCATCCATCGTGAGCGACGAAACGCGCAGCGCGAGCAGCGGATTGAAGGGATGAAAGGCGGGCGGGTGCAGCGGAACGCCGAGCCGGATCGCTTTGCGCAGGTTGTTGCGCGCCATCCAGCGCAGCTTCGGCGCCACTTCGGCGGGACCGAGCTGACCGTACTCTTCGAGCAGCTTCGCGAAGACGACCGGCACCGGTTCGATCCGCCGTTCGAACCGCGCCGCCAGCGCGGGCAGCGCCTCGAAGGCGAGATACGCGTTCGAGCTCAGGTAGTCGAAGTAGAAGCGCAGCGGATCGCTCACCCTCAGCCTCGAGGCCGGGCGTCCAGCCAGCGGCGCAGTTCGGGGGCCGTGCGACGACGCAGCGCCGCGTCGAGGTCGAAGCGTTCGAGCGTTTGTTTCAGCGCTCGGGTAGCGGTCGGTAGCGGGTGCGCACGGAAGAACGCGGCGACGTCGCGACGATGAGCCGGCGTTTGCAGTGCCGGCAGCGCTTCGACGATGCGACCGGCGAGCATCGGCGGCAGCCGCTTGCGCAGCGCCGTGAAGCGCCGCTTGATGAACGACCAGGTGCGTTCGCGGGCCGCGCGGTTGCCGAGCAGGCGCACGATCAACATCGCGACGTCCTGCGTCGGGACGCGATCGTCGAGCGTCGCGTCGAGCGTGCGGGTGATCAGCGCAGGCGCACGGAAATCACCCAGCGCGAGCAGGAAGCGTCTTCGTTCCTGCGGCGTATCGGCGGCGAGCATCGCGCGCTCGAAGGCTTCGTAGCGCGTCAAATCCCCATGGCGCGCGGCCAGTGTGACGACGCCATCGACGAGGTTCGCATCGATCGACGTGCGCCCGGCGAGAAGGCTCTCGACGCGCTCGCCGGTCGCCGCCGCGACGAGGCCCGGTGCGCCGCCGAGATCGCCGGCCAGCCCGAGCAGCGCGGCGCGCCGAAGCCGGACGTCGTCCGATTCGCCGGGCGACGGATCCCAGCCCAGTGCTTCGAAGCGAGGGGCAAACGTGTCGGCCAGCCACTTTCGGTGGCGCGTGCCGGTGTCTGCGCCCGCGGCACGCGCGATCTGATCGTCGACGAAGGCGAGCGGCCCGCGCAGCGCGAGCAGCACGTCGGCCTCGGGTTCGTCGGCGAGCGCCGCGACGAGATCGAGCACGCTCGCGAGGGGTGCGCGTGCGGCGCGCACGAACGCCCACTGGTGCGTGACGAGCCCCATGCGTTCGACCGGCGTCAGCGCGGGGAGATGCGCGCAGAGGGCGGCGAGCGCCGCGGCGTCGTGCAGCGGCCGGAAGAATCCGCCTTCGTCGGCGTTGCCGTGAACGAACGCCGGGACGCCCCGGCCGAGAGCCATCGAATCGCGCGATTTCGTGACGACGCCGCGTGCGAGCCGTGTGTCGCCGTCCGAAGTTCCGACGCGGAGCACGACGGGGATGGGCCAGCGGCGCGATGCCGGGGGCGATCGCCGCACGGGTTTCGCGACGAACGGCGACTGTCCCAGCGCGACGTCGGCCGCCCCGTCGCGCACGCGCACGCGCAGCGTCAGCTCGGGAAAGCCGGGCGTTTCGATCCACGCCCGCGCCACCTTCGCGACGTCCTGCCCCGAGGCCTCGCCGAGTGCGCGCCAGAGATCGCCAGCGACGGTGTTGCCTTCGCGGTGCCGGCGCACGTAGAGCCGAACGCCCGCACGAAACGGCTCCGGGCCGAGCCAGCGCTCGATCATGCGCACGACCGACGCGCCCTTCTCGTACGTGATGAGATCGAAGTTCTCGGTCGCTTCGGCCGGCGTTCGCACGTCCGTGTAGATGGGGTGCGTGTTCGAGAGCGCGTCGAGCTGCAGCGCGGCGCTCCGATGATGCTCGAAATCGAGCCACATCTTCCACTCGGGCTTCCACGCATCGACGATCTGAAAGGCCATCCAGGTGGCGAAGGCTTCGTTCAGCCAGAGATCGTCCCACCACGCCATGGTGACGAGATCGCCGTACCACATGTGAGCGAGTTCGTGGCAAATCACTTCGGCCGCACGCTTTCGTTCGGCGAGCGTGGCCTTCGCGGGATCGAGCAGCAGCAGCGTTTCGCGGAAGAGCACGCAGCCCGCGTTTTCCATCGCACCGGCTTCGAAGTCCGGCGCCGCCACGAGATCGAGCTTGGCGTAGGGGTACGGAAGGTCGAAGTAGCCCTCGAGGCCGGCGAGCGAAGCGCGCGCGGCGTCGAGCGCGAACGACGTGAGATGCCCCTTGCCCGGCACGTGCCAGACCCGGATCTCCGTCGGCCCGCACGAAACCGGCGCCGAAGCTTCGAAGGCCCCGACACAGAGTGCGTAGAGGTAGGTCGAGAGCGGCGGCGTCGGCGCGAAGCGCACGTGCTGCCGGCCGTCGGCGAGCGTCTCGCGCGACGCGATCGGCGCATTCGAGATCACCGCGTGATCCGCGCCGGTGGTCACCGCGAGCGCGAAGCGAGCCTTGAATGCCGGCTCGTCGAAGCACGGAAAGAAGCGCCGCGCATCGGCGGCTTCGAGCTGCGTGAGTGCATAGCGACGATCGCCGGACGAGGCGCCGTAGAGGCCGCGCAGGTCGTGGCGCAGCGAACCCGAGAACGTGATTTCGAGCCGCGCCTTGCCGGCGGGAAGCGGAGCCGCGAGTTCGAGCGCGAGCGTTTCGTGCGCGGGCTCGAGGCGCGCGCGGCAGGCGATCGCACCCTGCGGACCGGCGAGCGTGGCGCCTGCGATCGCGAGATCCGCCGCGTGAAGGCGCAGACTGCGCGTCGGGCGCGCCGTCTCGAACGAGATCTCGACGCGGCCGGAGTACTCGGCGCTCGCCGCCGGATCGAGCTCGATCGCGAGCGCGTAGTCGGTCGGCCGGACCGTCGGATCGAGGCGAAACGGTCGCCCGCGACCGGCCGCGGCCGGCGACTTCGCACGCCGCGGCGCCTTCTTCGCCGGCGCCGTGGTCGTTCGCCTCGCGATCGTTCGGCCCTGCGCCGCGCGTGCCGCACGCGCACTCGTGGCCTTCGTCTTGCTCGATCTCTTCGCCGTCATCGAACCTCCCGCCCCGAGCCTGCCAGCGTATCAGGCGCGCGACTCGTTGCCGCGCCCCGCGCGCAGCACCGCGGGCAGTGCGGCGAGCACGATCGCCGCACTCGCGAGAAAGGTGGTGGCCGGGCCGAAGGCATCCCAGAGCAGGCCGGCCAGCAGACTCGCGGCCAGCATCGCGATGCCGGTGACGAGATGAAAGAGGCCGAAGGCGGTGCCCCGAATCGCGGCCGGTGCGACGTCGGCGATCAGCGTCGCGAACAGGCCCTGCGTCGCGCCGAGATGAATGCCGAAGAGCAGCGTGCCGGCGACCGCGAGCCAGACCGTGTTCGAGAACGCGAGCACGAGATCGCTCGCGGCGAGCGCGACGAAGCCGAGCGCGAGCAGCGTGCGCCGCGACATTCGATCCGCGAGCCGGCCGACGGGATACGCGGTCGCCGCGTAGGCGACGTTCATGCTGACGAGCAAGAGCGGCGCGAGGCTCGCCGGCAGCCCCGCCCCCTGCGCGCGCAGCACGAGAAACGCTTCGCTGAAGCGCGCGAGTGTGAGCACGCCGGCCGTCGCCAGCACGGCGAAGTAGCGAGCATCGAGTCCGGCGAGTTCGTGGCGCGAAAGCGGCGGGCGCGCGCGCCGCCCGCCTTCCGACGGCGGATCGTCGGGTTCGCGAACGGCGAAGACCAGCAGTGCCACGGCGGCGAGCGCGGGCAGCGTCGCGATCCAGAACACGCTGCGATAGGAGCCGGCCGTGGCGAACATGAAGAACGTCGCGAGTGCCGGGCCGATGAAGGCGCCGACGGTGTCGAGCGACTGCCGCAATCCAAACGCGGCGCCGCGCAGTTGCGGCGGTGCGAGATCGGCGATCAGTGCGTCACGCGGCGCACCGCGCATGCCCTTGCCGACCCGATCGAGAAAGCGCGCGCCGAAGACGAGACCGACTCCGCCCGCGAGTGCGAACAGCGGTTTGGTGATCGCGGCGAGCGCGTAGCCGGCGACGACCAGTGGTTTGCGCTTGCCGGCGGCGTCGGAGAGCCAGCCCGAAAAGACCTTCGTCACGGCTGCGGTGGCTTCGGCCGCGCCTTCGATCAGTCCGACCGCGCTCACACTGGCCCCGAGACCACCGACCAGAAAGAGCGGCAGCAGCGCGTGGATCATCTCCGACGAAACGTCCATCAGCAGGCTGACGAGGCCGAGCGCGACGATGGCGCGCGGCATCGGCGGTGCACTCGCCGCCGTGGAGGTTTCCGGCGGCGCCTCCGAGCTCTGGGTCACGACGGAAGTCTCCCGGCCGGTGCTGGCCGACCGGGAGCATGCGATGTGCGTGCGGCGAATGCGACCGCGCGAGAACGATCAGGGCGCGAGGCAGGGCGCCCCGCCGCAGACGTCGATCACGACCCCGTTCGCGCGCAAGAACTCGCTCTTCTGCACGCGCGCCGCAGGCTGCCGGCGCGGTCGTTCGTGCGGATCTTTCCCCGCGCGCGGCGGCGTGTTGTTGGTGGGCGCCGTCGGGCTCCCGCTGTCCCAGTAGACCATCGCCGAGCCGGGAAAGGGCAGAGACGGGATCGAGGGCAATGCGAAGAACGCCTTCGACCCGCTCATGTGCCGGCCCGGCGCGAGCGCCGGCTGAAGCAGGCGCGCGCCGATCGTGCGCGCCTCGATCTCGGCGGCGACGTCGGCCACCTGATGATCCCCGAAGGCGACGTGCATCAGGACTTCGTGCGCCGGCGTTCCCGGATAGGGCTGGTCGGTCATGTGCTGCGCGTAGCCGTTCGCCTCGGCGCGATCCCAGAGCATCTGGATCATCGAAAGCAGAAAAATCTGATCGAGCGGTTTCGTGTAGTGAAGTCGCAGAATGAACAGGAACGGATCGAAGTCTTCGCTGCGGCGCAGGAGCAGGCTGTAGTTCATGCCCGGCACGCCGAGCACCGCGCGCGTCCACTCGGTCGAGACGGCGGTAGCGGCGCCGCCGATGATTCCACCCTGACTGTTGCCGTCGTAGAACACCTCGCCCGGCAGAAAGACCGGCGTGTTCGAGGCGCCCGCGCGAAAGGCGGGGTGCGACGCGAACCCGTTCGGGTCGCGCAGCAGCCGCGCGAGAAAGAGCGTGTCGAGGATGCCCTGCTGCACGCGATCGGCGAGCGTCGCGAAGCTCGAGAAGTCTTGCAGGATGACGAGCGCGTTCGGCGTGTCTTCCTCTGCCATGCCGATCCAGTTGGTCGCGCAGAACATGAAATTGTGTTCGTTCGAAAAATCTTTCACGTTTCCCGCGTTGATTTCGTCTCCGCCGCCGAGCAGGCCGTGACCGTAAACACCCGCGCGCGCCGGCGTCACGGGATCGTTGCCGTCGGCCGTCGCCGAACGCGGCACGTTGCACCAGAACGGTGCGTGGTAGACGCCTCCGCGCGCGGGAAGGGCATTCGGTGCCGTGAGCGGAAACCCGTCTGCACCGCGGAAGCGAGAGCCCGGCGCACCGCTGCCCGTCAAATAGAGCGGCACCTCGAAGCTGCCCCGGATCTGTTTGTGAATGCGCAGATCGACGGGATTGCCTCCGTCGAGTGCGCCCGGACAGGTGACGGGTGGAACGGACGCCGGATCTTCGACACAGAACGCCGGCGCAGCGCCGCCGAGCGAGGCGAACGCGTCGTCGCGAATGTGCAGCATGCGCTCCGCCAGATTGCGCTCGCTCGCCACGGTGAACTCGAAGGCCAGCACGAGTTCGCCGCGCGCGATGCCCGCCGCCCCCAGCTCGGTGAAGAGCGTTTCCATCTTCGGCCGGCGCGCTTCGATCGCGGCGTGCGCGGTGGGGATGGCATCGCGGTAGGCCGCGAAGACGGGGCTCGCCGCAATCGCCGTCCCATCGGCGCGTCGCAGCCGGCGAAGCGCCACGAGGTAGCGATGACCTTCGCGCAGGTTCTTCGCCGGACGCAGGATCAGCGCGCGATCGGCTTCGTCGGTGGGGTTCGCGTCGAGTTCGGCGAAATGCAGCCAGCGCTCGCCGGTCGTCGCATCGAGCAGCACCGTCGGTGAACCACCGGCCAGCGACTGTTCGAGATCGGTGATCGACGCGGCCCCCGTCACGCCGAGATCGAGGTTCGGTACGCGCGTGAGAATCTTCGCGCCGGGGCTGAAGCCGTCGTTGCGATTCCATTCCGTCGGATCGACGCGCACGCCTTCGAGATTCGCGGGCAGCGAATCGCGCACGAGTGCGACGCGCCGGCCGGTGTCCATGCTCGCATCGGCGACCGTGAAGAAATCGTTGGGGAAGGGAAACAGGCAGTGCGCGGGGTCGATCGGATCGCAGCGATCGGCGGCGGAAAGGTCGACCGGCGTAAACGTGCTCGACAGCGTTCGTTCGGCGACGCCGTTGCCGTCTTCGTCGATCTGCACGAGCAGCGTCTGCCGTCCCGCACCGATCTGCGCGGCGGCGAGAACGCCGCTCGCGTGCGTGCGATCGGCGGCGAGCTGCAGGCTCGCGCTCACGTCGTCGATCGCGGCCGGCGGCGCGTCGATGCCGCGAAAGAGCCGTGCGACCAGCCGCCCGGTCGGAGGCAGCGCGCTGCCGAGTCGCACCTCGAGCGCGAGATCGGAACCGGCCGCGATCACCGTGCGATCGACGGGCGCGACGATCCGCGCGGGTTCGGAACCGATCAGCGGGTTGCAGCCCGCGAGCGGCGGGCCGAGCGCGAGCAGCGCAAGGAAGGCGCGCCGGTCGAATCGTCGCGCGGCGAGAAGCCCGGCGAGGCCGAGGCCGAACAGCAGCGCCGTGCCCGGCTCGGGCACCGGCGTGAAGCGCAGATCGTCGAGAAAGATCGACGCGGGCAGGCCCGAATCGGGCGAGAGGGTTGCCCGGGTCATGCTGCCGGAGAGGAGCCCGATCTCGAAATCGACGCGGCGGAAGCCGCCGGGAAGATCGGTGCCGCTCGCGGTCACGTCGAATGCGGCGAGAATCGTGCTGCCCTCGAAGAAGGTGAGCGTGATCGACTCGGGCTGCAGCGCGTCGCCCGGCAGTGCGAGCAGATGCGCGCCGAAGGTCGTGACCGGCGTGCTGAACAAAAAGTCGAGCACACCGCCGCCGTACAGGTTGAGCACGCCGTTTGCGCCGGAGCTGGCAAAGCCCGAGGTGTCGAAGCCGGTGAGCAGCGCAGCATCCGCCTCGCTCACCACGAGACCGCTCGACGCGACGACTCCCGGCAGCGCGACGGTCGCGAGATCGGTGAGCGAGGGCAGGGTGTCGAAGTCGATCAGCGTGCTCGCGCGCGCGGCCGGCGCCTCCGCGCCCGCGAGGGCGAAGGCCAGCGCGGCGCTCCGCAGCAAGATCCGGCCCGCTCGCCTGCGCCCCCCCGTTCGAGGGCCCGCTGCCGGATCGCGTACCGCGTTCGCTTCGCCCGTCTGTCGCTGCGACATGCCGCCTCCTCGTCGTTCTTTCGATCTGTGGCGGGCCGCGCGCCGAAGTGTCAGCGCCGCCCGGAGATCACCCATCGCCGTGCGGCCGGCCCGCGAGCCGCGCGGCGAGTCGGAACGCCCCGGGTCCTCTGACACATCCGCGCGTCGCCGACCACATGCCTTCGAGGGACTTTCCTCGCCAGCGGAGGTCGTGCATGCGCCAGCGGACACGGATCGGGACCCGGATTCGACCTCTTCTCGCGGCGCTCTGCGTCACGACGGCCGGCCTCGGGCTCGGCGCGCGCGACGTCGCGGCCGCGCCGGTCGCACTCGCCGGAGACGACACCACGCTCGAAACCGCGCTCGGCAGCAACGCGCTGACCGCGGCCGGCATCGCGCTCTCGCCGCTCGGGTTCGCGACGACGAACGGGATCGGCGAGTTCATCCTGCCGATCACCGGCGGCAGCGTCGATCTCGCCTCGTTCGAAGGCACGATCGATCACGCGACGAGCGGACTTCGATTCAGCCGCGCGACGGCCTTCGTCTCGTTCTCGAACTGGACGGTCGATCTGACGAATCTGGTCGTCGCCGCCGACGTGGACTCGTCGGTCTTCGGCAGCGCGATGTCGCAGGCGACGGTGTTCAGCGTCGCGATCTGCCCGTTCTACGCCGGATCCGATCCCTGCTACGAGCGCGACGGATCGGTGCGCATCGACGACTGGGGGCTGCGGCTCTCGGCGAGCGCCGCGTCGCTGTTCGGCGCTGCCTTCGGACTCACGCCGGGCGAGGTGACGGCGCTCTCGACCGGTCCGCATCTCGCGCTCGCCGAGTTCGATCTGCGGCCGGTACCCGAGCCCGGCACGCTGCTGATGGTCGGCGTCGCGCTGGCCGGTCTCGCGATCGCGGGCCGCCGTCGATAGTTCGCGCTTCGAACGCTCCGCGAGATCCTTCCATCAGGAGTTCGTGCTCATGTCGCGATCGATTCGCCCCGTCGTCCTCTCGCTCGTCGCCTCGTCGATCGCCGCGCTCGGACTCTCCTGTCCGCCGCCGCCGGCGCCGCCGCCCGGAACTGCGGTCTCGCTGCCGGGGCTGACCGGCAGCGTGCGGGTGGTGACCGACCGCTACGGCGTCGCGCACCTCTTCGCCGAGAACGATCTCGATCTGATGCGCGTGCAGGGCTTCGTACACGCGCGCGATCGGTTCTGGCAGATGGATGCGACGCGGCGCGAAGCGAGCGGCGATCTCGCCGAGCTGGTCGGCGTGGGCGCGATCGGCAGCGACGTGCAGAACCGCACCATCGGATTGCGTCGCGCGGCGCAGCGCACGCTCGATGCGCTGGCGCCGTCCGAGCGCGCGTTGCTCGATGCGTTCGCCGACGGGGTCAATGCCTGGCTCTCGACCCATCCGCTTCCGCCCGAGTACGGGCAGCTCGAACTCACCACCGCACGGCCGTGGGCGGCGGTCGACACGCTGACCATCGGGCGCGCGATCGCGGCGAGTCTTTCGCTCGACATCGATGCCGGTCTGATCGAGAAGCTCGATGCGTATCTCGCGGCCGGGCAGGCGGCGACGCCGCCCTTCGACGGTCGCGCGTTGCTCGCCGAAGACGTGCAGCGCGCGCAGCCGATGGATCTCGCCTCGACCGTGCCCGACGCGACGGGCGCGGTGCCGTGGCGCGCATCTGCGGGCCCGGGCGGCGCCGGCGCCGATCACGTGGGGACGAACGCGGCCCTGCGCCGCTGGCGCGAGCGATTTACCGGCGTGCGCCAACAGCAGGTCGCGCTCGATCGACGAGGCAGCTTCACCGGCAG
>CAZDHU010000065.1:0-16069 GCA_964505355.1 uncultured Myxococcaceae bacterium | reverse complement strand
ACGACGAGCACGCGGATCTTCTCTACGGGCTTGCATCGCAGGTGGTGGAGCACCTCCGCAGCTACCTCTCGGACGAGGAGACGCGCCGCGTGTTGAGCCTCCATCAGCGCGAGATCGCTCGCTTCGTACACGCACAGATGCAGGATCACTACTGGGAAGACGCGATCGAGTACGAGGACGTCGTCTCGCAGGGGTTCACGGAGCTGAAGGTGAGCGCCTATTCCGCCGCCGATCCGACGCTGAACTTTCGCCATTCGCCGGCGGACAAGTCCAACATGGCGAAGTACCTGTTCGGCGGCTTCTCGCGATGCCTCTACCCGGTCGAGAAGTTCCACTCCGATACCGAGCGCGTGCTCGCTGTGATCCTCGATCGCGAGGCCGAAAAGTGGTTCAAACCGGCAAGGGGGCAGTTCCAGATCTTCTACCGCGTGGGCGCGGACCCGGCCGAGTATCAACCCGACTTCGTCGCCGAGACGAAGGACACGATCTACATGCTGGAGTCGAAGGCGCGCAACCAGATGCAGGACGCCGAGGTTCTCGCGAAGCGCGATGCCGCAGTGCGGTGGTGCGAGCGTGCCAGCGAGCACTCGGCGACCTGCGGCGGCAAGCCGTGGATCCATTCGCTCATCCCGCACGACCTCGTGGCGGAGAACATGACCCTTCCGGGGCTCGTCGCGCGCGCGCGGTTCGCCGGGTAGGCCCGACCTCTCGTCGTCGCGCGCACGCGCGTCCTGTTGCCAGCGGCGCGCGGGATGCCTAACCACCTCGCATGTGCGCGCTCCCGGATCGCCCCGTTCGAACAGATCCCCGATCTGTGTGGATCGAGCGACTGCACGACGGCACGCGCGGCGCGTGCGATCCGCCTTCCGTCACCTTCTGGATCCAGTGCCACGCGCACGAACGCTTCGTGGCGGAGTCGGTGCGCAGTGCGATCGCGCAGACGTTGCCGTCGATGGACGTCGTGATCTCGGACGACGCGTCGCCCGACGACACGGTTCGCGTCGTGCGCGACGTCGTGCGCGCACAGCCGGGGGCGCATCGCGTGACGCTGATCCGCAGCCGCGAGAATCGCGGCATCTTCGAGCACGCGAGCGAGGTCGTTCCGCATCTGCGCGGGCGATTCATCGTCTGGCAATCCGGCGACGACGTCGCCGAACCGGATCGCGCGGCGGCGTTGCTGGAGGCAGCGGGTGCGCGGGGTGCGTGCGGCGCGTTCAGCAATCACCGCATGATCGACGACGAAGGCCTGCGGATCGGCGTGCATTTCGCGGCCGGCGATTCGCCGACCCTCGATCTGTCCGACTACGCGAGCGGACGCTTTCTCGATTTCAGCTATGGCGGCACGATCGGATTCTCTCGCGAGGTCTTCGATTCGTTCGGCCCTTTGCCCGGCGAGTTCGGGGGGCGCGGGCTCGAGCATTGTCTTGGTCTGCGCATGGCGCTGCTCGGCGGAAGCGTCTACGTGCCGCGGCTGCTCGTCTCGCGGCGCCGGCACGCGCACAGCGTGACCGAAGGCATCAGCGCCGCCGATCGCGAAGACGATCCGCTCGCGGTGCACGAGCGCCGAGTTGCCGTGCGAAGGATGATCCTCGCCATGCTGCGTTCGCATCTGGTCGGCCCCGACGGTGCGTTGCGCCGCACCGCGCTCGCGTCCCGCGGCGGGCGCGCGGGAAGTTCCGGCGGGTGGATCGAACGATGTCGCGAGAGAACGCGCGTTCTCCGGCGTCGTCGAGATCGGCGCGAACTCGCAACGCTGGCGCACGCGCTGGCCCGCCAGCTCGCCGTCGAAACCGAGCGCCTCACCGAGCTGCGCGCGTTTCGGGAGCGACGGGCGCGCGCGGGAGTGCAGGGCGCCGGCGCGTTCTTGCACGCGGGGCTGCGCTTCGATCCGCCGGCCCTCGAGTTCGTTCGCGAGTTGCCCGGAGCGCGAAACCTCCTCGCCTTCGAAGGCATGTTTTTCGCGGTACCGCAGTCGTGCGGTCCAATCGAACCCTGCCGGCTTCGAAATCACGAGGTTCCCGGCGCGATCTGCGCGTTCACCGAGGACGAGCTGGAGCGTCGACTCGAAGCGCTTCCGGCGACGACAGTGCGGACGCACGCAGGGCTTCGATCGCTGCGACGACGCGCATCCCGTCTGCGGCAGTGACGCGGGGTGGCGGCCCGCCGGAGAGGTGTTCGCTGAACTCACGCAGTTCGGCGAGCAGCGGAA
This sequence comes from uncultured Myxococcaceae bacterium, assembly GCA_964505355.1. Classification (GTDB taxonomy): domain Bacteria; phylum Myxococcota_A; class UBA9160; order UBA9160; family UBA9160; genus CAZDHU01. The sequence goes on along the minus strand of CAZDHU010000065.1, from coordinate 13,860 downwards.
GTTCGCCGGGCGTCGAAATCGTTTCGACGCTCGCCGATCCCCGGCGCCGAAGCAGCACCCGTTCTTCCCAGCCGCCCGCGAGCACCGCGGAGGCCTCGCTACCGATCACTTCGACCCGACGTTCGGTTTCGACGCTGATCGTCGAGAGATCGATCGTCGCGATCTGGCCGCGATCGCCGAGCAGGGCGCTCAGTTCTTCGAGCCCGGTCTGCTCGCGAACGCCGGCGGCGCGAATCACGGGCGGGATGCGGCCGAGAATGGTGTCGATGATGCTGAGATCGTGCGGCGCCAGCACCCAGGTGCCATCGCTGTCACGCTGTGGATTCTCCGGGCCGCGCCGGCGCGTGTGTACCGCGCGCACGCTGCCGAGCGCTCCCGCGCGCGCGAGCCGTGCCAGCTCGATCACGCCCGGGTGGTAGCGCCACTTCTCCATCACGTAGATGTGATCGCCGTCGCCGCGAACCAGCCGCTCGGCATCCGCCAGCGAAGACGTGAACGGCTTTTCGACGAAGATCGGAACGCCGCGATCGGCGACCGCGTCGATCACGCTGGCGTGCGTGTCGATCGGCGTCGCGATCACGATCCCAGCGACGACGGGCAACTGGTCGAGCGTGCCGACGACGTGCTGCGCACCGAGCGAGAGCGCGGCGTTGCGCGTCGCCTCGTCGCGGGCCATCACCGTCACGGGATGACCGAGCTGCAACAAATCTCGAAGAATGTGTCGACCCCAGCGGCCGCAGCCGACGAGGCCGATGACGGGCCGATCGGCGCCGGTCATCCGCGGCTCACCGGTCCGCCCTGTTCGAGCCAGCGCGCGCAGTCGGGGGTGACGGTTCGCGCGAGGGCCGCGCGGTACTGCGCCAGTTCGGCTTGGCTCAGCACGTCCTTCCAGCGACCGTTCGTGCCCTTGTGAACGAAGGTCTGTGCTCCACCGGCGAAGATCGGACTGATGTCACCGACGATGCGCTCGGGATTCTTCTTCACGCTGTCGAAATGCACGGCGTTCGCGATTTCAGCGTAGGCGCGATCGGGGTGCGAGATGCCGAGCCAGCCCGCGATGCGGCGGATCTCGCCCTCGAGATTGGACTTCAGATCGTTGTAATGCACGAAGAGCAGATTCGGCAGGTGTCGAAACTCCCAGTAGCTCTTCGCGTGTGAGAGAAACGAAAACCACGGCCAGCCGTCGGTTTCCCATTCGAACCAGCCGCGCGTGATCCATTCGTTCCACAGCTCGTGGAGATCGTCGGGGCAGGGCGGCATCGGGTCGCCGACGCGGCCCGGCGTGTCGTTCACCACCGACAGCGCGAGCGGCGTGTAGTTCCGGTAGTGATTCCAGAGCGACATGAAGACGTCGCGAAGATCGCGGCCGATCATCAAGTAGAAGACGTCTTCGCGGTACGGAAGCCCGTCGAGCGGAAGGTGCGTCTTCAGAAAGCGCCGGTGCGTCTGCGCCTCGACCAGCTTCCGGACTTCGTCGATGGGCTGGATGCGCATCTCGACCCACGGCGACACCGACAGCAGCGGATCCGGAAGCTCTCGACCCCAGAAGATCAGATGGCCGACGATGGTCTGCGTCCAGGTGGTGCCGGCCTTGTACGCGGTCGAGATCAGGATGTCCCCGGGACGAAGCGAGATCGCATCCCAGCGCGTGCTGTCGACGTGGTGATTCTGGTAAAGGCGCGTGCGCTGCGGCAGCGGGCCGGCGGGGTGCGTCATGCGAACTCCTTGCCGTGAAGGGCCACGCGAGGGTAGCCAGCCGAATCGGCCTCGTGCCTCGCGCGACGGGCGGCGGCGTTTCTCGATCGCGCCCGCCCGCGGTGGCTCGGCCCGCGGGCCACGAATCTCGATCCGATCGGCGTTCGCGTGACGGCCTCCGCGAATCATCCGGGCTAGCGTTCGCGGACGAGGCACGCGCCATTCGCGTGGCAGGAGAGTCGAATGGGTGCACTGCTGGCAGAGTGGCTGCGTGACGGCCTGCGACGGCGACCCGGCTGGATGAACGTCCTGATGTTCTTCTGCCTGTTCATGGCGCTGGTCTACGTGCCGTGGGACTTCTTTTGCAAGCCGATCTCGCACGACGAAGAGGTCTGGTTTGGTCTGCGCCTGCATGGTGTGCTCGCGAAACTGACGGAGCCGATCCACGGCTGGATCTACGCGGCCCTCGGTTACGGCTTCTGGCGGATGCGCCCGTGGGCATGGCTCGCGGCGGCGCTCTACGTCGCGCAGGTCGCGGTGGCGATGCTGGTCTGGAATCTGATCTACGTCGATTCGGCGTGGAACGGGTACTACGGCGCAGCCTCCGCGCTGCCCTTCGCGGCGCTGGCCTTCCTGCTCTGGCGTTCGCGTACTCACTTCGCGCCGGCGCGAACGACGCTCTCCGGGCGCTATCCCGGCTGGGCCCTGGTGACCGGCGCGTCGGCCGGAATCGGAGCCGAGTTCGCGCGCCAGCTCGGCGCCGCGGGATTCTCGCTCGTGCTCACCGCCCGCCGCGAGGACCGGCTTCGCGCGCTGGCCTCGTCGCTCGAGCAGCAGCACGGGGTCGCGACGCGCGTCGTCGCGGTCGATCTCTCCGCACCCGACGGGCCCGAGCGTCTCGCCGCGGCGGTGGCGGATCTCGAGCTCTCGTTGCTCGTCGCCAATGCCGGCTTCGGCCTCGCCGGCCGGTTCGCCGCGCAGGACGCCGCGCGATTGCGCGAGATGGTGACGCTGAACTGTGTCGCGCCGACGGTTCTGATCGCTCTTCTGCTGCCGAATCTTCGCCGGCGCACGCGCGCCGCGATCGTCCTGACGGGGTCGGTGGCCGGCATGCAGCCCCTGCCCCTGCATGCCGTCTATGCCGCGACGAAGTCCTACGACCGTCTGTTCGGGGAGGCGCTCTGGGCCGAGCTTCGCAACGACGGCGTCGATGTGCTGGTGGTCGAGCCGGCGTCGACGGAAAGCGAGTTTCACGAGGTGGCGGGTGAGCTACCGCATCACGGCATGCCGGCCGCGCGGGTCGTGGCCGAAGCGCTCGACGCGATCGGGCGCGTCCCGTCGTGGATTCCGGGCTGGAAAGCCTGGCTGCGTGGAAACGTGGCGATGCGCGTTCTTCCACGATCGTGGCTCGCTCTCGCCGCGTCGCTGTTCACGGCGCGACAGACTCCGGAGGGACGACGCTGAGCAGGCGAACTCCGCTCTCCGTGTCGGCGCAGATTCTCCGCGCGATCCTCGCGAGCGCATCGCTCGCGATCGCACTCGCGTGGGCTGCGACACCGGCGCGGGCGCAGGACGACGCGGTGCCCAAATCGTCTTCGTCCGGAACGCCGGTGACCGCACCGGTTGCCGTCGCTCCCGGCCCGGCGGCTCCGCTACCCATCGCGACGCAGGCGCTGCCGGTTCCCGAGATCGCAGGAGGCGCCGAGCGTCTCGCGGCGCGGCTGCGAGACCTCGACGCTTCGCTCGCGACCCGCGAGACGCTCGAAGCGCTCGACGCTTCGCTCGCCGAGCAGCAGGCACGGGCCGACGCGCTGATCGCGGAAACCGCGCGCCTCTTCGATGCCGGCGCTCGAATCGCGCTGCTCGATCGTATTTCGAGTTCGCTCGTCGCGACCCGGGATGGGCTCCGGCAGCAGAGCGAGTCCGTCACGCTGCTGGCGCAGCAGATCGAAAAGACGCGCGACGAGCTCGACGGCGAGCGCGCAATTTGGGCCGAGACGCTGAAGCAGGCCCGTGCGAGCGGCGCGCCGGACGCCACGATCCAGACCATCGAGGCGACGATCGGCGCGATCCGCGGTGCGCGCGACGTGCTCAAAGGGCGTCGCGCCCGCGTGCTCACGCTCGCGGACTCCTTCGCGCGTGCGCAGGCATCGCTCGACCAGCAGATCGGGCGCGTCGACGAAGTGCGCAACGAAGCCGCCGGCGGATTGCTTCGCCGCGACGGCCGCGCGCTCTGGCGGCTCGACTTCGGCACCGACGCACGCGAACAGATGCGAAACGACGCCATCGGTTTCTACCGCGAAGAATGGCGGGCCGGCGACGTGCGTCGCGAAGAAGCGCTGCCGCGCGCCGCGCTGCAGGTGCTGCTGATCGCCCTGCTCGCCTTCGCGTTCCGCGGGGCCCGCGCCGATGCGCGGCGTCGCACCGAGCGAGATCCGGCCTTCGAGTCGGCGAGCGCGGTCTTTCACGAGCCGCTCTCGGCGGCGCTGCTGCTCGGGCTGCTCGCGATGCCCGTCTTTCATCCGCGGCTCGGCCCGACCTCGCTCGCGCTGGCTTCGCTGCTCGGCATCGTGCCGGCGGTTCGCATTCTGCGGCGTTTCGTCGGTCGCCCGCTGCGTCCCGTGATCCATCTGCTCGCGGGATTCTTCGCGATCGACACCGTGCGCGAGTTGATGGTGCCGACGCCCGAGATCGAGCAGATCATCCTCGCCCTCGAAACCGGGCTGCTGATCGTGTTCTTGCTGCCGACCTGGCGGCGGATCCGCCATGAGATCGCGCCACTGCCGCCCGAACTGTCGGTTCGCAAGCGCACGATCGAGTGGAGCACGCTGGGTTTGCTCGCGGCCACCACCGTCGCGTTTCTCGGCACGCTGACGGGGTTCATGCAGCTCGCGCGTCTGCTCGCGGGCGGCGCGCTCTCGACGCTCTACGTCGGCGCGGCACTGTATGCCGGTGCCTACGCGCTCGACGGCCTCTTGATCCATGCGCTGCGGGTGCGCCCGCTCGTCCTGCTGCATCTCGCGACGCGGCATCGAGAGGCGATCGAGCGCGGGGCGAGCCGCTGGTCGGGACGGCTCGCCGCGCTCGCCTTCGTCGTTCTCACGCTGCGCAACTTTCGTCTCGACGGCGTCGCATTCGCTCTGCTGGGCCGGGTGCTTGCCTTCGAACTTCTGCCCGGCGAGTTCGAACTCTCGATCGGTGACCTCGCCACCTTCGTGCTCGCCGTCTGGATCGCGGTCCACGCCGCCCGCCTGCTGCGCATCGTGCTCGACGAAGACGTCTACCCGCGCGTGTCGCTCGGCCGTGGCGTGCCCTACGCGATCAGCAGTCTGACGCAATACGCCATCGTGATCGCGGGCTTTCTCGCCGGCGTATCGGTGATCGGCTTCGATCTCTCGCGGGTCACGATTCTCGCCGGTGCGCTCGGGGTGGGCATCGGTTTCGGCCTGCAGAACATCGTCAACAATTTCGTGTCGGGGCTGATTCTGCTCTTCGAGCGTCCGATCCAGATCGGCGATCTCGTTCGCCTGGCCGACTTGCAGGGCGAGGTGCTTCGAATCGGCATCCGGGCGAGCACGATTCGCACCTACGACGGGGCCGAGGTGATCGTGCCGAACGCACATTTGATTCAGGAACGGGTCACCAACTGGACGCTCTCCGACCGCGTGCGACGGGTCGAGATCGCGGTCGGCGCTTCCTACGAAACCGACCCGGATCGCGCGATCGAAGTGCTGCTCGGCGTCGCGCGCGCGCAGCCGCTCGTGCTCCTGCATCCCGCACCGATGGCACTCTTTCGCGGCTTCGGAGAAAGCTCGCTGGATTTCGTGCTGCGTTGCTGGATCGCGATGGAGGGTGACTGGGTGAAGGTGCGAAGCGATCTCGGAATCGCGGTTCATCGCGCGCTGCGCGAGGCCGGGATCGAGATTCCGTTTCCGCAGCGCGAGCTGCATCTGTGCGGGCCCGCCGTGCCCGGTGCGAACGTTCGCGGGGGCGGCGAGGAGCGGGGCGCATGAACGAGATCGAGATCTCGCTGCTCGCCGATCATCCCGAGTGGTTCGGCGTCGTCGCCTGCTGGCACCATGCGCAGTGGCGCTCGCTGCATCCCGGCGAGACGCTGGCATCGCGTGAAGCGTCGCTGCGCGCAGATTGCGGGCGCTCGGGCGTACCGATCACCGTCGTCGCGCACCGGAATGGCGCCGCGCTCGGGTCGGCGAGCTTGATCGCGCACGACATGGACAGCCATCCCGAACGAATGCCGTGGCTGGCGAGCGTCTACGTCGAGGCGACCGCGAGAGGCGAGGGCATCGGCCAGCGGCTCGTGCGCCGCATCGAGGCCGAGGCACGAGCAAGCGGCATCGCGCGACTCCATCTCTTCACGCCCGACCGGGCGGCGTTCTATGCAGCGCTCGGCTGGCGCGAAGTGTGTCGCGAGCACTACCACGACGAATGCGTGACGGTGATGGAGCGCGATCTGTGAGCGACCCCGGCGCGATCGCCGCCGGCCCGTTCGACCGGCTGCTCGCCGGCAATCGCTCCGCGCTGCGCCTCGGAATCGCCGCACTCGTCGCGAGCCTCGTCGGCTTCGCGTTGATCGAGGCGACGCTGCGGGCCATCGTCCTTCCGGTCGCCTTGCCCCCGCAGAGTCGAGACCTGCGCATCGCGCTCGTGCTCTGCGCTCTCTTCGCATTCGCGCTGGCGGCGGCCGCCGCGGCACGCGACGAGGCGCGGCAGTGCCTGCGTCGACTGCGCGCGGAACTGCCGGACGACGAGGCGGCGTTCGAACGACGCGTGTCACAGCTCGGTGTCGTTTCACGCCGGGGCGCACGGCGCGCCGGGGTGTGCGCCCTCGGCCTCGTTGCGCTGGTTCCGCTGGTGGTCGATCGCAGTTTGCCGGTCCGAACGGAAAGCCTGCTTCAGTCACCCGAGATGATCTTTCACCGTCTCTTTGGTCCCCTGCTGGCCTGGACGGTCGGCCGAACGGCGCACGGGATCTGGAGCGACGCCGGTCGGGTTTCGTTCGTTGCCTGCGATCTTCGCTCGCTCGATTTGCTGGATCTCTCGTCGCTCGCGCCGCTCGGCCGGTATGGCCTGAGGGTGTCGCTGCTCGCGATCGGATTTCTGGCCATCGCGGCCGTGCTGGTCACCGATCAGGGGCTGACCGAAGTGGTGCTGCTGGGGCTGCTGCCGGCGACGCTGCTCTTCGCGACGGCGGGATTGCTGCGCCCCGCGTTCGGTGCCCGGCGACGCATTCGGACCGAGAAGGCGCGCGAGCTGCGGGCGGTTCGAGCGGCGATCGCGGGCGACACCGGCGCGCTCGTCGCGTCACCGCTCGCGGCGCGTCGCGACTCGTGTTCGCTCGCCGATCTGCTCGCCTTCGAAGCGCGCGTCGACGACGTGGCGGAGTGGCCGTTCGACGCGCCGACCCTGTTGCGATTCGCGCTCGGATTGCTGGTTCCACTCGGCTCCTGGCTCGGAGGTGCGGTCGCGCAACTCGCGATCGAGCGTGCGATCGGCTGACCTCCCGAATCCGACGCCCGCTCGCGGCATGCGTCGCGTTCGTCTGCGGTCTCTGTCATCGTGTCGTGATGCGGCGGTTCGGGCCGCATCGCAGGGGGCAGGGGTGAGAGCGAAGAAGCCGTCGGCGAGTGCCGCGAACGTGCGCGTCGAGCGTTCGGGCAACACGCTGTCGCTGCGTCTCGCGGGCCGCTTCGCCACCGAAACCACCGCGCCCGCCTGGCGAGTCGCCCTGCGCGCGCTCGACGAGGCGCCGGTTGCGCGGCTCGCGGTCGACGCCAGCGGGATCGACTACTGCGACGGCAGCGGTACGGCGCTGCTGCTCGCACTCGAAGAACGCCAGCGCGCCCGCGGCGCCGCGTTCGAGCTGACCGGCCTGCGCGAAGATTTCACACGCCTGCTCGATCTGGTGCGACCGCGGGAGCCCGCGCCTTCCGCGGCCACCGAGCCACCGCCCGGCAAACTGCGCGGAGCCGTCGAAACGTTCGGACGATCCGGCCGTTCCGCCGTCGCGGGCATCGCCGAACTCGTTTCCTACGCGGGCGAGATCAGCGCGGCGTTCGGCTGGGCCCTCCTGCATCCGCGTCGCGTGCGCTGGCGTGACGCGCTGCTGACGGCGCGGCTCGCCGGTCTCAATGCGCTGCCGATCATTCTGCTCGTCGGCTTCCTGATGGGCCTGATCCTCGCGTTTCAGTCGGCCGTGCAACTGAAGCGGTTCGCGGCCGAGATCTTCACGGCCGACGCAGTGGGCCTCTCGCTGGTTCGCGAGCTCGGCGCGCTGATGACGGCGGTGATTCTCGCCGGGCGTTCGGGGTCTGCGTTCGCCGCCGAACTCGGCACGATGAAGGTGAACGAAGAACTCGACGCGCTGACCACGATGAGTCTCGATCCCGTTCGATTTCTGGTGGTGACGCGGGTGATCGCATCTGTCGCAGTGATGCCGATCCTCGTTCTCTTCTTCAATCTCGCCGGGCTCGCCGGCGGAATGGTCGTGGTGGTGTCGCTGGGCTTTCCGCCGATCACGTTCGTGAATCGCGTGGCCTACGCGGTCGTGCTCGGCGACTTGTACGGCGGGCTGGTCAAGGCGCTGGTCTTTTCGGTTCTCGTCACGGCGGTCGGCTGTCTGCGCGGCATGCAGACGGGCAGCGGCGCGCGCGCGGTGGGCGAGTCCGCGACTTCGGCCGTGGTCAGCGGCATCGTCCTGATCGCGGTCGCGGACGGCATCCTGTCGGTCGTGTACTACGTGCTCGGAATCTGAACCATGAACGAAGCGCCGATCATTCGTGTCGAAAACCTGACTGCCGCCTGGGGCGAGCGGGTCATCCTGGAGGACGTCACGTTCGACGTCGCGCGTGGCGAGACGTTCGTGATCCTCGGCGGGTCGGGCAGCGGCAAGAGCACGCTGCTCAAACACATGATCGGTCTCGAGGTGCCGCGCAGTGGTCGGGTGCTGATCGCGGGCGAAGACCTCGTGACGGCGACCGGAGACGCCCGGCGTCGCATCCTCCGTCGCTTCGGCGTCACGTATCAAAGTGGCGCTCTGTTCGGTTCGATGACCGTCCTCGAGAACGTGCTGCTGCCTCTCGAAGAGCTGAGCGATCTGCCCCGGGAGGCGCGCGAATCGATCGCGCGTGCGAAGCTGCGGCTCGTGGGACTCGCGGACTCCGCGGAGAAGGTGCCGGCCGAGCTCAGCGGCGGCATGCGCAAGCGCGCGTCGATCGCGCGTGCGATTGCGCTCGACCCCGAGATTCTCTTTCTCGACGAGCCGGCGGCCGGACTCGATCCGCTGACGCTGGCCGAACTGGACGATCTGCTGGAGAACCTTTCCGACGCGCTCGGCATCACCATCGTGATGGTCACCCACGAGCTGCCGAGCATCTTCGCGCTCGCCGACCGCGTGCTGATGCTCGACGCGGCCACGCACCGCGTGATCGGGCTCGACCGGCCCGAGGTGTTGCGCGATCACAGCCCGGCGCCCTGGGTTCGGCGATTCCTGTCCCGCGATCGCCGCTCGACGGCGGAGACCGGCCCGTGAAGGCACGCGCCGGAAACTTCGTGCTCGGTCTCTTCGTGCTGGCCGGCATCGGCCTCGCGATCGCCGCCACACTGGTGATCGGAGCCGGCGAGTTCGGCGTCACGGGCACCTCGATGGAAACCTATCTCGACGAATCGGTGCAGGGGCTCGACATCGGGGCGCCGGTCAAGATGCGGGGCGTCGAGATCGGTCGCGTGAGCGAGATCGGCTTCGTCGGGCGCTACTACCCGCTCGAAGCGGGCTCGGACGACTTCTACCGCTTCGGCCGTTACGTCCTCGTGCGCGCCGAACTCACGGACGAACTGATTCCGGCCAACGAATCGACGTTTTTCGCCAACGATCTGCGCCGGCTGGTTCAGCAGGAAGGTCTGCGTGCGATGGTCGCCGCGCTCGGCCTGACCGGCACGTCCTATCTCGAACTCGACTATCTCGATCCGAAACGGAACCCGGCGCTCGACGTGCCCTGGACCCCTCGCGTGGTCTACGTGCCGTCGGCACAAAGCACGTTCAATCGACTCGGCACGGCGGCCGAACGCGTCTTTCAGCGGCTCAACCAGTTGCAGATCGAGAATCTGATCTCCGATTTCGACGTCGCGCTGATCGCGTTCACACGCGCGGTGACGGAAGCCGACGTCGGCGCGGTCAGTCAGGAGTCGACCAAACTGCTGGCCGATGTCCGCGCGACCAGCGCGTCGCTGCGCCGGGCGATCGAGCAGGCGGACGTTCCGCGCCTGCAGAAGAACGTCGACGACGTGATGAATCGGCTGGCCGGGACCGTCGAGCGGCTCGAACTGGTGGTGACCAGCCAGAGCGGGAATCTCGACGCGATCATGAGCGAGCTGCGCGAGACCACGCGGCACCTGCGCGAGCTGAGCGAAGCGGCGCGCTCGCATCCGTCGTCGTTTCTGTTCTCGGATCCGCCGAAACCGGTGGTCTTGCCACGGCGGGAGGAAGCCAGATGACACGCGTCGGTGTCACCCTGCGAAGATTCGCCGGCCGGCGTCGCGTCGCCGGCGTCGCGATCGCGATGCTGCTCGCGGCGGGAACGGCGGGCTGCAGTCTGCTGCGCACGCCGCTGCCCGAACGCCAGCAGTTCGTGCTCGAGGCGCCGCGCGCGGAAGCCGCGCCCGCGCTCGCGGGTGGGCCGCTCGTGCTGATGCGTCCCTTCCGCCCGTCTCCGCGGCTCGATGGCCCGCGCTTCGTCTATCGACTGGGTCCGGATCGATTCGTTTCCGACTACTACCACGTGTTCTGGAACGTTCCGGAAGACCTGGTGGCGGATCAGGTGCGTCGCTGGCTCGATGCGTCCGGACTTTTTGGTGCCGTCGTCGATGGTGCGACCACGGCCCGCCCCGCCTATTTGCTCGAAGGAGCGTTGTCCGAGCTGTACGCGGACTTCTCGCCGGGAGATCCGGCGCGCGCGGTGATCGCACTGCGCGTCGCGCTGATCGACGTCGGGCGCGTGCCGACGTCGGTGGTGTTTCATCGCGACTATCGGGCCGAGATCGGTGCGGCGTCGGATGCGCCCGAAGACATCGTGCGAGGATGGAACGAAGGCCTCGCGCAGATCCTGACCGGATTCGAGACCGATCTTCGCGCGCAGTTCGTTCGCTGACAGGGTTACCCGAAATGGGATCCACGAGATGCGGAGCTGGAGCCGGCGCCGGCGAGGACCGCGCTGCTTCATGGCTCGCCGCGGCCTCTCGGCCGCGGCTGCGCGTGACTTCGGCTTCGCGTGGCCCTTGCCGCCGCTGCGTGACGTCGTTTTCGGCAACCCTGTGAGAGAGACCCGAACGAAGAGCGGCGCGCGCTCGTTCACACCGCGTGTCTCGCGAGGGCGGCTTCGAGCTTCGCCACCAGCAGTGTGCGCAGGCGCTTTGGTCGTTCGATCGTGACCGTGTCACCCCACGTGAAGAGATGCCACGCCATCTCCTCCAATCCGCCGGCCGTGAAGCGGACGCGGATCGAGCCGTCGCGCAGGGTCTCGATCTTCTGATCGGGGTGAAAGGTGAAGGCTGCGGCATCGCGCGCCGCACGGGCATCGAAGCGCCAGACCACCTCGACGGGATCTTCCTGCCAGACACCGAACGCGTTCTCCGCGAATCGTTCGAGGCTGAAGGTCGGCGGACGCTCGAAGGTGTCGTGCGGCAGCAGTTCGACCCGACGGATCGACGGGATGGCGAAGAGCACCGCCCTTGCCGCGGTGGATCGCGCGGCGACGAGATAGTGCCGGCGGCCGGAGAGGATGCCGTACGGGCGCACGCGGGGAGTCGTCGTCTTCCCGTCGCCGCGCCGGACGTATTCGAGGCGTACTTCGCACGAGCAGATCAGCGCCTTGCGCAGCGCGGACATGATCGACGGATTCATCGACACCCGCGGCCCCGGTCGGAGCACGAAGCCTTCGGCCTGCAGCAGCATCTCTTCGTCGGCTTCGATCCGCGGACGGCGCTCGGGATCGATCAGCGCGCGCACCTTCGAGGCGAGACCACGCAGCGCGTCGGAGTGATCGATTCGTCCCTCGCGCGCGAGCCGCTTCGCCGCGAAGTCGAGCGCCGACAGTTCGTTCGCGTGACAGGGGAGCATCGGCAGGCCACGGTCGCGCTTCAGACGGAAGCGCTTGACGACGCCCGCCTGCGTCGACACCAGCGCATCGCCGTAGAAGCGCGCGATGGCGTCTCGCATGCGTTCGATCGTGCGTCGCTCTTTGGCGGGCTCGAACTGATCCTGCATCTCGCGCAGTGTGAGACCGTTGTGGGAGGCCGCGAGGGCTTCGATCAGCCGAATCACGTCTTCGACGCGTCCGTAGCGCGGCCCGGTGGTCTCGTCGGGCGATTGCTTCCGGCGTCGCGTCGGAGAGACGGCGGATCGGGCGCGGGATCGAGTGCTCGTTCGGACGGCCATCGCGGCCGACGTATAGCCTCGTCCGCGGACGGGCGGCAGCGGGTCGAGGGCGCTGCGGGATGGCGACGGCGCAGCGGTCAGAGCGGTCAGCCGGCGCGAGAACCGCGGGCGGCGAGCGCGTCGACGTACTCGTTCCACCGCGTTCCATCGTGCGCGCGGATCCACTGGAGCCGCACGCCGGGCCGTGCCCGGGAGAGTCGCCACAGCTCCTGTACCAGCTCGAGGTTCTTGATCGGACCGGTCTTGCGCCGCCAGCCGCGCGCTTCCCAGCCGGCGGCCCACTCGTTGATCGTCTTCACGCAGAGCTCGCTGTCGGAGTGAACGGTGATGCGTGCCTCTTCGGGCAGCGCGCGAAACGCCTCGATCAGGGCGGTCAACTCCATCCGATTGTTGGTCGTTGCGGGATCGCTGCCGGACTTCTCGCAGCGCACGCGATCGTTCTCGACCCAGACGAACGCCCAGCCTCCCGGACCCGGATTCCCCTCGCATGAGCCGTCCGTGAAGACACCGTCCTTCGGTCCCGCCGTGAACCGGGCGAGCACTTCTTCCGGGGTCGTCGGCGGGCCGCCGCTGCTCACGCGCCCACCCGGAAGTGCATGACGTCACCGTCCTGTGTCACGTAGTCCTTGCCCTCGACGCGCATCAATCCCTTCGACCGCGCGCCCGCCTCGCCCCCGCAGGCCACGTAGTCGTCGTACGAGATCACTTCGGCGCGAATGAAGGTGCGTTCGAAGTCGGTGTGTATCTCGCCGGCCGCCTGCGGGGCCGGGGTGTCGCGCGCGACCGTCCACGCGCGCACTTCTTTCTCGCCGGCCGTGAAGTACGTGATCAGATCGAGCAGGCGATAGGCGGCGCGAATCAGGCGAGCGAGGCCGGGCTCTTCGAGGCCGAGGTCGGCGAGAAACTCCTGCTTCTCTTCGTCGGAGAGTTCGGCCAGCTCGGATTCGATGCGTGCGCAGATTCGAACCACGCCCGCGTGCTCGGCGGCGGCGCGCGCTTCGAGCGCCGCGGTGTGTGCGTTGCCGTCGCGAAGGCCGGCTTCGTCGACGTTGGCGACGTAGAGCACCGGCTTCGCCGTGAGCAGAAACATTTCACGAACGGCGTCGCGCTGTTCTTCCGGGATCGGGAAGCTGCGCGCGGCACGCCCTCCGGAGAGGTGCGCGAGCAGTGCTTCGAGCGTCGCGAGTTCTTCTCTCGCGCCCTTCGCGCCGCTCTTTGCCGTGCGCTGCGTGCGGTCGATCCGGCGCTGCACCGTCTCGAGGTCGGCGAGGCCGAGTTCGGTTTCGATCGTTTCGACGTCGCGGATCGGATCCACGCCACCGTCGACGTGCACCACGTTCGGATCTTCGAAGCAGCGCACGACGTGGATCACGGCCGCGGTTTCGCGAATGTGCGCGAGAAACTGATTGCCGAGGCCTTCGCCCTTCGATGCGCCGCGCACGAGCCCCGCGATGTCCGTGAACTCGACGGTCGCCGGCACGACGCGCTGGCTCTCGACGATCCGGTCGAGGACGGCGAGCCGCGGATCGGGTACCGGCACGATGCCCGAGTTGGGCTCGATGGTGCAGAACGGGTAGTTCTCCGCAGCGATCCCCGCGGCGGTGAGCGCGTTGAAGAGCGTGCTCTTGCCGACGTTGGGAAGCCCGACGATGCCACAGCGCAGCGACATGGGGCGCGGAATGTCGGGGATCCGGGGCCCCGCGTCAATCCGAGGC
>CAZDHU010000064.1:0-11327 GCA_964505355.1 uncultured Myxococcaceae bacterium | reverse complement strand
GCAGCAGACCGAGCGAGAGCGCGAGCGCCGCGCTCTGGCCGAGAAACGAGCGTCGCGTCAGGCCGCCGGACGGGGCAGCAGGCCGCGTTCCGTCGTTCGTCTCGTCATGGATTCCCATCGCTGCCCCCCCGCTCGCGGCGCGCGAGTGTGTCCGGACCCGCCGCGATGCTAAGCGGGCGCGACCGCGTTCCGTATGACCGGGGTCATTCCAAATTCGGAAGCCGGCAGCGGCGCCTGCTCAGGACGCGGTACCGGCACGGGCCGCGGCGCGTTCGTCGAGGCGGGCTCGAATCCCGGCGTGCACCTCGGCCGTGATCGGGAAGCGCTGGAAGATGACGACGGCCGCGAGATGACAGACCGCGGGCACGATGCAGTAGAGGAATTTGATCCCCAGCACGACCTCGGCGCTCTGCTCTTCGTTCGGGGTGTAACCGAGCGCGTCGAGGCCCTGCATTCCCGCAAAGATCGCGAGTCCGATGGCCGCCTTGTCCACGAACGACCAGATCCCCATGAAGGCGCCTTCGCGCCGGCGGCCGGTCTCCAGCTCGTCGGAGTCGATCACGTCGGCCGAGATCGAGGGCCCGAGCGTCATCGTGCAGCCGTTGGCCCCGCCCACGATCGCCGCCAGCACGATCCAGAGCTGCCAGGTGCCTTCGTGATAGACGAAGCTGGTGGCGTAGACGGCGGTCGCGAGCAGCATCCCGGCCGACCAGGTGCGGTTCTTGCCGATCTTTCGCGAGAGGCGGATCCAGAGCGGGATCGAAAGCACCGAGCCGGCGAGGTACGAGAGCATCACCAGCGGCACGACTTCGCGGGCCTTGATCACGTACTTCGCCATGTAGAGCGTGAGCGGCGCGATGAAGCTGCCGCCGACCAGCGCGATCAGATAGGTGAACATCAGAACGACGAAGGCGCGGTTTCGAAACGTGATCCGCAGCCCTTCGAAGAACGGGAAGTGGGCGGGTGCGCCGGCGAGTTCGGCGCGTTCGCGCACGCGGGCAAACGCCGCGAGGATCAGCAGACACGAGATCCCGCCGAAGACGAACGCCATCCGCGGATAGCCGGCCGCCGGCCCGCCCGCGGCCTTTGCGAAGGCCTCGGGTGCGAGCATGCCCGCCGCCGTGCCCAGCAGATAGAAGCCCTGCCGCAGCCCGAAGAGCCGCGTCCGCTCGTGATAGTGCGGCGTCAGCTCCATGCCGAGCGAGATGTACGGAATCCAGAAGATCGTCCAGAAGGTGAAGAGCACGAGATAACAGAGCAGGAGGTGTGTGAAGAGCTCGCTTTGCGAGAGCCCGGCTCGCGGCGACCAGGTGAAATAAAAGACGATCCAGAGCGGAATCGCGGCCAGCAAGAAGTAGGGCCGGCGACGCCCCCAGCGGGTTCGTGTGCGATCCGAGATGTGCCCCATCACGGGATCGGTGACGGCATCCCAGAGCCGCCCGGCCATCAGCACCCAGCTCAGCAGTCCTGCCGAAAGCCCGAGCTCGTCGGTGTAGTAGTTCGGCAGGTAGACGGCGATCGCGAGCAGCACCATCGCGGTGCCGAACGCGGGGAGCGAATAGCTGACGATCTGGCCGGTCGAGAGACGCGTCTCGTTCATCGCGCGAACCTACCATGCACCGACGCGAGATCGGGCATGACGAAGCGCATAACCGACCGGTTCGAGAGCTGGAGACCTCGCCCGCGGCCCCTTTCAGCGCGCGATCCGATGCCCGCGAGACGAGTCTCGTCTGATACGATCGCGCGACCGGGTCTCCGGTTGGATCCGCACGTGCAGGGAGGGATTCGAGATGGCGAAGGTGGGAGTGATTCTGTCCGGCTGCGGGCATCAGGATGGGGCCGAGATCCGCGAGGCCGTCCTCACGCTGCTCGCGCTCGAAAAGGCCGGCATCGCGTACGAGTGCCTCGCGCCCGACGTCGACCAGCGCGACGTGGTCGATCACCTGACCGGACAACGCGTGGCGGGAGAACGGCGCAACGTGCGACGCGAATCGGCGCGCATCGCGCGCGGGAAGGTGCGGGCGACGGGCGACGTGAACGCCGGCGAGTTCGGCGGGCTGGTGATTCCCGGCGGCTACGGCGCGGCGAAAAATCTCTCGGACTTCGCGGTGAGCGGCACGGACTGCACGGTCGAGGCATCGGTCGCGCGTCTGGTGCGCGAGGCGCACGCGCAGGGCAAGCCGATCGGTTTCGTCTGCATCGCGCCGACGATCGCGGCGCGACTGATTCCCGGCGCGAAGATCACCATCGGAAAAGATCCCGGAACGGCCGAAGCGGTCGAGAAGATGGGCGCACGGCACGTCGAGTGTGTTTCCAGTTCGTTCGTCGCCGACCCCGCGACGAAGGTCTTTTCGACGCCGGCCTACATGTGCGACGCCACGCTGCCGCAGATCGCGGAAGGCATCGAAGGCATGGTGCGCGCACTCGGCGAGATGGTTCGCGACTGATCCCTGATCCGGCTTCGGCGTCGCGCGATGCACTCCGCCGCGCGACGACGGCAGCCTTTGCCCCGCGCGCCCACGAGGGCTGCCGTCGGGTTCGGAGACGATCGATGCGCAGGCTGACGCCGATGGACGAACTCTTCGTCCATCAGATTCCCGAACCCTTTCCCAACGTCGTCACCCATCACGAACACTGGCGCGACAGTCTCTTTTTCGTGATGCACCCGCGCGACCGTCTCGGCGACGCGATCATCCTCACCATGGCGACCTTTCCCGCTCGCAAAGAAGTCGATTCGCTGCAGCTCGGGCGCGTCGGCGGCGTGCTTCAGTTCGCGCGTCATGCGCGCGCGTTCGATGGAGATCCGCACACGATGGCGGCCGGCCCGGTGCGGATCGAAATCACCGAGCCCTACCGCACCGTGAGGCTGCGCGTCGACGAAGTACCGGAAGCGCCGGTCGCGCTGGACGTCACCTTCACCGCACGCACGCAGCCCTACTGTCTTCGCCGCGGAACGATGAAGGCGGGTCAAGAGACGATCTGGGACCAGAGTCACATGATCCAGTCCGGCACCTACGACGGCTGGTATCGCCACGCCGGCACGACGCATCGAATCGACGGCTGGTGGGGGCAGCGCGATCACTCCTGGGGCATTCGCGATCACGCGCGCTGCCCGATGTGGCACTGGCTCGCGATCCAGCTTCCCGACGGCATGCTCGGCGTGTGGAACTGGGAATATCCGAACGGCGCGCGCGTCTTCACCGAGGGTTGCTTCGCGCCGGCCGACGGTTCGGACCCGATCCCGGTGATCGGATACCGGCACGACCTGCACTGGCTCGACGCGAGCGGCCAGCGAACGAGCTACGAGCGCGACGGCGAGACCGTGCACGGGCTCGAAGGACGAGTCGAGATCACGCTCGAAGGCGGACGCACGATCGGCGTCGAAGGTCGCGGAAGCTGGGCGGCGCGATACGGGCCGTACGGCGGCGGACAGAATCTGCTCGCGGTGCGCACGGACGACGGGCGCGAAGGCATCGCGATTTACGAGATCACCGGCGGCTACCACCACCACTTTTTTCCGGTGCCGCGCGCGACGGGATTTCCGCCGGAAGGTTGAGCCCGCGCGTTCGGGCTACCAGAGGCGCGCGCGTCGAAACGCTTCGGCGCGCGCTCCGCATTGCGCGGCCCAGAGCGCCGAGTGCGCGTCGGCCTCCTGCACCAGTACGTCGGGATGCTGACTCTCGTGCGCACGGAGCGCCGCCCGTTTGACCGCATCCGTTTCGCCCGTCGCGACGAAGTGATCGGGCGCCGTGGTGTCGAAGAGCCAGAGTTCGCGAACGAACCACGGCGCGAGGCCCGCCGCTGCGTGCGCGGGAAAGAACCGCTCGAGGCCCGCGCGCGGATAGACCGCGTCGAGCGCGGCGAGGCCCGCCGCGCGATGGTCGCTGTGACCCAATCGATCGACCGCGCCCACGCGAAGCCAGAGCGTCGCAGGATCGTGCGTGAGCAGCAGCTCGGGACGCGCGCGACGAATCTCGCGCACGATCGGTTCGCGCAACGCGTCGGTCGGCTCGAGACTTCCGTCGGGGAAGTCGAGCCGGACCAGATCGATCCGGCCCAGTCGTTCGGCCGCGCGTTCGGCTTCGGCGCGCCGGCGTGCGGGCAGATCGGGCTCGTTCGCCGCACCACCCATCGCGCCGTCGGTGCAGATCACGAGCGTGATCTCGGCACCACGCGCCGCGAATCCCGCGAGCGTCGCTCCCGCGTAGAACTCCGCATCGTCGGGATGGGCCGCGACCACCAGCACACGCGACGGCCGGTCGAGTGCGGGCGCGCGTTCGGACACGATGGCGTCAGACCGTCGCGCGGGCGGGCGCGTCCGCTTCCGGAATCTCGCGCAGTCGCGCGAGCAGCATTTCCCAGAACCCGCCAAAGGCGCCGTTGCTCATCGCCAGCACGACGTCGCCCGCACGCAGTTCGCGCGCGAGCCGCCCGGCGATCGCGTCGGCCCCGTCGATCGCATCGGCGTCGAGGCCGCGCGCACGAAGATCCTCTACCAGCTCGGCGGCGGAAAATCGCTCGGTCACTTCGCCCGTCGCGCTGTAGATCGGCGTGTCGGGCACGACGGCGATCACGGCGCGCGCCACGCCGTCGAACGACTCGGCGTAGGCGCGCTGAAAGACCCGACGGCGGCTGGTGTTGGTGCGCGGCTCGAAGACCGCGATCAGACGGCGGCCGGGATACTGCGCGCGCACCGCCGCGATGGTCTCGCGCACCGCCGTCGGATGATGCGCGAAATCGTCGATCACGGTCACGCCGCGCACCACACCGCGCACTTCCTGCCGACGCTTCACACCCGCGAAGCGCGCGAGTGCGGGCATCGATCGCGACGTCGAGACGCCCGCGGCCTGCTCCGCGACCGCGAGCGCCGCGAGAGCATTCGCGACGTTGTGGGCTCCGTGCGCGGGCAGAAACGCGACGCCACGATCGACCGGCGGGCCCGAAGCGCGCTCGCGCACGCGCACGCGGAACCGCGTGCCGCGGGCGTCGGCCTCGAGCGCGTCCGCAATCCAGTCGGCCGCGGGATCTTCGGCTGCGGAATCCGGCTTCACCGCATACCAGCAGACGCGGCAGCGCGCGTCGCGCGTCACCTCGCGCACGTTCGGTGCGTCGCAGGCGACGAGCACCCCATCGCCCGGCAGGCCGCTCACCAGCGCGCAAAACGCCTGCTTCACGTGATCGAGGTCGCGATAAATGTCGGCGTGATCGAACTCGACGCCGGTCACCACGGCGGTGCGGGCCGCGTAGTGGAGGAACTTCGGCGTCTTGTCGAAAAAGGCGGTGTCGTACTCGTCGCCTTCGACGACGAAATGCGCGCCTCGTCCGTCTCGAAAGCTGCCAGCGAGATTCGCGCTGATGCCGCCCACCAGCACCGACGGATCGCAGCCGGTTTCGATCAGCAGCGTCGCGACGAGGCTCGTCGTCGTCGTCTTGCCGTGCGTTCCGGCGATCACGATCGAGTGTTTGCCGTCGATCGCGAGCTCGCGCAGCGCATCGGGAAACGAGAGGCAGCGCACGCCGGAGGCCAGAGCGGCTTCGGCCTCCGGATTCGTCGCACGAACCGCGTTGCCGATCACGATCAAATCCGGCCGACGCCGGCTGACGTGTTCGGCCGCAAAGCCGATCGAGACCGGAATCCCCAGGCCTGCGAGCGCGTCGCTCATCGGCGGATAAACGTTCTCGTCGGAGCCCGTCACCTCGAGGCCTCGTGCGGCGAGCAGCCCGGCGAGCGCCCCCATCCCGGTGCCGGCGATCGCGATGAAGTGCACGTGGCGCAGCGTCATGCCTCCGCCAGAAAGGCTTCCATCACGAGATCGTGAATCAGCGGCCGCAGCCGATACTGGCTGCGTTTGGCGACGAGATGGATGCGGTTGGTGAGCAGCACGACGACGGCCTCGCGTTCGAGGTCGATCCAGAGCGACGTGCCGGTGAATCCGAGGTGGCCGATCGACTGCGCACCGAAATGTCGTCCCGACGACGAGGCTCCCACCGTCGGCGTGTCCCAGCCGAGCGCCCAGTCCGATTCCGCGGGAAGATGCTGGCGCTGCGTGAACGCGTGCAGGGTTTCGCGCGGCCAGAGATCGCTGCGGCCGTGCCAGACGTCGAGCAACGTGGTCGCGAAACGCATCACGTCGTCCGCCGGCGCGAACAGGCCCGCGTGCCCGGCAACGCCGCCCATCGCCGACGCGTTGGGATCGTGCACTTCGCCCCGGATCACGCGCCCGCGCCAGGAGCACGCTTCGGTGGCGGCGAACCGGCGCCGCTCGGCGTCGGGCGGAACGTCACCGAATCGCGCCGGACGCACGAACCGCGTGTTCTCCAGACCGAGCGGCGCGAAGATGCGCTGCGCGCAGAACGCATCGAGCGGCGTTCCGCTCACGCTCTCGATCAGCGCCCCGAGCACCATGAAATCGAGGTCGCCGTAGACCGCTGCCTTGCCGGGATCGTGCACGAGCGAAGATCGATGGATGCGCGAGAGCACGAACTCGCGTGCCGCCGGCGTCCCGAGCAGGTGTTCGCCCGTCTTGCGCTCGCGCTCGACCATCAGCTCGTGAAAGCCGCGCCAGGGCTTGAGCCCCGACGAATGCGTGAGCAGATGCCGCACCGTGACGGCGTCCTTCGCGCGTTCGCCGAAGGCGGGCAAGTATTTCGCTGCGGGATCGTCGAGGGCTACGCGACCTTCGTGCACGAGCAGCATCAGCGCCGTCGCGGTGGCCAGCACCTTGGTCAGCGATGCGAGATCGAAGATCGTTTCGCGCGTCATCGGCAGGCGCTCGGGCCGCGAGACCGCGAGACCGCAGACGCTCGCGTGTTCGAGCACCTCGCCTTCTCGCGGCATCCGCGCCAGCAAGACGGCACCGGCGGTTTCTCCGGCTTCGATCGCCCTGTCGAGCGCGCGGTCCACACGCCCGAGCTTCCGCTGGATCACACTGCGCTTCATCGTCCCGGCACCACTCCCTGCTCGAGAATCTCGAGTCGACCACGATCTCCATCGAGGCGCGCCCGCGCCCCGACCGGCCACGGAAGATTCGGCTCGCCGTGACCGAAGGGCAGGTCGAGCACCATCGGTCGACCGAGCGCGCCCAGCTTTTCGATCACGACCTCGCGCGCCGTCGGTACGGGATGGCGCGCGTGCGTGCAATCGACGAGCTGGCCGACGCCGATGCCGGCCACACGCGCCAGCGCTCCCGAAGCAACGAGCTGAGCGAGCATGCGATCGATTCGGTACGGCGGCTCGTTCACGTCTTCGAAGAGGAAGATCGCATCGCGCAGATCGATCTCCCAGGGAGTGCCGAGGCTCGCGACCAGCGTCGCGAGGGATCCGCCGGTGAGCCGCCCGCGCGCAACGCCGCCCACCACGCCGCGGCCCTGCCACTGCACGGATTCCGGACCGCCACCCGCCAGCGCTTCGCGGAGCGCACGAAACACGGGCTCGGGCACGGCCCCGCCGCGTTCGAGCATGGGCGCATGAAATCCGATCAGGCCCGCGCAGCGGCGTTGCCAGAGCAGGAGCGTCGTCACGTCGCTGTAACCGACGAGCGGTTTCGCGGCCGCACGCACGCGTTTCGCATCGAGGCGCGAGATGATGCGGTGGCAGCCGTAGCCTCCGCGCGCGCAGACGATCGCATCGACGTCGGGATCGTCGACGAGCGTCATCAAGGCCTGCGCGCGATGCGCGTCGTCCCCGGCCAGATAGCCGTGCTGCGCGAGCACGGACTCGTCGTAGAGCACCCGAAACCCCGCCGCGCGCCAGAGCGCAGCACCCGCTTCGAGCCGTTCGCGATCGATCGGCCCGGCCGGCGCCGCGATGCCGATCGTCCCGCCGGGCCGCAGTGCGCGGGGTTTGCGCAGCCGGAGCGCTGCCGGCTCGCGCGTGCGCGTCGCGGCCCCGGCTTCGCGCACGCGCGAAGAGTTCGCGCGCAACGGCTTCGCTTTCGGCCTTCGGGCCGACGTCTGCTTCGCCGTGCGGCGCATCAGAATCGTTCGTCTCCGGTCACGTCATCCAGCCCGCCCGGCGCGGCAAAACCGGATCCGCCCCCCTGCCCGTCCGGACCGCCGAACGGCGTATCGGAGCGCCCGGACAAATCGGTGAAGCTCGTGTAGCGCCCTTCGAAGCGAAGCCGCTCGGTGCCGGTCGGTCCGTTGCGCTGCTTCGCGATGATGATCTCGGCGATGCCTTCGTCCTCGGAATCCTTGTTGTAGACCTCGTCGCGGTAGATGAAGGCAATCAGGTCTGCGTCCTGCTCGATCGCGCCGGATTCGCGCAGGTCGGAGAGCATCGGCCGCTTGTCGGCGCGCGCCTCGGGACCGCGGTTCAACTGCGAGAGCGCGAGCACGGGAATGTCGAGCTCTTTGGCCAGCCCTTTGAGACCGCGGCTGATTTCCGAGATCTCCTGCTCGCGACGCTCGGCCGTGCCGTCCGAGCGCGCGAGCTGCAGGTAGTCGACGACCACCAGATCGAGGCCGTGTTCGGCCTGCAACCGCCGCGACTTCGACCGGATCTCGAACACCGTCGCGGCACTGCCGTCGTCGATGAAGATGCGCGCGGTCGAGAGTTTCGCCGCCGCCTTTTGCAGCGCCATGTAGCGCGTGAGCGAGATGTCGCCGCTGCGAAACGCGCCCGACTCGACCTGTGCTTCGGCCGCGAGCAGACGCAGAACGAGCGAACGCGTGGTCATTTCGAGCGAGAAGATCGCGACCTTCTTGCCGTGATCGACCGCGGCATTGCGCGCGATGTTGAGCGCGAGCGCCGTTTTCCCCATGCTCGGCCGCGCCGCGAGAATGATCAGCTCTCCGGGCTGCAGCCCGCCGGTCGTCTTGTCGAGGCTGGCGAAGCCCGTCTTCAGCCCGGTGACGTCTCCTCCGCGTGCCTTCAGCGCGTCGATGAAATCCATCGCCGCGTGCGCTTCGAGGCGCAACTCGCTGAAAGACGGCCGGCTGCGCGTCTGCCCGATCTCGAACATCCGGTGTTGCGCGAGATCGAGCAGCCCGTCGGCGGATTCACCGCCTTCGAATCCGAGTTCGACGATCTCGGTGGCGGTCGAGATCAGCGTGCGCCGCAACGATTTCTCGCGAACCAGCCGCGCGTGGTGCAGCACGTTGGCCGCGGTGGCTTCGTAGTCCGCGATTTCGGCCAGCGTCACGGCCCCGCCGATCGCGTCGAGCAGCTTTTGCTGCGTGAGCGCGTCCGACAGCGTGAGCAGATCGACCGGAAGGTTCGCTTCCTTCAGTCCGATCATCGCCTGGTAGAGGATGCGATGGGCCGGGTGATAGAAATCGTCCGGCTTGAGCTCGGTGTACACGGTGTGAAGGCACGCATCGTCGAGCAGGATCGACGAGAGAACGGCCTTCTCGGCATCGACGTCCTGCGGCGGAACGCGACTGCCGGCAGCCCCCCCGTCGCCGGCTGCGGGTGCGTCGTTGCCGCGGCGCCGCCGCGCTCTGCCGCCTGCCGCGAACGGTTGTCTCGAATCCACGGCGCCCCCCGCGGAGATCGGTTCGGACCGGCTGCGCACGCCGCTCGCGGCCATCGCACGATCGCTCTCGTGCGGTCGTCCGCGGTGAACTCGCGCGTCACCCGCCGGCCGGCCCCTCCGACGGAGGTTGTATCACTCCGCGGCGGTGACTTTCACCTTGACTCTGGCGATCACGTCCTTGAACAGGCGAATCGGCACCAGATGCTCGCCGAGATCTTTCAGCGGCTCGTCGAGCTGGATCTTTCGGCGATCGATCTCGATACCGCGCGCCGCGATCAGATCGGCGATCTGGCTCGCCGTGACCGATCCGAAGAGGCGACCCTCTTCGCCCGCCTTCGCCGTGATCTCGATCGCCAGCTGCTGCAGTCGATCGCGCTGCGCGAGCTGTTCCTTGCGCTCGCGATCGATCTTCGCGGCCACGATTCGCTGGTGGTGTTCGAGTTCTTTGATGCTCGCCGCGGTGGCGAGGATTGCCTTGCCCTGCGGCAGCAGAAAGTTGCGGGCGAAACCGGGGCGCACCGTCACCAGCGTGCCGGCTTCGCCGAGCTTGTCGACGTCCTCGCGGAGGATCAGCTTCACCTGGGCCACGACGTTTCCTCCTAGAACATCTGCGTGACGAACGGCATCAGCGCGAGCTGTCGCGAGCGCTTCACGGCCACCGTCACGGCGCGCTGATGCGGAGCGCAGTTTCCAGAGATCCGGCTGGGAATCATCTTGCCGGTCTCGGTGATGAAGAACTTCAGCGCCTTCGGATCCTTGTAGTCGATCGGAATGTTCGCGTCGGCGCAGAACCGGCAGACCTTGCGCCGCGTGAACATCTTCTTGGCGGCCTTGCGCGCCTTCTTGCGCGCCTTCGCCCGCAGTCGCGCCTTCGGCCCCATGTTGGCCATCCGGTCGCCACGGTCGCCGTAGCCGCCGCGATCGCCACGATCCCCGCGGTCGCCGTAGCCGCCGCGATCACCACCGAAACCACCGCGGTCGCCGCCAAAGCCACCGCGGTCGCCGCCAAAGCCGCCGCGGTCGCCGCCAAAGCCGCCGCGATCACCACCGAAGCCACCGCGGTCGCCACCGCCGTGACCGCTCCGATCGCCGGCCACGTGGCTGCTCAGCGTGCTGCGAAGATCCTGCTCTTCTCCCGGGCCACCCTGGTTCATGGCCTACTCCTCGTCGTCATCCGACTCGTCGTCCGAGTCGTCGTCTTCATCGACCTGCGCCCCGTAACTCGCTGCCGACGAACGCGCCTCACGTTCGGCCAGCTCGCGCGCCCGCTCTTCTTCGGCATCGCGCGCCGCCCGCTCGGCCGCGCGCTGTTTGCGCACGCGCTCTTGCTCGGCTGCTTCGATCTTGCGCTGCTCGATGTCGACGATGTCCTCCGCCACCATCACGGTGAGAAATCGCAGGACGGATTCCTCGAGGCGCAGCACGCGCTCGAGTTCCTTCACGACCTCGCCGCGGTCGAGATACTGCAGCGTGTAGTAGTGGCCCTTCTGGAACTTGCGGATCTCGTAGGCGAGCTTGCGCTTGCCGACGTCGTCGAGCCCGAGCCGAATCGCGCCCTCGCGCTCGAGCAACGCATCGAGCTTCTGGCAGAAGGCCTCGCGCGGCTCGTCCGAAATTTCGGGCTGGACGATGAACGTGGTTTCGTATTCCCGCAAACGATGGCCTCCTGGACGAACGCGCGCGGCGTTCGAGTCCCCGACGAGTCGACCGTTCCGGCGGGTCCGGTACGGAGCCACGGGGGCTGAGGTGTGGATGGAAGGATCGGCCCCTCGCGGGCACGCGATCCGGACTGGCCGGCGGGAGATAGCGCAGGGCCCGGGCCGGGCCAAGGTCGCGCGGGTCGGCGAGGGG
>CAZDHU010000063.1:0-37171 GCA_964505355.1 uncultured Myxococcaceae bacterium | reverse complement strand
GGTGCTGCTCGCGGGGAGCGCAGTCGCGGGCTGGTGCTTCGTGCTCGCGCTCGTCGGGTGGGCGGGGCGGCTGCGATCCGTCGCGCCGCCGGTGCTCGCCCGTCTGACCGAGTCCGCGTTCCCCGTCTATCTGCTGCATCAGGCGGCGATCGTGGTCCCCGGCTACTTCCTGATTCGAAGTTCTCTCGGCGTCTGGCCCAAGTTCTTTCTTCTCCTCGCCGTGTCGTCGGTGCTGACGTTCGGCGTCTACCACGGTCTCGTGCGCCCGTTTTCGGTCCCGCGATTTCTCTGCGGCATGAAGCCGAAGCGCGAGGCGCGCGTTCGATTTCCCGCGGCGCGGCGGGCGGCCGTCGGCGTGCTGCTGGGGGTGGCGCTCGTCGGAAATCGTCCGGCCGCCGGCGACGCAGTGCGAAGTCGAGGATCGGATCTCGCAGGCCTCTGGCATGCGGAGGGCGGCGCCGCACGAATCGCGCTGCACGATTGCGGAGAATCGCTCTGCGGGCGGATCGTCTGGTTGCGCTCGCCCTTCGACGAGCACGGCTGCGCGCTGCGCGACCGTCTCAATCCCGACGAGTCGCTGCGCGAGCGCTCGATGATCGGGCTCGAGATCCTGAGCGAACTCGCGCCGGCGCCCGATCGTGAGGGCGTCTGGCAGAACGGACGCATCTACGACCCCACGAGCGGCAGCACCTATCGCGCGACGCTGACGAGGCTCGACGACGACCGGATTTCCGTTCGGGGATGGGTCGGCATTCCCGTGCTCGGCCGGAGCACGACCTGGCTTCGCGTCGGATCGGAGTCCGCGACCTGCGCGGCCGATCGATCCATCAAGGAGGACCCTCGATGACGCTTCGTTCCGTGCTCCCGCTCGTCGGCTTCGTCGTGCCGACGTTGGTCATTGGATACGGCTTCGTCATTCCACGCAGCTGCATCGCGGGCGTCAACGAGCTCACGGTCGGTTTTGCGGCAACCGTGGCCGGTGCGTGCCTGACGTACGTGGCGGGCGTGCGCGCGGCGTCGCCGACGCGGAAGTCGTGAGCGCGCCATGCGACGACCCGTGTTCATCGCGCAGCAGTCGAGCCATCCGTCGGGCCTGCTCGGTCGCTGGATCGCCCGAATCATGTGGTACGAGACCGTGCACGAGAACGAGCGCACGCTCGATCTGCTGGAGATCGAGCCTTCGCACCGCGTGCTCGAGATCGGGTTCGGCCCGGGGCGCGCGCTGGCCCGTGCGCTCGCGCTGGCGCGGAACGGTCACGTGTCGGGCGTGGAGGTGTCGAGCGAGATGCTCGATCAGGCACGGGCTCGCCATCCCGCGGAACTACGGGAGGGGAGGATCGATCTGCAGCGCGTGCTCGATCCGCGTTTGCCGTACCGCGACGCGACGTTCGATCGCGCGTATTCCGTCCACACGATCTACTTCTGGCGTGACGCGGTACCGCGCCTGCGCGAAATCCGCCGCGTGCTCCGGCCGGGGGGGCGATTCGTGCTGGCGTTTCGGTACGGCGAAGAGGCGGTGGCCAATCTCCCGGCCGAAGTCTACGAGCACCGCGAGCCGGCCGAGACGGTGCGTCTGCTGCGAGAGGCCGGGTTCGAATCGGTCGACCTGCACGAGGATCCGCCGCTCTACTATGCCGTGGCAGCGCGGTCGGGATGAGGCGCGCGGGTACGGCGCGTGCCGCTCAGCGGGTGGTGCTCGACCCCGCCCGGTGACGTTCTCCGGCCGGCGCTCGTTCGACGTCGGCGAAGAACGGCGCGAACGCCGCGGCCAGCAGAGCGGCGAGCCCGACGAGCCCGACGATCACGCGAAGCGCGGAACCCTCGCGCGGACGCCCGCGCACCACCGACACGATCCAGTGACGATGCAGCAGCACGTGAATGGAGAGAAACGCGAAAAACGCCATCGAGATCCAGAAGTGAATCTCACCCCAGTCGTGGCGGTCGAGTTGCCAGAGCGTCGTGCGGTGGCCACTTCCCGGCGGCAGCAATTGCCGAAGCAGGACGCCCGTCGACGTCAACATCACGAACGCGACCAGCGCGGCGGCATCGACGACGAGATGGACGTTCGGTCGTCTCATCCCGCGAACCTCTCGCCCGCGTCATGGACCAGGCGCCCGCCGGTGACGGTGCGGAGCACGCGAAGGTCGGCGATGCGCGTCGGTGCGACGGCCAGCGGATCGCCGGAGAGAACGACGAGATCGGCTCTCGCGCCCGCGCGCAGCACCCCCTTTTCGTTCTCCTCGAACTGGAGACGCGCGGCGTCGGTGGTGAAGAGACGCAGCGCTTCGGCCGGGGTGATCGATTGCTGCGGTTCGAACCCTTCGCGGGTGACACAGCACTGAATCGCGTGCAGCACGTCGAGTGATTCGACGGGTGCGTCGGACGCGCCGGCGACCAGCACGCCGGCGTCGATCAGCGCCCGCAGCGGATAGACGTGCCGTGCCCGGGCGGCGCCGAGGCGCTGATGCAACCAGCTCTTTTCCGAATGAATGAAGAGAGGCTGGGTCGAGACGCAGAGGCCGAGCCGTGCCATCCGCTCGATCTGTTCGGGTGTCACGATCGACGCGTGTTCGATGCGATGTCGATGGTCGCGACGCGGAGACTCGCGCAGCAGGCGTTCGTAGAGATCGATGCAGCGTTCGATCGCACGATCCCCGATCGCGTGCACGCAGAGCTGAAACTGCGCCGCGTGCGCCGCCCGCATGCGGGAAAGGATCTCGTCCTCGTCGAGCGTCATGAACCCGCGCTCGCCGGGTCGATCGCTGAACGGTTCGTGCATGCACGCGGTGCAGCTGCCGAAGGTGCCGTCGGAGAAGATCTTGAAGCCACCGACACGGCGTCCGGCGGCAGGATCGTGCAGCGGCCCGGCGCGCGCCGCGATCGCGGCCTCGACGCTTCGCCCGACCAGCAACGCGCAGGTGGAGAACGGCACCACGTCGAGAAGTAGTTGCAGCGCGATCGACTCGAGGCTCCCGGCCGCACCGGCCGGCCCTTCCGCGTCGGTTTGAAGCACGACGCCCGCGGAGGTGATGCCGTGCGCGGGAAGTCGCGCGAACGAGGTGCGCGCGGCCTCTCGTAGTCGATCGAGCGCGGGTGCCGGGGCACTGCCGAGCAATCGTTGCGCCGCGGTTTCGAAGCAGGGTCCGAGAGGTGTCCCGTCCGCTTCGCGCGCGATGCGACCGCCGGGCGGATCGGGCGAACTCGCGTCGATGCCGGCGACCGCGAGTGCGCGCGTGTTGCCGGCCGCACCATGCCCGTCGTGTTCGACCACGACGACCGGGCGATCGGCGCAGGCCGCATCGAGTTCGTGACGCGTCGGGAAACGCCGCTCGGCGAGGTTCTCGTCCTGCAGGCGCAGGCCGATCGACCATTCTCCCTCCGGCAGGCGGGCCGCGCGATCTCGCAAGACGCGCTGCAGCTCGCCGATGCTGCGCACGCCCGCGAGGTCGGCGTTCATGTCGAAGTAGACGAGCATGATCGGGTGCAGGTGGGTGTCGATGAATCCCGGCAGAAGCGTGCGTTCCCCGAGCGCGACCTGCTGCACGTCGCTCGCTCCCGCGGCGCGCAGCGCAGTTCGACAGTCGGCCGCGTCGCCCAGCGCGAGAATGCGGTCGCCGAGCGTCGCCAGGGCCTCGACCCGCGGCTGCGACGCATCGAGCGTGCGAATCGTGCCGCGCGTGTAGAGCGTCGCGGGGGCGGAGTCGCTCACGGAGCGTTCTCGATCCGCACCGGAGGTGCGGTCGCGTATCGATCGAGTGCGTCGACGTCGAGTTCGACGCCGAGGCCCGGTCCATCGGGCACGCAGACGAATCCGCTCGAGTAGTCGAGCGGCTCGAGGATCAGGTCGTCCTCCAGCATCACGTGTCCGAAGAGTTCCATCGCGTGGCCGAGCACCGATGCGCGCGCGGCCCCGAGGTGGACCTGCGCGGCGGAGGCGATGCCGAGCGGCTGATTGTGCAAAATCGTCCCGAGGCCGCGTCGCGCGGCGTAATCGATCGCGCGCAGCGCCTGCGTGATGCCGCCGGGACGTTCGGTGTTGACGCCGAGCACGCCGACGGCGCCGAGTTCGATCAACGCCGTCGCGTCCGTCAGCGAAAAGCACCCTTCGTGCGCCATCAGCGGAATCGAAACGGCGCGCTGCACGCGGGCCATGCCGATCCAGTCGTCCGCCCGCACGGGCTGTTCGGCGCAGTCGATGCGAAACGGTGCGATCGACGCGATCGATTCGATCGCCTCGCCCGGCGTGTAGGCCTGGTTGTAGTCGACGCGAATCCGTGCGGCCGGCCCCAGGGCTTCGCGTGCTCGCGCGATCACGCCGCGATCGAACTCGACGCCGGTTCCGAGTTTGAAACGAAAGCTGGAAGTGCCGCCCTTCTGAAACATCAGCGCCATCGTGACCATCGATTCCGCGTCGCCGAGCGGAATCAACGCGGCGAGCGGCAGCCGGTCGGCGCCGCGGCCTCCCATCCACTCGCAGGCGGAGCGACCGGCGATCCGCCCCATCAGGTCGTAGCAGGCCATGTCGAGCAGCCCCTTCGCGACTTCGCTGCGGGCCACGTTCGCGTCCATCCGCGCGCGCAGGCGCTCCACGTCGAACGGGCTCGCACCGAGCAGGTAGCCGGCCAGCCCGTGTTGCACGGCGTCGATGATTTGCGCCGGGGACACGCCCGTTTCCGGCAACCAGACGAAGGCCTCGCCGACGCCGCTCGATCCGTCGTCCGCGCGCAGGCGGGCGATCACGAAGTCGCCGCCGGTCCACGGCTCTTCGGCCGGGATCGCCATCCCGAGCCCGCCGGCCGAGCGCGCCATTGCCTCGCGCACCACCGCCCGGAAGGGGACGTGAATCGGAAACAGCTCGATGCGTTCGATCCGCGGGCCTCGTGTCGACATGGCGTCTGATTACCAGCGATTGCCGGGATCGTCAGTCGGTGACGCACGGAATCGGGGGAAAAAGGTCGAGCGATCGCTCGGCCCGTCCGACACCGCGCAGACGTCGCTCGAACGGCCGCCGGCGCGGGCCCTCGCGATGAGGCCGGGCATGGCGGACGGGCGAAGGCCG
This sequence comes from uncultured Myxococcaceae bacterium, assembly GCA_964505355.1. Classification (GTDB taxonomy): domain Bacteria; phylum Myxococcota_A; class UBA9160; order UBA9160; family UBA9160; genus CAZDHU01. Next base: position 32,112 of record CAZDHU010000063.1, on the reverse strand, counting down.
CGAGACTCTCCCGGCCTGCGCGCGGTTTCGCCTGCAGGGAGGTTCATGCCGCGCATCCAACGCCGCCGAATCGAACTCGAGCGTGCTCTCTGCAGAATCGCAATTGCGGTTCCGCTCGTTCTCGGCAAGGGCCTCGCCGCGCCGAGACGGTGGCGCGGTGAAGCGGGGCGCGAAGCGATCACCGGTCGTGCCCGCGCCGCATGAATCGCTCGTCACGATACGAAGTGGCGACGTTCGCTCTCGTCGCCGGCCGCCGAATCCGCGCCGTCTTCTTCGACCTCGACGGGACGCTGGTCGAAAGCCGCGAGGCCTGGCAGCGCGTGGTGTGCGACGCGGCGACGCACTTCGGTGCGCCGCCGGTGAGCGCGGAATCGTTCGCGGCCGGCTGGGGGCAGGGCATCGAACGCGACGCCGAGCGCTGGTTTCCGGGCGTGAGCGTCGAGGCGCTCGAATCCTTCGTTCACGCTCACTTTCTCGATCACCGCGAACACGTTCGTGCCGATCCCGACGCCGGGGCGACGCTCGACGCGGTGCGCACCCTGTTGCTGCCGACGGCCCTCGTCACCAACACACCGGGTGCGCTGGCGCGCGCGGTGATCGCGCACACCGGGCTCCGACTTGACGTCGTGGTGGGCGGCAGGGACGCTCCCAGGAGCAAGCCCGCGCCCGACCTCGTCTGGCTGGCGGCGCAGAGGCTCGGTGTGCGCGCGGAGGAGTCGTTGCTCGTCGGCGACACGGTGTTCGATCGGCAGGCGGCGCACGCCGCCGGAGCACTCTTTGCCGGCTTCGGGATCGAGGGCGATCTGACGCTCGCGCGGCTTTCCGATCTGGCCGACTCTTTGCTGCCGCCGCAGCGCGCGGAGCCTGGTCGACGGTGAGACCGGGGCGCCGAACCGCCGTACGCGCGATCGTGTCCAATGCAAGCGGAGCGCTGCCGGGATCACCGGTGGCCAACGGAGGACCGAGATGAAACGTGTGATGCTCTTCCTGGCGACGAACCTGCTCGTCGTGCTCACGATCAGTGTGCTGGTGAATGCGCTGGGGCTTCGTCCGTACCTGTCGGCGAACGGGATCGACTACCGGGCGCTGATGATCTTCTGTCTGATCTGGGGCATGGGCGGCGCGTGGATCTCGCTGCTGATCTCGCGCTGGATGGCGAAGCGCGCGATGGGCGTGCAGGTGATCGACCCCGGTACCACCGATCCCGGCGAACAGGCGCTGCTGCAGATGGTGCAGCGTCTCGCGCAGGGCGCGAACCTGCCGATGCCCGAAGTCGGCGTGTTCGACTCGGACGCGATCAACGCATTCGCCACCGGTCCGAGCAAGAAGCGGTCGCTGGTCGCGGTTTCGACCGGTCTCTGGCGCAAAATGAACCGTGACGAAGCGGAAGCCGTGCTCGGTCACGAGATCGCGCACATCGCCAACGGCGACATGGTGACGATGACGCTGCTGCAGGGCGTGGTGAACGCGTTCGTGATGTTTCTCGCGCGTGCGATCGGATTCGCCCTCGCGCAGGCGATGCGACGCGACGACAGCGAGGGAGTGTCTCGCGGGTTGCAGATGATCATCGTCTTCGCGCTGGAGATGGTGTTCATGATCCTCGGTTCGATGGTCGTGATGGCCTTTTCGCGCGCGCGCGAGTTTCGTGCCGATTCGGGCGGGGCTCAGCTCGCCGGACGCGGCAAGATGATCGCGGCGCTCGAACGCCTGCAGCGCGACGTCGAGGCGATGCAGGCGACGCCGGCGCCGCAAGCGCTGCGCGCGATGATGATCTCCGGCGGCGGCGGCGTGGCGCGACTCTTCCTCAGTCATCCGCCGCTGGCCGAGCGAATCGAACGGCTTCGCGGCGCGATGGTCTGACGGTGAGCCGAATGCTGGTGATCGCAGGCACGATCGAGATCGATCCGGCCGCCTGGGACGAAGCGGTCGGACTCGTCACCGAGATGATGATCGCGACCCGCGCTGAAGAGGGATGCGAGGCCTACACGTTCTCCGCCGACCTCGAAGATCCCGGCCGACTGCATTTGTTCGAACGCTGGGAGTCGCCGGATGCGCTGGCCGCGCATTTCGACTCTCCGCACATGGCGCGCTTTCAGGCGGCTGCCGCTCGTCTCGGCGTTCGCGCGACCGAGATCGTGCGGTACGAGATTTCCGCGACCGGGCCCGTGCGCCCCTGATCGGAGCCGGGCGTGACCGAACGACCCGTTCGATCGGCGGCGCGGACGAAACGGGTGCGGTGCTCCGGGCGCGGGATCTTCGGCGAACGAAGGCCCCGGCAGGACGATCCTGCCGGGGCCGCGTCGAGTGAGTCGAGCCGACACCGGATGGTGTCAGCGCTGGCGTCGCGTCACTTCCACTCGGGCTTTCGATACAGGGTGACGACGGCGGCGCCGCCGAGCCCGAGGTTGTGCTGCAGGGCGACCTTCGCGCCCGAGACCTGTCGCTTCTCGGCTTCGCCCCGAAGCTGCCAGGTCAGCTCGGCGCACTGAGCGAGGCCGGTCGCTCCGAGCGGATGGCCCTTCGAAATCAGCCCGCCCGACGGATTCACGACCACCTTGCCGCCATAGGTGTTGGCGCCGGAATCGACGAACTCTCCCCCCTTGCCTTCGGGGCAGAGTCCGAGTCCTTCGTAGGTGATCAGTTCGTTGCACGAGAAGCAGTCGTGCAGTTCGACGACGTCGACGTTTTCCGGCCCGAGCCCGGACTGCTCGTAGACCTTCCGAGCGGCCGCCTTCGTCATGTCCGCGCCGACCATCTTGATGCAGCTCTTGTCGTCGAAGCTGCTGCGGAAGTCGGTCGCCATGGCCTGCCCGACGATCTCGATCGCCTTGTTCTGCAGCCCGTGCTTCTTCACGAACGCTTCGCTGGCGAGGATCGCCGCACCCGATCCGTCACTGGTCGGGCAGCACTGCAGTTTGGTGAGCGGCGCGTAGACCATCGGCGCGTTCAGCACCTGCTCGAGCGTGTATTCGTCCTGGAACTGCGAGTACGGGTTGTTGACGCTGTGCCGGTGGTTCTTCCAGCCGATCTTCGCGAACTGCTCGGCGGTCGTACCGTACTTCTCCATGTGCTCGCGGCCCGCGTTGCCGAACATCTGCGGCGCCGGCGGTGCCTGCGCGAAGCCGCGCAGCTCGACCATCAGCTTGAAGTGCTTGTCCATCGGGTTCGTGCGGTCGGTGTATTTCACGCCGAGCGAGCCCTTCTCCATCTTCTCGAAGCCGATCGCCAGCGCGCACTCCGCGAGACTGCCCTCGACGAACTGCTTGGCCATGAACAGGGCCGTCGAACCGGTGGAGCAGTTGTTGTTGACGTTGTAGATGGGCACGCCGGTCAGGCCGAGTTCGTAGACCGCGCGCTCTCCGGTGGTCGAATCGCCGTAGCAGTAACCGACCGCCACCTGCTCGATCGCGTCGTAGCCGATGCCCGCGTCGGCGAGCGCCTTCTGGCCGGCCTCGCGGGCCATGTCCGGGTAGTCCCATTCTTTGCTGCCCGGCTTTTCGAACTTCGTCATGCCGACGCCGATCACGTACACCTTGCGGCCCATCGTTGGTCTTCCTCTGTCTCTCTCCCCCGGGATCCCGGTCCGCGCATCGGACGCACCCGGTGGGAGGAAGGTGGGGGTGTCGAAGCACGCCGAAGCTAGCACGCTCGTTGATCGGCGAGTCAATCCGAGAGCGGAGGCGACATCATTGGGCCGGCGCGATCGGGTTGGTCGCAGCCACGGGCCGGTCGCGCCGTTCGCGTGATAGGGTCGGGCAGATGACGACCGCCGCTGCCGCTCCGCTTCCGCTCGACGGGATCCGGGTCCTCGATCTCTCGGTGGTCGTATCCGGGCCGCTCTGCACGCAGATCCTCGGCGACCTCGGCGCGGACGTCTGGAAGATCGAACCGCCGGCCGGGGACATGACCCGCCGGCTCGGTCCCCCCTTCCTCGGCGGTCTCACGCCGTTCTTTGCCCAGGTCAACCGCAACAAGCGCTCGCTCGTCTTCGATTTGAAGACGCCGGAAGCGGTGGCTCTCGTGCGGCGTCTCGCGCGCGAGGCGGATGTGCTGGTCGAGAACTTTCGACCCGGTGTGCTGGATCGGCTGGGTCTCACGGATGCCATGCTGGCGGCGGAAAACCCGCGCCTCGTCCGCGTCTCGATCAGCGGATTCGGAACCGACGGCCCCTATGCCGCGCGGCCGGCCTACGACATGGTGATCCAGGCCCTCGCCGGGTTCGCGCCGCTGCAGGGCGACGAGTCGCCGCAGCTCGTGCGCAGCATCGTGGCCGACAAGGCGAGCGGGATGTGGGCCGCGAATGCGACGCTGGCCGCACTCTTCGCGCGCGAGCGCAACGGCGGGCACGGCCTGCGGGTCGAGGTGCCGATGCTCGATGCGTACGCGGCGTTCATTCTCCCGGACACGCTCGGGCCGTCGACCTTCGTCGGGCACGAACGCGACGTCGTTCCCATTTCGATGGCCGATGCCTATCGCGCCTGGCCGACGAAAGACGGTCACGTCGCGACGATCACGCTGGAGGATCATCACTTCGCCGGCCTCTGCCGGACGCTCGGGCGCGAAGAGTGGATCGACGATCCGCGCTGGTCGACGCTGCTCGCGCGGGTGATGCGTTCGACCGAGTGGTTCGCGGGACTCGGCCGAGAAATCGCGAAGTGGAACACGGCCGATCTGGTCGAGCGCGCCGAACGCTTCGGCGTGCCGCTCGCGCCGGTGCATGACCTTCCGGCGTTTCTCGCGGATCCGCAGGTTCGACACAACCGAACGATCGAGGAGATCGACGTGCAAGGGATCGGCCGCCTGCGTCTGATCGCGCCGGTGGCTCGATTCGACCACGCACGCGCTCCGGTGCGTCGTCCGCCGCCGTCGCTGGGCCAGCACACGAACGAAGTCCTGCGCGAACGTGGTCTCGATGACGCCGAACTCGCGTCGTTGCGCGACGCGGGCGCGGTGCGCTGACGAACGCGGCGTCTTCGAAGTCAGTGCGCGGTCGCGCGCGGGTCCGTGCCGGTCGTTGTTTCGGCCGGCGCCGCGGCCGCGAGATCGACGTCGATTGCGAGCGCATCGTGCTTCGGCTCGCGAACCTCCTCGACCTTCGCCGCCGGCGTCGCTTCCTCTCGTCGCTCGTTGTGTTCGGCGAGCAGGCGCGCAACGCCACCGGCCGGAAGCCCGTTCGAAAGATCCGGACAAAGAGAGTTCGCGCCTTCGGCGAGATGGTCGTAGACGGCGCGATACTGAAGGGTGAGATCACGCAGCAAGTCCGACGTCTTGCCGAAATGCTGGCCGACTTCTTCGCGATAGCGCGCGAGCGCGGCACGACTCTCGGTGAGTTCGCCTTCCAGTTCGAGCACGCGCGCTTCGAGTTTGTTCGAGGAGCGACCGAGTGCGAGGCCGATCAGAAAGCCTCCGCCGACGAGCAGCAATGCGACGACGACGAGGAGCGGTTGAGCATCGAGCATGGGTGTTCCATCCCTGTGTGCGCGCAGCGAACGTGTCTGCCCGGGGTGCGCGAGAGAGCCGAACGAACGAGACCGCGACGAGTTCGCATCCTACCCGACGCTCTGGCACGTCGGAAGCCCGTTCGCGCGACGTCGTGGGACCACGGGCGAGCGAGCGCATACCCGGCTGGCGGAGACACCAGCGCGGTGCATGATTCGCGCACGATTCGCGCGCGCGGAAGGCGCAGAGGAGGACGTCCTGGCCAGCATCTTCACGAGGATCATCGCGGGCGAGTTGCCCGGGCGCTTCGTCCACCAGGACGAGCAGTGCGTCGGTTTGCTGACGATCAATCCGCTCCGCCCGGGGCACACGCTGGTCATCCCGCGGCTCGAGGTCGAGCACTGGCTCGGACTCGAGCCGGCGCTCGCGCAGCATCTGATGATGGTCGCGCAGCGAGTTGGTCAGGCGCAGATGAAGGCGTTCCGGCCGACGCGCGTCGGCCTCATCATCGCCGGGCTCGAGGTGCCGCACGTTCACCTGCACGTCTTCCCGGTGAACTCGCTCTCCGACTTCGACTTCACGCGCGCCGACCCGAACCCCGCCCCGGAAGCGCAGGATCGCGTGGCCCGGCAGATCCGCGACGCGCTGCAGTCGCTCGACGGGGCCGCGTGAGGCGCAAGGACCGAAGTGCGGATCCCGCGCGCCGGGATCCGACCTTCGCGCCCCGACACGCCCGCGTCTGATAGGCTGCGCGACGATGCAATTCGCGAGCTTCGATCTGGCGGATCCGGTCTTCGAGGTCGACGGCCTGCGTCTGTCCGTGCAGGTGGTGACGCGCCAAAACCTCTTCGGGCTCGATCCCGGGAACACCAGCCACCGCGAAGAAGAGGGCGACATCGTCGTGCGCGGCGCCGGGCTGCGGGCCGCGGGCGGGCAGATCGAGGCGCCGGGTGCGGTGATTCTGCGAGCACGCAGGCTCCGGGGCGGCGAGCTTCGCATCTCCGTGAAAGCGCGCGCTGCGGAGTCCGACGTGGTGCGCTGCATCAAGGTGATCGTGCGCGATCTTCCGGCCCCGCTCTCGCTCGTCGACGAGAACGGCGAGCGCACGATCGGCGCCTTCGGCGATCTCCTCGCCTACCCGAATCGATTGCCGATGCCGCTCGTCTGTCTGCGCGCGGGCGAGACGCTGCTCGGCCTGCGCGTCGAAGAAGACCGGGTCCGCGAACATCGCTTTTCGCTCGCGACCGAACGACTCGGTCCGCTCGCCGGCCGCGGCGTCGTCGAATGGATCGCCGAAGCCGAAGCCACGCGGTTCGAGAAGGCGTTCGAGGCACCGCCGTTGATCGTCACGCGCGGAGCCGGGCCGGCGGAACTCGAGACCGCGCATCTCGCGCATGCGGAGCGTGCACTCGGCCTCGTTCCGCTCGCCGATCGCCGCGACGTTCCGCCCTGGTTCTTCGACTTGCGCTGCGTGCTCGCGCTGCACGGCATGCACTGGACGGGGCACGTCTTTCTCGACTACGCGGCGATGCGAGAGGTGATTCGAACGGCGGCGCGGCATCTCCCGGCGCGACACATCCTCGTGTACCTCCCGGGCTGGGAAGGTCGGTACTACTGGCAGTACGGCGACTATCGGCCGGATCCACGGCTCGGCGGCGAAGCGGGCTTCGCGGCGCTGGTGGACGAAGCGCGAACGCTCGGCGCGCACGTGATGCCCATGTTCGGTGGCAACTGCGTGAACGCGTGGCTGCCGCGGTTCGCCGGGCTCGATCCCGCCGCCCGCATGAAGAGCCCGAGCGGAAACCGGTTCCACGGCAATCAGCCCGACTGGGATTTTTCGCGCGCGCACGACACCGGCTGGCAGGCCTGGCTCAATCCAGGTCACCCCGGCTTTCGCGACGATCTCGCGACGCAGATCGAGTCGCTCGCGGCGCGCTTCGGCTTCGACGGCGTCTTTCTCGACACCATCCACATCTGGCAGAACGATCCCGACCACGCCGTTCATCCCGGCATCGTCGAGCTCGCGGGGCGGCTGCGCGCCGCGATCCCCGGCGTGCTGCTCGCGGCCGAACACGACTACGATGCGCTGTGCGCCGTCTTTCCGCTGTTTCAGCGTGCGTACTGGGGGCGCGACCCCCGGTATGCCGCGCGGTACGCCCTGCGCTTCGCGCATCTGTGCGAGGGCGAGCCCGAAGGGCGCACGGGCGTGCACGAGTTCGGCGTCTGGCAGACCCCGGGCGGCAGCGATCCGCATCTCGCGGCACCCGGCTTCCTGCCCACCTTTTCGTTTCAGGACGGCACGCTGTCGAGGCACGGAGCCGCGCTCGCAGCGGCCCTCGAACGACTCGCGGGCTGACACCGCATGGTGTCGGAATCGATCGCGCTCGGACCGCTCGCGCCGGACGAGGTCGCGATCGTGACCGGACTTCCGCGCTCCGGAACCTCGCTCGTCATGCAGATGCTGGCGGCGGCCGCGGTGCCGATTCTCGCCGACGCGTCGCGACCCGCGGACGCCGACAATCCCCGGGGCTATTTCGAATGCGCCGCGGTACGACGGTTGCCGGGCGACACGAGCTGGCTCGCGTTCGCGCGTGGCCGCGCCGTGAAGGTGGTGGTCCCGCTGGTTCGCTGGTTGCCGGCGAGTGAAGCGATTCGCGTGCTCTGGATCCGCCGCGGATTGCCCGAGGTGCTGGCCTCGCAACGTGTGATGCTCGATCGACGCAGGATCGAAGGCGCCGCGCAGGACGACGCGGCGCTCGCGGTCGCCTTCGCGCGCGAACTCGAGCAGACCGAACGCTGGCTCGCGCAGGGACTGGCCGGCCGCTGGCACGGCGTCGAGTACGAGCGCCTGCTCTCTGATTCGCGGGCCGTGGCGCGCGGGATCGCGGCCTTTTTCGGACTGCCCGAAGTCGCCGCGGACGAGATGGCCGCCGTCGTCGAACCGGCACTCTGTCACCAGCCCGGCAGCGCGATTCGGCGCTGAGAATGCCGTCGATGAAATCTCCACGCGTCCTCTGGATCGCGCGTGCGCCCGCATTTCTCGGCCTCGAATTGCGTCGTGTGCGGCAGATCGCGGGCTGCCGGCGGGGGAATGCCGCGGGATTCGACGCGGTGCAGCGCGCCGCCGATCGACGGCCACGCGTCCGGCGAAGGGGCGCGAGTCGCCCGCCGCCGTGCCATTCTCACGACCCCAACCCGGAGGAACCGATGAGCGCGCCCCCCAGCCCCGCCCGAACCGCCCCGTCCAACGCCGAGATCGCCCGCATGCTCGCCGGCCCCGGCGCGCCGTTCGAGACCGTCGAAGCGGACGTCGTGGGGCGCCGAATCCGCGTCTGGAAGAATGCGATGCCATCGCTGCGCGCGTTCATCGACATGTCGCGCCTGCACGGAGACAAGACGTTCATCGTCTACGAAGACGAGCGCTTCACCTTCGAGCAGCACTGGCGCGCGGCGGCGACGGTCGGGCGCGTGCTGGTCGAGCAGTTCGGCGTGAAGAAGGGCGATCGAGTGGCGATCGCGATGCGCAACTTTCCGGAGTGGCCGATGGCGTTTTTCGGCGCGACGGCGATCGGCGCGATCGTCGTACCGCTCAACGCGTGGTGGACCGGAGACGAACTCGAATACGGACTCGAGGATTCGAGCAGCAGCGTGCTCTTCTGCGACGGTGAGCGGGCCGCGCGCATCGCGCCGCACCTCGAGAAGCTGCGGGACCTCCGACACGTCGTCGTCGCTCGAGCCGACGAACCCGTGCTTCCCGAGCATCACCGGTTCGAAGATCTGATCGGGCAGCCCGGACCAGAGGCGAGTTTCCCGGACGTGCCGCTCGCGCCCGACGACGACGCGACGATCTTCTACACCTCGGGAACGACCGGCCGGCCGAAGGGCGCACTCGGCACGCATCACAACATCTGCGGCAACGTCGTCGCGCTCGCGTACGGCAACGTGCGGACCTTGCTGCGCAGTGGAGAGGCGCTTCCCAATCCGTCCGAGCCGAGGCCGCAGGCCGCACAGTTGCTTTCGGTGCCGCTGTTTCACGCGACGGGTTGTCATGCCGTTCTCTGCGGCAACGTCGCCTTCGGTGGCAAGCTGGTGATGATGTTCAAGTGGGACCCGGCGCGCGCGCTCGAACTCATCGAACGCGAACGGATCACGAGCTTCGGCGGCGTTCCCGCGATGGTCTGGCAGGTGCTCGAGCATCCGGACTTTTCGACGCGCGACCTCTCGAGCGTACAGAGCGTCGGTTACGGCGGTGCACCGGCTGCGCCCGAACTCGTGCGCCGAATCCGCGAAGCCTTTCCGAAATCGTCACCGGGTCAGGGATATGGGCTGACCGAAACCTCGTCGGTCACCACGTTGATCGGCGGGGCCGACTATCTGAGCCATCCCGACAGCATCGGAGCACCGGTCGCGGCGGTGGAGATTCGGATTTGCGACGAGAGCGGCAGCGAGGTGCCGATCGGCGAGATCGGTGAAGTCTGGATCAACGGACCGAACGTGGTGAAGGGCTACTGGCGCAAGCCGGAGGCGACGGCCGAGAGTTTTCCGGGCGGCTGGCTTCGGTCGGGCGACGTCGGACGCGTCGACGGAGACGGGTTCGTCTACCTGATCGATCGGGCGAAGGACATGCTGATCCGCGCCGGCGAGAACGTCTACTGCGTCGAGGTCGAGAGTGCGCTCTACGAGCACCCCGCCGTGATGGATGCCGCCGTGGTCGGGATTCCGCACCGGGTGCTCGGCGAAGAGGTCGGCGCCGTGGTGCAGGTGGTCGCCGGCAAGAGCGTGACCGAGCGCGAACTGCAGGATCACGTCGCGAGCAAACTCGCCGCGTTCAAAGTTCCTTCGAAGATCGAGCTGCGCGACGAGCCGCTCCCGCGCAACGCGAACGGCAAGATTCTGAAGCGCCAGTTGAAGGACGAGATGGCGAAGTATTCGCGGGGCTGACGGCCGATCATTCGCCTCGCGGCGAAGGACGAGAGAGTTCGGCGATCGCGCGGCGGATGTCTTCGGTCGTTTGATGGAAGATCGGAAAGTCGCTCTTGCGCCACGCGATGCGTCCGTCGGCGCCGACCAGCACGAGTGCGCGGCGGGTGATGCCGAACAGGCCGCGCGCGCCATAGCGCTGGGTGACGACTCCGCCTGCATCCGCCGCGAGCGGGAACGGGAAGCGATGTTTGTCGGCGAAGCGCTGCTTCGACTCCGCATCCTGCGGATTGAGCGCGACGACCTGCACGCCGAGTGATTCGAAGACGGCGAGGTTGTCGCGGTAGTCGCAGAGCTGTTTCGTGCACACGGGCGTGTCGTCGCCCGGATAGAACACGAGCAGCACCGGTCCGTTCGCGAGCAGCGCGGAAAGACGCACCGGGCCGCGGGTCGAAGGAAGCTCGAAATCGGGCGCGGGATCACCGACGTTCGGAGACTGGCTCATGCCGGCCAACCTATCCCACGGTGTGCAGTGCTGCATCGAGGCTGCGCGGGCCGCGCGCCCGAATCCACGCGACCAGCGCGACGGCGACCACCGCGAGTCCGAGACACAGACTCCACCAGAGGCCTTCGAGGCCGCCCGCGAGCCGCAGGACCGAGAGGCAGGCGAGCGGCAACGCGACTCCCCAGAGGCCGATCGCGTGACAGATCGCGGGAGGACGCGTGCGCCCCATGCCGCGCAGGACGCCCCCTGCGACCACCTGCAGGCCGTCGAAGATCTGAAATGCCGCGGCGATCGGAAGGATCGAGGCGGCGAGAACCGCGACCGTCGAGTCGTTGGTGTAGAGGAAGGGAAGCCGATCACGCAGCACGAGAAACACGAGCGCCCAGACCGCCATCACCAGTGCACCGAACCCGAGCGCGACCCACGCAGCACGATCGGCTTCCGAAAAACGCCGTGCTCCGACCAGATTTCCGACGCGTGCGACGGCGGCCTGTGCGATTCCGAGCGGCGTCATGAAGGAAAGCGAGGCGAGGTTGAGCGCGATCGTGTGTGCCGAAGCGGCTTCGGCGCCGAGGCGACCGGCCAGCATCGTGGCGAGCGAGAACGCAGTCGATTCGAGCCCGAGCTGAGCGCCGATCGGCATCCCGTGTCCGATCACTTCGCGCATGCCCTGCCACGACAGTGCGGCGCGGCTCCACGGCGTCCATCCGCCGCGCTGCAGGCGCAATCCGAGGACGATCGCGGCGAGAAAGACGAAGCAGGCGACGCGAGAGATCGACGTGGCAATGCCGGCGCCGAAGACGCCGAGCGCCGGCAGCCCGAGATGGCCGAAGATCAGCACCCAGTCGAGCAGCGCATTGAGCAGGTTCGCCGCGATCACCGCGACCAGTGCGGGGCGCACGATCTCGCGCCCCTGTAGCCATGCGCGCAGCGCACTGAAGGCGAACAGAAATCCGATCGTCGGTATCTGCACTTCGACGAATCGCGCCGCTTCGCGGGCGAGTCCGGCCGACTGGCCCGTCGCGCGCAGTGCGGGCTCGGCGAGCAGCAACGCGCCACCGATCGCGATTCCGAGCAGCGCCGAAAGCACGAGCCCGCGCTGCAGCGCGAGGCCCGCGCGGGCGCCGTCGCCGGCGCCATGCGCCTGCGAGACGATCGGATCGATGCCGAGAACGACGCCGATGCCGATCATCGAAATTCCGTAGAGGAACGCGTTGCCGAGCGCGGCCGCGGCGAGTGCCTCGGGGCTCACGTGGCCCACCATCACGGTGTCGACGACACCCATCAGCATGGTGCCGAACTGCGTCGCCATGGCGGGCCATGCCAATCGAAACAATCGTCGGAGTTCGTCGCGCAGGGGCGCCATCGAAACGGCCTCGGGCAAAGGGAACCGCGCAGAGTACCGCGAGCCGGTACCGTCGCTCGCCAGTCTCTTCACGATCGAAGGCGGTCGGCGCGAGAAGCCGCGAAACGTGCAATGCGCCTGCGGCAGATCTCAGACGGTGACCGGAAACGTGATCCACGCGATGCGGAGCTGGCGCCTTCGAAGGCCACGCCGAACTCCATGGCTCGCCGCGGCCTCGCGGCCGCGGCTGCGCGTGACTTCCGCTCCTCGTGGCCCTCGACGGCGCTGCGTCACGTCGTTTCCGGCAACCCGGTCAGAGTTCGACGATCAACAGTCGTGCGCGAATGCCGCCGCTGCGGATGTGATGGGCGGAGACCGGCGCGAGCCGAAGCGCATCGACGAGGCGCGGATCGCCGACCAGAATCGCGACCCTCCAGCGTGCGAACCGTTCGCGCAGGATGCTGCCGAGCCGGTGGTGAAGATCGCGCGCGCTCGCGAACGTGCCGAGCCGGTGTCCCCACGGCGGGTTCGCCACCAGCAGTCCGCGTCCGGCGCCGCGCGGCGCGCGCAACTCGGAGATCGCCCGGCAGGTCACCGAGACGGAGGACGCGACTCCTGCTCGCTCGGCATTTCGTCGCGTGCGCTCCGCTGCGCGCTCGTCGGCGTCCGAGGCGACGATCGGTGCAGGGGCGGCCGCGAGAACCTCTTCGGCGAGCCGGGCGCGCAGCGCCCGCGAGGCCACCGGATCCGACGACGGCCAGTGTTCACACGCGAACGGGCGATCGAGGCCCGCCGCGCGGCCGGTCGCGATTCGTGCGGCTTCGATCGCGATCGTGCCCGCACCGCAGAATGGATCGACCAGCGGTCGCGACGGATCGTAGGCCGCGAGAGCCAGGATTCCCGCCGCGACGGTCTCACGCAGCGGGGCTCCGGACGTTTCGCTGCGCCAGCCGCGCCGGTGAAGCAGGTCTCCCGAGGCATCGACGCTGACCGTGAAGCGATCGTTCTCGCCGCGCACGAAGAGGCGCGACGCTCCGTCCGCGGCAGCCGCAGCGGCGACGCTCGCGCGGGCGCTGCGCGCGACGCGACGGAGTCGATCGGCGATCCCGAGTGCGACGGTTTCTTCGAGCGCCCCGGTGTGTCGGAGGCGGCAACGCGTCGCGGAAGCGCCGACCCGGATCGCGTCAGCGGCCGCCACGAAGCGTTCGACGTCGAGTCTCGCGACGCCGCGCCGCAATTGCGAGAACTCGCGCGCTTCGACGGTTCCGATCCGCACGAGGATTCGGCTCGCGACGCGCAGCCGGAGATTCGCGTGCAGAACGAGCGACGGCGGACCGCTCCACTCCGTTCCGCCCGGCACCGCGCGCACGTCCTCGACGCCGGGCAGCGCCGCCACTTCGCGTGTCACCACCGCTTCGAGCCCGGGGAGCGCGATCGCGAATGCCTGCACGCGCTCCACCGAACCCCGCGCGATCACGCCTCCACCGGCAACGCCACGTGATGCACGATTCGCGTTTCGTGCGAGCGCGTTCTCTTCTTCGCCACGCGCGTCGGGCGGCGCTGCGGGGGCGCGGTTCGGCGCTGCGCGCCGCTCTCCGGGTTGCGGCAATCGTGCGCTGCGTCCGTCGAAGACGAGATGCGCGAGGATCTCGACCGTTCCGCTTCCACCGGCGACCGGCGAGTCGATCGTTTCGAGCAGTCGAAAGCCGAGTGACCCGGCCTTCTCGCGCACCCGGGCGACGGCCTCGGTGCGCAATCGCAGATCCGACACATCCCCGTGTCGGATGCGATGCGCCGGCAGCTCGAACTGAGGCTTCACCAGAACCACGCCCTGCGCGCCCGGTCGCAGTCGAAAGGCGAGCGCACGAAGCTGGCTGCGCGCCGAGGCGAAGGAGACGTCGACCGAAAAGGCGTCGAACGGGCCCGGCGCCGCACCGAGCGCGAGCGTGCGGAAGTTCGTTCCCTCCATCGAATGAACCCGCGGATCCGCGCGCAGCCGCGCGGCGAGCTGGTCGCGGCCCACGTCGATCGCGGTGACCCGCGCCGCTCCGGCCCGCAACCAGACCTCGGTGAACCCTCCGGTCGACGCGCCCACGTCGATCACAGAGGCCCCCGCTGCGACCTTCGCCAGCGAGAAGCGCTCGATCGCTGCGGCGAGCTTTCGGCCCCCTCGCGTCGGCGCGTTCTCGCCGATCGAGACGTCGTCGCTCATGACGCGATCTCCACGCGGCACGCCGCGGGCGCGAACCGGAACGCCGCTCTTGCCGTCGCCGTCTCGCCCGCGATCGGAGCAGCCTCGTTCGATTACACGCGAAAGTGTCGGCGAATCATCCAGTGCAAAAAGCGCTCGGGAAAGAGGCGCCGCCCGAACGGAACCAGAAACGAATCGGGGCCGACGGGATAGCGCGTGCGCGGCGTCGCGTCTTCGAGCGCACGCACGATCGCCTCGGCGACCACGGCGGGCTCCGGCGCCACCAGCAGCGAGCGGCGAATCACGTCCTCGCAGGCGCGGATTCGCTCGTCGTAGGCGGAACCCGCGCTCCCGGAGAAATCCGTCGCGTCGTTGAAGGCCGTCTTGATGTCCCCGGGTTCGACCAGTGCGACGTCGATGCCGAGCGGCGCGAGTTCCATGCGAAGCCCCTGCGCGATCGAGTCGACCGCGGCCTTCGAGGCCGAGTAGTGCACCTGAAACGGAATCGGGGCCCGGCCCGAGAGTGAGCCCACGAGCACGATGCGTCCCCGGCCTCGCCGGCGCATCGCGGGAAGCACGGCGCGCAGGCAGGCGAGCACGCCGAACACGTTGGTTTCGAACTGTGAACGGGCTTCGTCGAGCGAGGTTTCTTCGAGGCTGCCGAAAATGCCGAACCCCGCGTTGCAGACCAGCGCGTCGAGCGCTCCCGCGTCGCGTTCGATGCTCGCCACGACGTCGCGGACCGACGTCTCGTCGCGCACGTCCATCTGCACGGGGTCGATGCGGCCGGCACCTTCCGTCCCGTCCTGGCCGGCCGGGTTCGAGGCCGCGGATTGCGGGCGACGGCTCGCGCCGAAGACGCGCCAGCCGCGTCCGGCGAGACACGCGGCGGCGGCCGCGCCGATGCCGGACGACGCGCCGGTGAGCAGGACGGTTCGCATGGCTTCCTCCGAGGGGCGCCAGCGTACACGGTCGAGCATCTCCGCGGCACGGGCGTCTCGCGGCGGGCCCGCGTGGCCTCGCGACCGGTCGCTCGCCTACGTTCGGGCCGCCATGCCGAAGCCGCCCGTTCCTGCGAGCGCCGTCGAACGGATCCCCGGCGCGATCTTCTCGCGCTTTGCCGAACGCATTGCGGCGCTCGGCGACGCCGTCTTTCCGCTGCACGTGGGCGACACCTGGATGGAGCCGTTCGAGGGCGCGCGGATGGAGGCGCTCTCCGCGCGCGATCACCCCGGCCTTCATCGATACAACGACACGCGCGGCCTGCCGGCATTGATCGACGCAATCGTCGAGAAGATTCGCGCGCGCAACCAGTTCGACTGCGATCGCGCTTCGGTGCTGATCACCGCCGGCGCGACCGGCGCGCTCGGAGCGGCGATCGGCATGCTGGCCGCGCCCGGCGAAGAGATCGTGCTGGCATCGCCGTACTGGCCGCTGATTCGCGGCATCGTGCAGACCTTTCGGGCCGTGCCGCGCGAAGCAGCGATCTACGAACACGCGGACGATCCCGGCGCGGTGATCGATGCCCTGCGCGCGTCGATCGGCGAGCGGACGGTGGCCCTCTATCTCTCGACGCCGTCGAACCCCACGGGCCGCGTGCTCGACGAGCGCGTGCTCTGCGCGGTGGCCGAGCTGGCACGGTGCGAAAGGCTCTGGATCCTCTCCGACGAGGTCTACGAAGACTACGTCTACACGGGCAAGCACGTCTCGATTGCTCGCTTCGCGCCCGAACGAACGCTCAGCGTGTTTTCGTTCTCGAAGGCCTACGGCATGGCCGGCAATCGCGTCGGCTATCTCGTCGGCCCGCCCGCGGCGATCGCGCAGGCGACGAAGATCTCGACCCACACCTTCTACGCGGCGCCGACGGCGAGCCAGGTGGCGGCGCTGCGAGCGCTGGAAGGAGCCGAGGCATGGGTCGCGAATGCCCGCTCGCTGTACGAATCGGCGGGTCGTGACGCGGCGCGTGTGCTCGGTGTTCGCGAGCCCGACGGGTCGTGTTTCTTGTTCGTCGACGCCGGTGCGTGCGCGCCGGACGGCGACGCGCACTCGTTTCTGGAAGCGTGTCTCGACGACGGCGTGGTGCTCTGTCCGGGCTCGTCCTGCGGGACCGGCTTCGCGCGGCACGTTCGTCTCTGTTACACGGCGTCGCCGCCGGAACGCACGGCGCAGGCCGTTCGACTGCTGGCGCGGCGTCTCGGTCGCCCGTAGCCGCGCCGCTGGCCGTCACTTCCGCTTCGCGCCGAGGATCACGACCGGTTTGATCGGCACGTCCTGGAATCCGCCGCGATTGCCGGTCGCCACGGCGCCGATCTTCTCCACCACGTCCATGCCTTCGACCACGCGGCCGAAGACGGCGTAGCCGGCGTCGCGCGCTCCGTGGTTCAGGAAGTCGTTGTTCTTCAGATTGATGAAGAACTGCGCGGTGGCGCTGTTCGGATCCGACGTGCGCGCCATCGCGATCGTGCCGGCATCGTTTCGCAGTCCGTTGGTCGCCTCGTTGGTGATCGGCGCGCGCGTCTTCTTCTGTTCCATGGCCTCGGTGAAGCCACCGCCCTGGATCATGAAGTTGGCGATCACGCGATGAAAGATCGTGCCGTCGAAGAAGCCGCCGTCGACGTAGGAGAGAAAGTTCTCGACCGTGATCGGCGCCTTCGCGGCATCCAGTTCGAGCACGATGTCGCCGAGCGACGTATTCAGCACCACCACGGGAGCGCCTCCGGCCGGGGCGGCCGTCGACGACCCGGTGGTTCGATCGGCCGGCGGCTCCGCTCCTTGCGAGCATGCGGCGACGATCGAAACGAATGCGATGGCGAGTAGCGCGTGCGGCCATCGGGAGCGAACGCGAGGCATCAGCGATCCTCCGCCCGAGGCTCCGACGGGAGCGCGGGCCGCGCGAGAATGGCAGGGATCCCGGCGCGGTGCAAAGTCGGTTCGCGCGCGCACAGGGTTGCCTGAAATCTGATCCACGTGCGCAAGGCAGGCGCTGCGAGGGGCCACGCTGCGCTCCATGGATCGCAGCGGCTCCGGCCGCGACTGCGCGCGACTTCGGCTCCGCGTGGCCCCTGGCGGCGCTGCGTCACGTCGTTGCTGGCCACCCGGTCAGCGTCGCGCCGGATCGGCGGTTCCGCCCGCCGCGGGATCCGTTCCCTCCGGTGCGCTCTTCCGCGTCGCCACCACGACGCAGTCCTTGCCGGCGGCCTTCGCGTCGTAGAGCGCCCGGTCTGCGTCCCGGAACAGGCGCGAGCGATCTCCTGCGTACTCCGCGACGCCGATCGAAACGGTGACCCGCGGCGGCTCGCCGCCCGACGAAAGTTCGAGCGGTCGCAGATGAACCGCGAGTCGCAACTTCTCCGCGAGTGCCGCCGCACCTTCGAGATCGGTGTCGGACGCGAGGACGACGAACTCTTCACCGCCGTAGCGGGCCACCAGCTCGGCGTCGCGTGTCTCTTC
This sequence comes from uncultured Myxococcaceae bacterium, assembly GCA_964505355.1. Lineage (GTDB taxonomy): Bacteria > Myxococcota_A > UBA9160 > UBA9160 > UBA9160 > CAZDHU01. The sequence continues at coordinate 14,262 of CAZDHU010000063.1, read as the reverse complement.
GACCAGCACTTCCGCCATGCGTTGCAGCACCTCGTCGCCGGTCTCGTGACCGTAGACGTCGTTGAAGCGCTTGAAGTCGTCGAGGTCGATCACCAGCAACGACAGCGGGGCGCCGGTTCGATCCGCCCGTTTCACCTCGCGCGTCAACTGATCCTGGAAGAAGCGGTGATTGTGGATGCGCGTCAGTCCGTCGGTGATGGCGAGCTGTTCGAGTACCTCGTTCGCCTGATGCAGCTCGGCGTTTCGCGCCAGCATCTCCGCGTGCGACGCTTCGAGTTCGCGCTGGCGCTGATCGAGTTCGATCCTCGCCTCGGCGGCCTTGCGCACCATTTCGGCGAACGTGCGGGTGAGCACGCCGACTTCGTCCTGCCGGTCGAGTTCGGGCAGCGGCACGTCCTCTTCGCCGTCGCGCAGCCGCCGCGCGGCCTCCGACAGCGCGCGGATGGGCTGCATCAGCGAGCTGCTGGCGAAGAGCGCGGCGAGACTCGCGACCATCGCGATCACGAGCTGAACGAGCACCGTCCTGCGCATCAGCGGCGAGAAGCGCAGGATCGCGAGCGCAGGATCGGCGCGCACGATCACCCGCCAGGTGGTACCACCGGTCTCGAAGTCGGAAACCGCAGTCGCACTCGAATCTTCGATCTCGGCCGCGGTGGGCGGCCGGCGGACGATCGTGCGGCCCTCTGGATCGACGACCGCGATTTGCAGCGCGTGTCCGTCGGCGAGCTCGTCGAGGCGGCCGGCGAGCCATTCCGTGCGCAGCGTCGCGTGAAGCACGCCCGCGTGGTGTTCGTGGTCCGGCCGGCGGAGCGGGATCGAGAGCACCACCGTGGTGTCCTCGTCGTCGCCGAGCGATCGGAGCGTCGGGCGATCGATGGCACCGACGGCCTGTGCGCGTTCTGCCGTCAGCGCGAGCCGTCCGCTTTCGAGCATCAGATGGCCGCTTGCGTCGGTGACGGTGAGGCCCGAGACGAACTCGCTGCCTCCGAGCGCGCCGGTGATCCGCGCGATCCGAATCGCGCGCTCGGGCTCGCTTCGCGCCGCGGACGTCTCCGCTGCATCGAGCAAAGCGCCGAATCGCGCGGCGTCGGCAGTCGCGCCGGCGATCCAGACCTCGATCGCGTTGTGACTCGCGCGGGCCGTGGTCTGCGTGTCCGCTGCGAGCTGTTCGCGCAGGAACGAGCGAATCGCCTGCAGCGACACCCAGGCGAGCGCGAGCGCGCTCGCGAGCGTCGCTGCAAACACGACGACCTCGAGTCGCGCGGTAAAGCTGTGCGCGCGTGCGCGCGCCTCGTCGCGGACGGGACGGAAAGCCACCAATTTTGCTCCGCCCGTCGCATCGGAAGCGCAGGCGGCGCGCTTGATCCCGAGATTCGAAAAGAACGCGATCGTGCGCGCGTCACGTTCCGTCTCCGGTGGACCCCGGGGCGTCGTCCGGGCAACACCGCAACCCGGCGCCGCGCGGCGGGCGTCCCGAAGATCGAGACCGGGCTCGCGATCGGATCGGTCGGGTGGTTCGACTCGTCAGCCGGCGATCAGCATGCCGCCGTCCGCGACCAGCACCTGTCCGGTGACGATCTCCGGCCCTTCGATGAAGCCGAGCACGAGGGCGGCGATGTCTTCGGGCGAGCACACCTTCCCGAGCGGAGCCCTGCGTTCGACCGCCGCTTTGATCGCCGGATACGCCGCGCCGAGCCCTCCTTCGAGCCAGCGACCCGTGATGAAGCCGGGTGCAACGGCGTTGACCCGGATCTTCGGCGCGAGTGCGCGTGCGAGCGTGATCGTCAGGTTGTTGAGCGCGGCCTTCGACGCGCAGTAGGGAATCGAGCTGCCGATGCCGGCGATGCCGGCGACGCTGGAGACGTGAACGATCGCGCCGCCGCCGGCCGCGAGCATCGGAGCGCGCGCGGCGCGCGCGCATTGAAACGGCCCGCGCAGGTTGACGGCGAGGATCTGATTCCAGTCTTCTTCCGTCACCCGGTCGAGTTCGCCGTGCGGGATGAAGCTCGTGGTCCCCGCGCTCTGGACGAGGACATCGAGACGTCCGCACTCGCGCACCGCGGTATCGATCAGGCGGCGGCAGTCCGCGTCGTTCGCGACGTCGGCCTGCACGGCGTACGCATGAACGCCGAGTCCGCGGGCCTCTGCTGCGGTTGCCTCGGCTTCGTCTTTGGAACGGCTGTAGTTGATCACCACCGCACAGCCCTTTCGGGCCAGCGAGAGGGCGCTTGCGCGGCCGACTCCCGTGCCTCCCCCGGTGACGACCGCTGCTTTGCCGTCGAGCTCCATTTCGTCCCCCTCCGTGCCGGGCGCGACGCGACGGTATCACGGTGGGGCGACGAAGCGTCGGGAGCTTTTGTGCGCGGCGTCTCCGGCCTGAACCGGGCCTCGCCCGGGGAAGCAACACCGGCGTCAACCACCGGCGTCGGTCTTCCGATGACAACCCCGGCGGCTCGCGCGGTGCGGGCGCCGCGGGAGCCACCGCATGCTCGATCTCGAAGCGCTGGTTCGTGATGCCCATGCCCTCGCACCGCTTCCCGCGACCGCGACGCGATTGATCTCGCTGGTCGCGCGCGACGATTGGGAACTCGACGAAGTGGTCGAAGTGGTGAGCCTCGACCCCGCGATCACCGGCCGTCTGTTGCGCGTCGCGAACTCGGCGGCGAGTGCAGCGGCGTCGCGAATCTCGACGGTGGCGGATGCCGTGATGCGCATGGGCGGCGGAACGGTGGCGCAGATCGCGACCGCGGCCGCCGTGCGCGGCACGATCGACGCGCCGCTTCCCGTCTACGGTCTCGGAGAAGGCGCGCTCTGGCGGCACTCGGTCGCGGCTGCGCTCGGCGTCGAATGTCTTCGGGCGAAATCGAAAGTGCGGATTCCGTCCGAGTCGTTCACCGCGGCGCTGCTGCACGACATCGGAAAACTCGTGCTGGGGCGTCGCTTGCTGCCCGAAGCCGTTCGCGGACTCGACGCGGCTCACCAGATCGGACACGTCGCGGGCATCGCGGCCGAGAACGAAGTGCTCGGGGTGAATCACGCCGAGCTCGGCGGCCTGATCGCACAGCACTGGCGACTGCCGGAACCGATCCGACTCGCGATCGCACATCACCACGATCCCGAGGGAGTCGAGACCGAAGACCTCGCCGTCACCGTCAACGCAGTTCACCTCGCGGACCATCTCGCGACGACGATCGGTGCGGGATTCGGCGGAACGCCGGTTTCGCCCGAAGAACTGGCGAGCGCGCGCGAAGTGCTCGGCGTCACCGAAGAAGGCTGGAAGGGAGCCTGCGAAACCGCGACCGAGCGGCTCGGGTCGGTGCTGGCAGCGTATTCGTGATTCGCGGAGCAGAGAAGATCGGGAATCGGCCACACGGCCGGCCTCGTTCGCGAGGCGGCCGGCGAATCGAATGATCGCGGCGCCCTGGCGCCGGAAGTGAGGGGACATGTTCGATCAAGAAGAACTCGACAGCGTGGTCCACGACTTTCTGGTCGAGAGCTACGAGAACCTCGAACGTCTCGACCGCGAGTTCGTCGAACTCGAGCGCGATCCGTCCAATCGGGAAGTCATCTCGAGCATCTTTCGAACCATCCACACCATCAAAGGCACCTGCGGATTTCTCGGCTTCAGCAAGCTCGAGTCGGTGGCCCACAAGGGCGAAAATCTTCTCTCGAAGCTGCGCGACGGCCTGCTGCAAACGACTCACGAGATCACCACCGCGCTGCTCAGCATGGTCGACGCGATTCGTGAGATCCTCGCCCGGATCGAAAGCACCGGTGCCGAGGGAGACGACGAATACGCGGCGCTGGTCGCCGAACTGATTCGACTCGCAAGTGGCGACGCAGCGCCCGCGGAAGCCGCGCCGGCCGAGCCGGCCGCGCCCGCCACGCCCGCCGCTGCCACGGCCACGCCTGCGCTCGAAGCCGCGGCGCCCGCTCCCGCGCCGGTGAAGAACGTCGGCGACATCCTGATCGAAGAAGGCAAGGCGTCGCCGGCGGCCGTCGCGGCGGCCGCGGCCCAGCAGAAGGCCGGTGATCCCCGGCATCTCGGCGAGATTCTCGTCGACAGCGGCGTGATTCGGTCGCCGGACGTCGTCGACGCGCTTCAAAAGCAGCAATCGCAGGCGGCGGCGTCGGCCGCTCCGGGCATCGCCGACAGCTCGATCCGCGTCGACGTGAGTGTGCTCGACAAGCTGATGAACCTGGTGGGCGAGCTGGTGCTCGCGCGAAACCAGATGCAGCAGTTCATGATGGCGAGCGAAGACTCTGCCTTCACGGCGACCTGCCAGCGCCTCAATCTCGTGACGAGCGAGCTGCAGGAAGGCGTGATGAAGACGCGCATGCAGCCGATCGGCGGTGTCTGGAGCAAGTTTCCGCGGGTCGTGCGCGATCTCTCGCAGTCGCTCGGCAAGCAGATCCGGCTGGAGATGGAAGGCAAGGACACCGAACTCGATCGCACCCTGATCGAAGCGATCAAAGACCCGCTGACCCATCTCGTGCGCAATGCGGTCGACCACGGGGTCGAGGCGCCCGACGTGCGCCAGAAGAACGGCAAGCCGGCCGAAGGCAGACTCTTCCTCGGCGCGTTTCACGAAGGCGGCCTCGTCAACATCCAGATCACCGACGACGGTGGCGGCATCGACCCCGAGAAGATCAAGAACATCGCGATGCAGAAGGGCCTGATCACCGCCGAACAGGCGACCCGGATGGGTGAGCGCGAGGCCCTGAATCTGATCTTCCTGCCGGGATTCTCGACCGCAGCGAAAGTGACGAACGTGTCGGGTCGCGGCGTCGGCATGGACGTCGTGAAGACGAACATCGAACGCATCGGCGGAACCGTCGACGTCAGCAGCCAGCTCGGCCGCGGAAGTACGTTCAAGATCAAGATTCCACTCACGCTGGCGATCATTCCCGCCCTGATCGTGAGCGACGAGCGCGAGCGCTACGCGATTCCGCAGGTCAGCCTCGTCGAGCTGGTTCGGCTCGAAGCCGAGCAGGCGCGAACCGCCATCGAGCAGATTCACGGGGTTCAGGTCTATCGCCTGCGGGGCGACCTCTTGCCGCTCGTCCATCTGCGCGAGGCCCTCGAGTCGGGCCCGGTCGGATCGCCGACCGGAGAGACCGCAGCCGTCAACATCGTCGTGCTGCAGGCCGACGATCGTCAGTTCGGCCTCGTGGTCGAGAACGTGCTCGACACCGAAGAGATCGTCGTCAAGCCGCTCGCGCGCCAGCTCAAGAAGATCAACTGCCTCGCCGGTGCGACCATCCTCGGCGACGGCAAGATCGCGCTGATTCTCGACGCGATGGGCATCGCACAGCGCATGCACGTCGTCTCGGAATTGCGAGAGCGGGCGATCGCCGAGGCGCGCGAGCAAACCGAGTCCGAGCGCATGGCCGATCGACAAACCCTGCTGCTCTTCCGAACGCCCGACGACGGCCGGATGGCGATTCCGCTCGAGATGGTGTCGCGACTCGAAGAGTTCGCAGAAGCGAAGGTCGAGGCCGTGGGCAGCCAGCGCATGATTCAGTACCGCGGAGAGATCATGCCGCTGATCGACATCGGCGAGGTACTCCCCGAACGTCGCTCGCTCGGGCGCATGTCCGAAGACGACGGATCGAGCGAGGCGATGCTGCAGGTGGTCGTACACACCCACGGCGGCCGCAGCGTGGGCATCGTGGTCGATCAAATCCTCGACATCATCGAGGATCACGTGGAACTCCATCGTCCCGGTGGTCGCAGCGGCGTGATCGGAACCGCCGTGATCCGGGATCGCGTGACCGAGTTCATCGACATCCAGGCCGTGATCGAGTCCGTCGCGCCCGACTTCTTCGAGGCGGCGGAAGCGATCAACGCGGACAGGGGGGCGTGCGCATGAGCGCAGAAGTTCCGAACGACCAGTACTGCACCTTCTATCTCGACGGCCTCTTCTTCGGCGTCGAAGTGGCGAAGGTGCAGGAGGTGATCCGGTATCAGCAGATGACGCCGGTGCCGCTCGCACCGCGCGTGATCGAAGGGTTGATCAACCTTCGGGGCCAGATCGTGACCGCGATCGATCTGCGGCGCCGACTCGAGCTGGCGGAGCGGCCGGCGGACGCGCTGCCCATGAACGTCGTGGTGCAGACGGACGACGGCGCCGTGAGCTTTCTGGTCGACGACATCGGCGACGTGCTGGCGCTGGAAGATTCGACCTTCGAGCCGCCCCCGGAGACCGTTCAGGGCGTGGCCGCCGAGTTGATTCGGGGGGCGTACAAGCTGAAGGATCGGTTGTTGCTCGTGCTCGACGTGGATCGATCCGTTCGGTTCGACTCCGCCGTCGAGACGACGCACTGAAGCGGAGGCGGACCGTGCGAAACCTCGATTCTCGCCGCCGGGAGCGTGCGTCGAATGCAGTCCAGCGCGTGCGGGCCGTGCGGCCGGCGTGCGATCGGGAGTGGTGATGCAGGCGATCGTCGTCGACGACTCGAAAGCGATGCGCTCGATCCTCGCGCGACTGCTGCGCGAGCGCGGGTTCGAGGTGAGCGAGGCCGAGCACGGGCGCGCCGCGCTCGAACGGCTCAACGAGGCGGCGTCCCCGCCGGAGCTGATGCTGGTCGACTGGAACATGCCCGAGATGAACGGGTTCGAGCTGGTCTGCGCCGTGCGGCGCGACCCGCAGTGGAACGACGTCCGTCTGATGATGGTGACGACCGAAACCGAGATGTCGCAGTTGATCAAAGCACTCGAAGCGGGGGCCAACGAATATCTGATGAAGCCGTTCACGCGAGAAGCGCTGGTCGAGAAGTTGACCCTGCTCGGATTCGGGGAGTGAGGGCGCCATGACGGAACGCAGGCGCGTTCTGATCGCGGACGACTCGATCGTCGTGCGGCGCATCCTGTCGGACGCGATCAACGGCGATCCCGAGCTGACGCTGGTGGCGGCGGCGAAGAACGGACGCGAGGCGGTCGAAAAGATCGCTCAGCACAAACCCGAGATCGTCGTGCTCGACGTCGAGATGCCGGAGATGGACGGGCTCGAGGCGCTCTCGGCGATTCGGGCGAAATGGGTCTCGCTGCCGGTGGTGATGTTCAGCACGCTGACCGAACGCGGCGCGCAGACCACGATCGATGCGCTGTGTCGCGGTGCGAGCGATTACGCGACCAAGCCCACGCAGCTCGGCAGCGCGGAGGCCGCGTTGAAGCACGTCCGCGAGACGTTGCTTCCAAAGCTGAAGGGTCTGCTTTCGGGAGACGCACCCGCACGCGGCGGGGCGGCCGCGTCGCTCCGTGCGGCGCGCGTTCCGGCGACTCCGGTGGTGCCCGATCCTCCCGCGGCGCCGACGAAGCAGGTACCGGTGCGCAGTGCGCCGCCGGCCGCGGTTCGCGTCGCGCGTCTTCGGCCGCAGTCGATCGAGCTGGTGGCGATCGGCGTTTCGACGGGGGGGCCGAATGCGCTCGCCGAGTTGATGCCGGCATTGCCGAAGGATCTTCCGGTTCCGATCGTGATCGTGCAGCACATGCCGCCGCTCTTCACGAGGCTGCTGGCGGACCGCCTCGACGGGAAGTCGGCGATTCACGTTTCCGAAGGCGTCGCCGGAGCGGCGCTCGCTCCCGGGCACGCGCACATCGCACCCGGGGATCATCACATGGTGATCGAGCGGCGCGATGGCGTCGCGATGCTGGCGCTCAATCAGGCAGCGCCCGAGAACTCGTGCCGGCCCGCGGTGGACCCGTTGTTTCGAAGCTGCGCGCAGCATTTCGGTGGACGCGTGCTGGCAGTCGTCCTGACCGGGATGGGGCAGGACGGCCTGCGCGGTTGTGAAGCGTTGCGCGCCGCGGGTGCACAGATTCTCGCGCAGGATCGCGCCTCGTCGGTGGTCTGGGGCATGCCTGGCTACGTCGCCAACGCGGGGCTGGCGGACGCGGTGCTGCCGCTCGGTGGCATCGCGGAAGAAATCGTTCGTCGCGTCGGACCGGCCCGAGCCGTTCCGCGATCGCAGGGAGCCACGTGAGCACCGCGACCGCGACCCCGACGTCGGCGCCCGCATCGGCACTCGCGGAAGCGGACTTCCTCTTCGTCGCCAAACTGGTGCGCGAACAGGCCGCGATCGTGCTCGAGTCGGGCAAGGCCTATCTGGTCGAAACGCGTCTTCTTCCGCTGGTGCGCGCGGCGGGCATGAAGAACATCGCCGAGCTGATTGCCGCCGTTCGGTCGAAGCCCGGCGGACCGCTTTCCGCGCAGGTCGTCGATGCGATGACGACCAACGAAACGAGCTTCTTTCGCGACGTGCATCCCTTCGATGCGTTGAAGCAGCACGTCCTGCCCGATCTGATCCGGCGCCGGGAGGTGGAGCGCAAGCTCAACATCTGGTGTGCCGCGTCATCGAGCGGGCAGGAACCGTATTCGATGGCGATCCTGATGCGAGAACACTTCCCGCAACTGCGCGACTGGACCGTCGGCTTCATCGCGAGCGATCTTTCGACCGAGATGCTCGCGAAGTGTCAGGCGGGGAAATACAACCAGCTCGAAGTGAATCGCGGGCTCCCGGCGCCGCTGCTGGTCAAGTACTTCCAGAAGTCGGGTGCGGAGTGGCAGATCAAGGACGACGTGCGGCGCAGCATCGAGTTTCGGCAGATGAACCTCGCCCGACCCTGGCCGGCCATGCCGGCACTCGACCTGATCATGGTCCGCAACGTGATGATCTACTTCGACACGGCCACCAAGAAGGACATTCTCGTGCGTTGTCGCAAGCTGCTGCGCCCCGACGGCTATCTCTTTCTCGGCGCGGCCGAGACGACGCTCAACATCGACGATGGTTTCGATCGCGTGACGCTCGGGAAGTCCTGGGCGCACCGGCCGAAGGCCTAGAGGAGCCGCGCGTGCAACCGTTCGAACAGGAACTGCGCGAGTTCACCAATGCGATCTGGACCACGACGCTCGGCTTCGAAGTCCGCCACCTCGACGAACTTCCGCCCGCCGAGACGAAGGATCACACGCTGGTTTCGTGCGTGCAGTTCACGGGCGCCTGGCGCGGTGGCGCGGTGCTCTTCTGTCCGGCCGAGGTGGCGCGCGAAGTGGCTTCGGCGATGTTCGAAATCCCGGTCGCCGACGTGTCCGTGTCTGATTTGACCGACGCGATCGGTGAACTCGCGAACATGACCGGCGGCAACCTGAAGGCGCTGCTGCCCGAACCGACCACGCTGTCGCTTCCGAGTGTCACCGAGGGGACGGAGTACAGCGTCCGGATCCCCGGCGCGCGTCTGGTGACCGCGATCGCGTTCGAAGTCCTCTCGCGTCCGGTCGTCGTCTCTCTGCTGCGCTCGGAGTGAGCGCCGCCGGCGCGGCGAGGTGCCGCGCGCCGGTCAGGCCGACGCGCCGCCTTCGGCACGCGCCATCGAGAGCCGGATCGCGAGCGTCTCGCCGTCGACCTTGGTTTCGATCAGGCTGAGCTGGCTGGTCATGCGATAGTGCACGTGCGTGGGCTCGCCCGCGAGCACGATCACGGGCACGCTGATGTTGAAGTCGACGCCGATCCCCTGGCATCGCGTCTTGATTCCGCCCGCGATCATGTTGCAGACCTCGCCCATGGCGTCCCGGATCTCGTCCTCGGAGAGCGCCGCGAGGTCGTCGGCCATCAACATTCGTCCCGCGAGTGCTCGGGCGAGTTCTCCCGAGCAGTGAACGGCCACGCCGCCGGTGAAGTTGCCCGCGATGCCGATGAACGCGGTCAGCGCGGTGTCCGGCAGGGTTCCCTGCACGACCGTCGCGTCGGCCCGCTCGGCGTCCGGGACGCCCAGCATGGTTTGCATCGTCTCCTGCAATGCCTCCGACGCGAACGTGCCCACCAGACCGAGCGAGAACTCCGACATCGAAAATCTCCCTTCGCGTCACGGACGACGCGCAAGCGTGCGCAGCGGAAGAGCAAGAACGGTGCCGCCGGGCCGACTCCGAAAACGCGCGACGCGCCGCGAGAACGCGCCTCGCGCCGTCCCGCCTCTCGACCCGAAACGATCGTTGCATTTCGAACGCCAGGCGTTCGAATCAACGCGCGCGAACGCCCAGTCGTTCGAATCAACGCGCTCGAACGCCAGGCGTTCGAAAGCGAGGCGCGTTGCGGCGGTTATGCTCCGCGCCGTCATGCACAGGCCGCCTGCCCGAATTTCGTTCGTCGCCGTCGCGTGGCTCGCGCTCGGATTGCTCGCGGGACACGCTGTTCCGGCCGAGGCCGAGAACGGACGTGCGCCGACGGTGGTGCTGCTCAGTCTCGACGGCGTGCGTTTCGACCAGATCGAGGGCGAGGATCTGCCGGCCTTTGGCCGCATGCTGCGCGAAGGGGCGCACGCCGATCGGCTCTCGGTCGTCTTCCCGTCGCTCACCTTTCCGAATCACGTCTCGCTCGCGACCGGCACGACGCCCGATCGACACGGCATCGTGATGAATCACTTCGAAGATACGGAGCAGGGGACGTTTCACTACGGCAACGACGCGAGCTGGATCGAGGCCGAACCTCTCTGGGTCGCCGCGGAACGCCAGCACGTGCGCTCAGCCGTCTATTTCTGGGTCGGATCCGAAACCCCATGGCACGGTGTCACGGCGACGTACCGGCACGCGCCCTTCGACGAGACGATCGGCGAATCGGCGAAGGTCTCGGAGATCCTCGCGTGGCTCGATCTGCCCGAGGCGGCGCGGCCCCGGCTCATTCTCTCCTGGTGGCACGGCACCGACTCGGTCGGCCACCGGTTTGGCGCAGAGGCTCCCCGTTTGCGCCAGCGGCTGCGCGAGCAGGACCGCGCGCTCGGCGAGTTGTTGCGCGGAATCGACGCGCGCGGCGGCTTCGAAGATCTCACGTTGATCGTGGTCAGCGATCACGGGATGGCGACCGTGGACGATCCGATCGATCCCGTTCGCGCGCTGCGTCTTGCGGGAATCGATGCGCGGATCACGGTGGGTGGCGGAATCGCGCAACTGCGGCTCGCCGACCCGTCCGCGCGCGATCACGCTCTCGAAGTGCTTCGAACGCAGCCCGGTGTGCGCGCCGAAGGGCGGGGTGCGCTGCCGCCCGAGTGGCGGTACGAACACCCGCGGCGCGTGGGCGACCTCGTGCTGCTGACCGAACCACCGCACGTCTTCGTCGAACCGGGATCTGCCCCCTCGCTGCTCGCTCGATTGTTTCGCGCGTTCTCGGCCGGTCGCGGAGCGCATGGTTTCGATCCGAGCCTGCGTGAGATGGGAGCGATTTTCGTCGCAACGGGGCGCGGAGTTCCGGCCGGAGCGAATCTCGGAACGGTGCGTTTGCTGGACGTCGCGGCGACGATCTCGGCGCTGCTCGGCATGGAGCCGCCCGCACAGAACGAGGGTCTGGTGATTCCGGCGATTGGCGCGCCGGCATCGGCCGGGAGAGGACGACCGTGACGAGGCGATCGATCGTGCGTGGTGTGCTGGTCGTGATCGGCGTCGGTCTGCTGATCGTCGTCGCGGTGCGCTGGGTGCGCGAGGGAAGTCGGGTCGCACGCGATCGCGATCCGCTCGCGGCCTACGAAGAGGCACTCGATCAGCGGATCGAAGCGCTGAAGGACGCACCCGGGCTCGCCCGGGCGATCGAGGGCCTCCCGCCGGAGGATCGGCGCGCGCGCGTGCTCGAGCTGGCGCTGCGCGGGATTCCGCGGTTGCCCGATGCGGCGCTCGTGCAGCGCGCATTTCTCGTCGGTCGTCTCCTCGCCGGGCTCGACGACGCGACCTGCGGCGCCGTCGTCACCGGGAAGGCCGCACCGTTTCGGCTTGCGCGCGCGATCGCGAGCCTCGCGCCCGGAGCCCGCGACGCATGGCTCGATCTGACGGTCGAAGCGGTTCGCGCCGAACTCGCGCAAACCCCCGAGCCATTCGTCGAACCCGGACCGGTGCGCGACGCGATCTCCGCGCTGATGAGCCGTCACACCGCCGACGACGCGCGCGCGCTGCAGCAGAGCCTCGCGAAACTGCGCGCGCTCGAGCCCGCGGAAGCCTGTCGCGTGGGACGCGTGATCTACGACGAGGTGCCCGTGCTCGGAGCGCCACACGATCACGTGCTGGCGCGACTGCTCGCGAAGCCGTGATCGACCGGCCGGGCGATGCCGGAGAGCGGGCCGGCGCTCGTGATCCGCGCGGGATTCGCAGTTGAAATCACTCGACGTGCCGTGTACCTACCGCAGATCCCGAGCGCCGGGGCCGGGCCCGGTGTGCGACGCGGATCGATCGTCGGACGACGCCGGGCCGTTCATCACGCGACGCGCCGATGTGTCAGGAGGATCCATGCCGAAGCGAGTCGCGCCGAACCGCGGGGTGTCGTTGCGATCCGGATCGATCCTCTGCCTGTTCGCCGCCGTCGCGCTCGCCTGTGGCGAGCAGCGAGAAGGAACGACCGCGGGAGGCCCCGCGCCGATCAAGGTCGGACACTTCGCCTCGCTCACCGGTGACACCGCGACCTTCGGACAGAGCACCGATCACGGGATCGCCCTCGCGTTCGAGGAAATCAACGCGGCTGGCGGCGTGCTCGGACGACCGCTCGCGCTGATTTCGGAAGACGATCGCAGCGTGACCGAAGAAGCGCGCACGGCCGCACAGAAGCTGATCCAGCGCGACGAAGTGGTGGCACTGCTCGGCGAAGTCGCTTCCTCTCGCTCGCTGGCCGCCGCTCCGGAGGCGCAGCGTGCGCGCATCCCGATGATCTCTCCGGCGTCGACCAATCCGAAGGTGACCGAGGTCGGCGACTACGTCTTTCGCACCTGCTTCATCGATCCGTTTCAGGGCTCGGTGATGGCGCGCTTCGCATTCGAAGAGTTGAAGGCGCGCCGGGTGGCGATCCTCTTCGACTTCAAACAGGACTACTCGGTCGGTCTCGCCGATTTCTTCCGCCGGAAGTTCGTCGAGCTGGGAGGCGAGATCGTCGCCGACGAGCGATTCACGTCCGGTGACATCGAGTTTCGTGCGCAGTTGACGACGATCCGCGCGACGAAACCCGACGCGATCTTCGTGCCCGGCTACTACACCGAACTCGGGCTGATCGCGAAGCAGGCGCGCGAACTCGGCGTTGCGGTGCCATTGCTCGGCGGAGACGGATGGGATTCGGAGAAGACGGTCGAAATCGGCGGTGCCGCCGTCGAAGGGCATTATTTCTCGAACCACTACGCGGCCGATTCGGACGACCCGAAGGTGAAAGGGTTCGTCGAACGCTATCGGGCGAAGTTCGGCGGAGTACCGGACGCGATGGCGGCCCTCGGCTATGACGCCGCCGGAATTCTCGCCGATGCCATGCGCCGCGCGAACGGAACGGAATCCGCCGCGCTGCGCGATGCGATCGCCGCCACCCGGGACTACGACGGCGTGACCGGCCGGATCACGATCGACGCCGAGCGAAACGCTCGCAAGGATGCCGTCGTGCTTCAGATCAAGGAGGGCAGGTTCCGCTTCTTCCGCGCGGTGTCCGCGAACTGATCCAGTGGAGCAGCTCTTCCAGCAGCTGCTGAACGGCATCACGTGGGGCGGCATCTACGCCCTGATCGCCCTCGGTTACACGATGGTCTACGGCGTGCTGAAGCTGATCAACTTCGCGCACGGCGAGATCTACATGATGGGCGCGATGACGGGCTGGTACGTCGCACGCGGACTCGGTTACGACCGGGATCCATCGGTGACCGGCATCGCCGTCGTGCTGCTGGCGTCGATGGCGGCCTGCGCCGCACTCGGCGCGGGCATCGAACGCGTGGCCTATCGACCGCTGCGGCACGCGCCCCGCCTCGCTTCGTTGATCACCGCGATCGGCGTCTCGCTGCTGTTGCAAAACGGTGGTCAGCTCGTGTTCGGCGCCGAACCGAAGTTCTTTCCCTCGCTGCTCGCGTCACGCGAGGTCTTTCGCGTCGGAGGGGTCGCGCTCTCGAACATCCAGCTCACCGTCGTGCTGACCGCGGTGTTCCTGATGATCGCGCTCGAACTCGTCGTGACGCGAACGCGTTTCGGGCGGGCGATGCGCGCGGTTTCGGTCGATGCGCCCGCCGCGGCGCTGATGGGGGTTCCGGTCGATCGCGTGATCGCCGGCACCTTCATGCTCGGTTCGGCGCTGGCGGCGGCGGCTGGCATCCTGGTCGGGCTCTCGAATCCGAAGATCGATCCGTTGATGGGATTGATGCCCGGTCTCAAGGCGTTCGTCGCGGCGGTGCTGGGCGGCATCGGCAGCATCCCCGGCGCGATGGTTGGAGGCGTTCTGCTCGGCGTGGTCGAGACGATGGTCTCGGGATATCTGTCGAGCACCTGG
>CAZDHU010000062.1:0-6598 GCA_964505355.1 uncultured Myxococcaceae bacterium | reverse complement strand
CGATCCGTCCGCGCAGGGTTCGAGCGATCGCTTTGCGGGAGTGGCACGCGTGCTCGATTCGCTCTGGACGGTGAAGGGCCTACGCAAGTTGGTGTTCTTCAATCTGCGGCCTCGACTTTCGCCGCCGCGGACGGGGCCCGGGAGCGCAACCGGACGCTTTCGCGAGTTTTCTCCGACGGTCTACGAGGAGAATCTGCGGGAGATCATCCGTACGTCGCGCGAGTTGGGTGCGCGCCCACTGCTGCTGACGCTGCCAACGGTCGTGCGGATGGACATGAGCGTCTCCGACCTGCGCGCTGCGGGCGTCATGTTCCCGTACTTCCCAGGCGCGAATGCGGTGGGCGACTTTCTCGATCTTCTCGCCGCCTACAACCGAACGATCCGAAAAGTCGCTGCGCAGGCGGGCGTCCCGCTGGCCGACATCGCAGCACGCTTCGAGGCGCTGCCCGACGTGCGGCGGTACTTCTACGACACGATGCACCCCGAGATGATCGGACGTGATCTGATCGCCGCAGAAATCGACCATCTCTTGCGTCAGCAATCTCTGCTCGGCTCTTCGACCGAGAAACCAGCGGCGTCTTCGGGCGCGACGCCGTGAGCACGCCCGGCGGGTCGGCGGCACCCGCTGATCCGGGCCGACCGAGACTGCTTTGGCTATCCCACGTCTTGCCGCACCCACCGCAGGGCGGAGTGCTCCAACGAAGCTTCCACCTGATTCGTGCGGCTGCGAGCGCCTTCGATGTCGACCTCGTGAGTTTTCGGCAGCGCGCCTTCCATCCAGACGCGGCTTCGCTGTCTGCGAGCCTCTCGGCACTCGGCGAATTCGTTCGGGTGCGGCGTGTGTTCGACCTGCCCGCCGACGCGAGCCCCCTGCATCGACGCTGGATTGAAGCGTCGAGCCTCGTGACGCGCGAGCCCTACACCGTGCGGTGGAACCGTTCGCGCGCGATGGCGGCATACCTGCCGGGGCTCGCTCGCGAGGCACATTACGACGTCGTCCACTTCGACACGATCGGGATGCTCGCGCACCGGCACGCGTTCCCGCGGGCAGCCTGGGTGCTGAACCATCACAACATCGAATCTCACATGGTCGCCCGGCGAAGCAGATCCGCGCGCGGACTGTTTCGTACGATTCTCGCCTGGGAGGCTGCCCGCCTCGCGCGCTACGAGCGCGATCCGGGAGGGCGGGTCGACCTCCACGTCGTCGTCTCGGAGCTCGACGCGACGCGGCTTTGCACCGAGATGCCAGACGTTGCCGTGGAGGTCGTGGAAAACCCCGTCGACGTGACTCATTTCCGCCCCGGCGCCGCGTGTAAAGAAGAGCCAGGCAGCGTCGTCTTCGCGGGGCGCATCGACGCCTATACCAACGCGGCTGCGGTGCGCTGGATGCGCGACGCGATTTGGCCGCGGCTGTTGCGCGGCGGTCTGGCAAAGGCGCTCTGGATCGTCGGTCGAAGTCCGCCGGCGGACATTCTGGCGTGGGGTCGCAGTGAACCGACGGTCACTGTCACCGGCTTTGTCGACGATGTTCGTCCGTGGATCGAACGCGCCGAAGTGTACCTGTGCCCGATCACAGATGGCGGGGGGACGCGTCTCAAGCTGCTCGACGCGATGGCCATGCAGCGCGCGATCGTGAGCCATCCGATGGCGCTCGAAGGCCTCGATGTGAAAGCGGGCGAACACGTGCTGGTGGGGAACGATGTGGAAAGTTTGGCGTGCGAGGTCGAACGCGCTCTCGGCGATGCGCCACTGCGCGCGCGTCTCGGTCGCGCGGCGCGTGACCGTGCAGAGTGCCTCTACTCGACCGAGGCCGTCGGGCGCCATCTGCTCCGTGCCTACGAACGGGCGCGCGCGATTCGCGCAGCGGCCCCCGCCCGATAGTGGTCCGCCGTCTCGAGACGATCAACGGAAACAGCCGCGCAAGCCTGGGGCCTGCACGACGGATCTGGTTGTCGCATACCCGAGCACGTCGGAGTGGTCTGGACGGCACCGCGCTAGCGATCCCCCGGAATCAGACGCCGAAACTCGGCGCGCGACGCAGAGACGTCTTCGTGGAGGCCAAGGCGGGGCAGGGCGAAGATGTCGTCTCGGGTGCGGGCAATGCGCCGCACGGTGGTGACGGCAGCACGATACCCAGCGGCACGCGCGAGCTCCCTCACCACGCCATCGAACGCGCCGGACGGGTACGCGAGAAGCGACCCGGCGCCGTGGCCTCGCTCGGCAAGGGCGTGGCGCGCTTCGCGCAGCTCGCGCTCGATCGATGCGAGCGGCAATCCCGTGAGGATCGCGTGGCTGACGCCGTGCGACTCGAACGAGATGCCCGAGCGGGCCATCGCCTCGATCTCGCTCCAGTCGAGAAGCTCGCGTTTCGATTCGGGCGGCCCGGTCGTCCGCGCGCGCAGCAACTCGAGACGCCTCTCGCGCTCGGCCTCGTCGAAGGCCTTGAGGGCCGCGACGAGATCGGCGGCCGACGAGCTGGCCACCATGAGGCCCAGCGCCTGCGCGAGTTCGCGACGCTCGCCTTTGGGCACGCCCGCCCATCGGCGACACACCTCGTCGGGCCAGAAGGAGCCGGACGATCCAACGCGCCCGGTGACGAGAAAGATGGTCGCCGGAATCCCTCGGCGAGCGAGTGCTGGCAGCGCGTGGGCGTAATTATCGCGCCAGCCGTCGTCGAACGTGATCGCACAGGCACCCGCCGGGAGGCTTCGGCGATCTTGCATGCACGCGACGAGATCCACGAGAGGGAGCACGCGATAGTCCCGCTGCAGCCAGTCGAGGTGGCGTGCGAAAGTCTCCGGTGTGACGAACATCCCCGGCTCGACATGGCTCGCGACGGCTTCTTCTCGCGGCAGCACCCGGTGATACATCAGAATCGCCGCGGCGCGACCATCGAGCGCACGTCGAGCCCGGGCGTAAGAGCCCATCCGTTCGCCAAGCTCGGCGCGTACTCGGCGCAGCAGACTTCGCGGATCCACGCGGTGTATTCCTTTCGGGGCTGCGTTGCCGGCGCATCTGAAGGCACGGCTCGAACCGGTGGAGGCCTACGGTGAGCCGCAACCGGATGTCCGTCAACGACGCGGCGGCCTGCGGTGTCGATGCCGGAGCGGTGATCGTGACCGATGGCGAAACCCGCCCGGCGCTCGCGGCCGTGCGTTCGCTCGGTGCACGGGGCTTGCCCGTGCATGTTCTCGCCGCCAATCGGCGCGCCCTGGCCGGCGCATCGCGCTTTGCGCGGGCGCTGCACGTCGTGCCGTCGCCGGAGCACGAACCCGCAGCCTGGGCCGATGCGGTTGCGCACATCGCATCAGCGATGCCTTCCGCGCTCGTCCTGCCCGTGACGGAGATCGCCCTGGGCACCGCCTTTGCGTTCGAGCTCGATCGCCGCGCCGCGGTGGCAGCGCCGCCACGCGATGCGTTCGACCGTGCGGTCGACAAGCATGCGCTCCTCGAGGATGCCCGCGCCTGCGGCATCCCGACACCACGGAGCGTGCTCGTCGAAAGGCCCGCAGAAATCGAGACGCTCCCCCCCGGTTTCTCGTTTCCCGTGGTGATGAAGGCGCGTCGTTCGCGATGGCTGGAGCGTGGGCGGTGGCACTCGGGAGCCGTGCGCGTGGTTCGCGACGCCGAGTCGCTCCGCCGCATGAGAGAAGAGCCCGGCTTCGAGGCGGGTGCATTGGTTCAGGAGTGGGTTCCGGGATCCGGTGCCGGGGTCTTCTTCCTGTTCGATCGAGGCACGGCCCTCGTACGGTTCTCCCACCGTCGCCTGCGTGAAAAGCCGCCGAGTGGAGGCGTGAGCGTGCTATGTGAAGCCGTTGACCCCGATCCCGAACTCGCGGTGTGGAGCGAGGCGTTGCTTCGTCGGCTCGACTGGCACGGCATCGCGATGGTCGAGTATCGGCGCGCATCCGATGGCCGCGCGTGGCTGATGGAAGTGAACCCGAGGCTCTGGGGATCGATACAGCTCGCAATCGACGCCGGGGCGGACTTTCCTGCGCTTCTGGTCGCGCTGGAGCGCGGAGAGCCGATCCCCTCGATCGCATCGCAGATCGGTCTGCGCTCGCGCTGGACGCTCGGCGACCTCGATCATTTGTGGATCGCGCTGAGCGACCGCGAGCAGCGCGAGGCGATCGGTCGAAGCCGCCTCGGCGTGCTCGGTGAGTTTTTGCGCAGCTTCACCGACGGATCGAAGAGCGAGATTTTGCGGCGTTCTGATCCAGCACCGTTCGTCGAAGAGCTGCGCGCCAGGCTGTGCGGCCCTTGAGAAAGCGGCGCGAGCGACAATCGCTTGCGTATGCTGCCGTCGCAGCGGTGCATGCGGAAGGGGAGCGATGAGCGACACGGGATCGTGGACACGCTACTGGCGCATCGTGCACGCAGTAGAACCCGGTGCGCGGAGCCCGCAGGACGCGTATACCGACCGCGTCGTTGCACTTGCGCGTGGAAGGCGCTGGCTCGACGCAGGCTGCGGCCGCCGCAGTCTGCCGCGCTGGCGCGACGACGGTCGCGCGGCGTTGCAGACCTCCGACACTCGTCCGTTCGGATGTGACGCTGACGAACTCGCGCTGCACGAGCGTGAGGATCCTGGACCGGTTTGTGCTGCGGTCCTCCAGCGCCTCCCGTTTCGCGACGCCAGCTTCGACGTCGTCACGTCGAACATGGTGTTCGAGCACCTCGACGATCCCGAGCAGAGCGTCGCCGAGCTTGCGCGCGTGACGGCACCCGGCGGCCACATCCTCGTGCACACGGTCAATGGCCGACATTACCTCGCGTGGATCGCGCGATTGACGCCGCACAGCTTCCACGAATGGATCGTTTCGCGCATCGAGGGGCGTCTCGCGAAGGACATCTACCCGACGCGGTATCGCGCCAACAGCGTTGCGCGACTCGATGAACTCTTCGCTCGCCATGGCTGCCGGCGCACCGCAGGTGGTGAAATTCCGGGGCTACCGCTCCATGTCGATCGGCCTGTGCTGTTCTGGCTTGCGCTCGGTTTTGGCCTCATCGAGCGCACGCTCGCGCGGCTCCCGTTCCTGGGACGCTGGCTCAAGGCGTACCTGCTAGTCGAGTTCGAGCGGATTCGGGGCTGACCCCCGTGCTCGTCGTCCATCTCATCTCCGGCGTTCTCTGGGCCGGCGCGGAGGTGGCGACGTTTCATCTCGTTTGCGCGCTCGCGGCGCGAAGCGATTGCGAGGTGTCCGCGCTGGTGCTGAATCGCGGGCCGCTTTTCGATCGACTGCGCGAGGCGGGTGTGTGCGTCTCGCTCGAGTCGGAGGCGGGGCGCGGGTTTCTCTCCCTCGCGCGCGCCGTGCGGGACCGGGTCGCGGGGGCCGATCTGGTGCATGCGCACCGCTACAAAGAGGATCTTCTCGCGGCCGCGTCCGGGCGCCCGTGGATCGCGACGCAGCACGGGCGGCCGGAGTCGTTTCGAGGTTCTGCGCGGCTGCGCGCGGCGATCTACCGGGGGCTCGATCTCGCGGCGAAGCGTTTCTCCGCGCGGGCGGTGGTGGCCGTTTCAGACGATGTGGCGAGCTGGCTGCGACCCCGGGTGGGAGCGCGCAAGGTGTCCGTCGTATGGAACGGGATCGACGATCCGGCTGCCGGGGCCGCGATCGGCCCGTGGCGATCGCGCGCGCTTCGTGTGGGTGTTCTCGCGCGGCTCGTGCCCGTGAAGGATGTCGGCCTCGCGATCGATGCGGTCGCGCGCACGCCGGACGTCGAACTCGAAATCGTGGGGGACGGCCCGGAACGGGCGTCGCTCGAAGCGCATGTACTGCGCTCGGCCGCGCGCGAGCGGGTTCGCTTCGTCGGCATTGATCCCGCGCCGCTGTCGCGCGTTGCGAGCTGGCGCGCGCTGCTCGTCACCAGTGTGCACGAGGGGAATCCGATCGGCGTGATCGAGGCGCTCGCGCTCGGGACGCCAGTCGTGCATGCGAACGTTGCGGGTGTGGCCGACGTGCTCGGCGGCTGCGGCGGTCTCGCGGCAAGCGATCGGTCGCCGGGCGCCGTCGCGGACGCGCTGCAACGGCTGGTCGCCGACGACGTGGCAGGGGAGGCTGCATCGCTCGCCGCGCGCGCGCGATTTCTCGCTGCGTTTCGCGCCGACGCGGCGGCGGAGCGGATGGTCGCGATCTATCGGCGGGCGCTCGCAGCGAGCGTCTGACGCCCGCGAAATCAGTGGCGCTCCCGTGTGAAGCGCGGTGTCGCGCGATCGCCATCGGATCGTCTCGTCTGCGTGCGCCGAAGCCCCGCGCTCACGAGCGCTGCGCCGACGAGAAAGGACGCGAACGCGCCCGGTTCAGGCACGGCCGGTGTGGGGCGGCGGTCGTAGACGATGGATGCGGAGAACCAGGCGTTGATGCCGATCGATTCGGTGCCCTGTATCGCCTTCGGGGACCCAAAGTTCCATATGGCGGCACGAATGTGGATGTCCTCTGTAGCCCAGTCGAGGTCGTTCGGCCCAAATGAATGGCGGCCTCCGCCTCCGTTGGCGTCACCGCACAGGTACGTCGATGCGGTGTAGTCGTCTGGAATTGGCCGACAAGTGTTCGTCTGGAAGATGCTCGGGTGAAAGAACACGGTGGCCGAGGAATCGATG
>CAZDHU010000061.1:0-26331 GCA_964505355.1 uncultured Myxococcaceae bacterium | reverse complement strand
GACGGCATCTCGCGCACGGACCCCGAGCGCTTTGCGACGCTGCTCACGAACAGCGTGCTCGGAGGCGGTGGATTCTCGTCGCGGCTGATGGTCACCGTTCGCTCGGACGCAGGCCTCACCTACTCGATCAGCTCGGGCTTTGCGGCACGTCGAGAAGGGGGGCCGTTCGTGGTCTCGACCTTCACGCGCGCTCCCGAGGCCCGGCGCGTGGTGGATCTCGTGCTGGCCGAACTCGAACGGATCGGCCGCGAACCGCCCACTGAGACCGAACTCGCCGACGCGAAGATGCAGACCGTCGGCGGCTTCGCGCTCGGGCTCGAAACCTCGGCGGCGATCGCGGGGTCGCTCGTGTCGCTCGACGTTCAGGGTCTGCCGCGAGATTCCCTCGACGTCTTCCGCTCGCGGATTCGCGCGATCTCGGCCGCCGATGCGGCACGGGCCGCGCAGGAGCGGATCCATCCCGACCGCATGGCCATCGTGCTGGTCGGGCCCGCGGCGACGCTCCGGCCCCAGTTCGAGGGCCTCGCGCCGATCGAGATCGTCGCGCCCTGAAGCGGCGCCGCTTCTGGCGACGCGCAATTGCTTGACGCCCGACCGATCGGTCGGTTACGAAGGGCGCGGACCGGTCGCATCGATCGGCGAGGACGGCGAGAGCGCATGGCAACCGGATCGAACGGCGCCGAGGGTGAGGGGTCGAGTTCCCGCGAGAAGATCCTCGACGTGGCCGAGACCCTCTTCGCCCGGCGGAGCTATTCGGGCGTCGGGATGCGCGAAGTCGCGCATGCGACGGGGTTCGGGAAGTCTTCGCTCTTCCATCACTTCAAGACCAAGCTCCAGCTCTACGGAGAGGTGCTCGGGCGCGTTCTGACCCGGATCGACGATCACCTGCGACCGGTGCTCGTGGCCGAGATCGGGGCGGTGGAAAAGCTCGATCGATGGCTCGACGTTCTGATCGACGTGCTGGCGGAACACCCCGCGTGGTCGCGTCTATTGCTCCGCGCACTCTTCGAAGACGAGGAGTTGCCGGAGAGCGACACGCCCGAACGCGCCTCCGCCGAGCAGGCGATGCAGTCGCTGATCGCGGGCTGTGATGCGCTGTTGCGCGAGGGCATCGCGCGCGGCGTCTTCCGTCGCGTCCCGGTCGCGCACGCGATCCAGACCATGATCGGGGCGACCGTCTACCACTTCGCCTCGGGCCGCTTCGGCGACGAGCTGCTGGGTCGACCGATGCTGTCCGCGGAAGAGGTGAGCCGGCGAAAAGAGTTCGTTCGCATGCTCTTCCACGAAGGCATCGTCGCCTGAACCATCCGCCACCCGAAGGCGCGGAGGCGCTCACAGCTCGCGAACGGCCGTGGATCGTCCCTGTCCCGCAGATCGCTGGCCGTGCCCGCCGTAGCGTGCGAGGCCGGCCGCCAGCTCTTCCCGGACCTCGTCGCGCAGGCGTGCCGGTTCGATCACTTCCGCACCCGAGCCGAACGAGAGCACCCAGCTGCGCAGTTCCGCGCGGCCGCCGACCTGCATCGTGAGCTCGACGCCGCCATTGCGCAGCGGCGTCAGTTGCTGACTGCGATGCCAGGTTCGCTCGGAGACGAAGGCGGCCCAGCGTGGGTCGAATCGGATGCGAACCGGCATCGCGGGCTCGGCGATCACGCCGAACGACGCGCCGACGTGACGGTCGAAGTCGAACTCTCGCGGCACCGCGAAGCGCCGCTCGGTGGTGGCGAGCGTCGAGATCCGATCGACCGCGAAGGTGCGGATCTCGCCCGAGCGATGATCTCGCCCGACCACGTAGAGTGCGCCGTCGCGATACCAGACGCGATAGGGATCGAGTTCGCGTGCGGAGGCGGGGCCGGTGCCGCCCGTCCGGTAGCGCATGGAGACGGTGCGCCGGCGCAGCACGGCATCGTTCAGCGCGACGATCACGTCGCGCATTTTCGCGTAGCTCTTGTGAGGGCCCGGCAGGACGCGAAACGACTCGCCGAGTCGCGAGAGATAGACGGCGAGTTCGGGCGAGAGCGACGCGCGGATCTTCGCGATCGCCGAGCGCACGGAATCGTGGAAGACCGTCCCTTCCAGCGTTCGCAGCAAGTCTTCGCCGAAGGCGAGGGCGAGGATCTCGTCGGCCGTGAACGGCACGTCGCCGAGGCGGAAGCTGTCGACGAACCGCCAGAAGACGCGTCCGTCGCGGCGTTCCTGGAGCACCGGGAAGCCCGCGTACTGGAGTGCGTCGAGATCGCGATAGACGGTGCGCCGCACGCATTCGAGTTCGTCGGCGAGGTCGTCGAGCGAGACGCCGCCACGGCTGCGCGCGAGACGCTGCACCAGACGCCACTGTCGCGAGAGCTGATCGCCGCGCAGCGTTCAGTCCTCCATCGGTTCGTCGGAGAAGAAGCGAGCGAGGGCGTCTTCGTTGGCCCGCGCATCTTCGTGTCCGAGTTCGACCAGTGGCGACGTGAACTCGCGATCGAACAGCATGTAGGAGAGCAGGTCGGCCTCGAAGTGCTCGCCGCCTCCCGCCATCGCACCGATGAACAGACGCAGCAGGCCCGACAGCTCGCCCGCCTCGCGCTTGCGCGCGATCACCTCACCCGCGAGCAGCCCGAGATCGCGCGAGGGCCGGAGCACCAGCGGGTCGATCCGCTGGAAAGAAAGGCCTCGTTCGCGGCGCGCGACGGCGTTGATCCGCGTCTCGAACTCGGGACCGAACGCAGCTTCGCCGTCGCGCAGGATCTCGTTCATCAGGCGCAGCCGCTGGAGGTCGGTGTCGACGTGATCGAGCAGCAGGGCGTTCAGCACCTTGCCGAAGAGAAAGGCGGGGCTGCCGTACGACTCGACACGCGCACTGTCGAGCGCCGCTTCGCCGGCGAGCGCGGGTGCGGAACGCAGTGCGACCACCATCACCCGCGTCGCGCCGAGGCGTACCGCCGGCGAGAGCGGCGTGTTGAGCCGGAGCCCGCCGTCGGCGAAATACGTTCCGTCGAGCAGCACGGCCGGGAAGAGCAGTGGAATCGCCGCCGAGGCCAGCGCGTGGGACGGACCGAGTCGCGCGCTTCTCGGGATCACGGTCGGATCGCGGGTCCAGCTCGGCGTGCCCTTCGCGCGCGATTCGATGAAGACGACGGCGTGACCGGTGGCGATCTCGGTCGCGGTCACGCAGGCCGCTTCGATCCGTCCCGAGCGCACGTTGCGGTGGATGTCGCGCCACGGGATTTGGTGCAGCACGATCTTTTCCAGCGCGTCGGTTCGGAAGGCGCCGAACAGTCGATCGGGCAGCGTCTTGCGGGCACGCATCTCCGACGCGAATCGGCGCAGTCCGAGCAGTCGCTGCGGAACGCGCAGCAGATCCATCGCCGAAAGCGGAAGCATTTCGTCGAGACGGAATCCGCCCCAGATCCCGGCGAGGCGTCGCCCGCGGTCTTGCGCGAGGTGCGCAGTCGCCGCCACGTAGCAGGCGTGGATGGCACCGACGGACGTACCGCTGACGATCTGGAACGAGACGGGGTGCCCGAGCCGCCGCGGCAGCTCGTCGAGGACGAAGCGCAGAACGCCGGCCTCGTAGGCGCCTCGCGCACCACCGCCCGAGAAGACGATGGCACGCCGGACGGCGGTTTCAGGCGACGCGCTCGACGTATTCGGCCGTTCGGGTGTCGACGCGGATCCGCTCGCCTTCTTTGACGAAGAGCGGAACCTGGACGATGGCCCCCGATTCGAGCGTGGCGGGCTTGGTGGCTCCCTGTGCCGTGTCGCCCTTCACGCCGGGATCGCATTGCGTGATCGTGTACTCGATGAAACTCGGCAGCTCGATGTCGATCGGTCGACCGCGCCAGAAGAGCACGTCGACTTCCGTGTTCTCTTTGAGCCACTTCTTCGCGTCGCCGACCTGTTCGAGCGTGAACGGAATCTGATCGAAGGTCGTGGTGTCCATGAAGACGAGGCTCTCTCCGTCCTGGTAGAGGTACTGCATCTTCGATTCCGTGACTTCCGCTTCCTCGACGCGCTCGCCGGAACGGAAGGTGCGTTCGAGCACCTTGCCGTTGCGCAGGTTCTTGACCTTCGTGCGCACGAACGCGCCGCCTTTGCCGGGCTTCACGTGCTGGAAATAGATCATCGTGAAGGGCTCGCCGTCGAGCTCGATCTTCAGTCCGTTGCGAAATTGCGAGGTGTCGATCGTGCCCATCCTGTCCGCTCTCCGTTTCGAGTGGCGCGCAGAGTAGCCGAGGAGGTCGCCCCTGCCATCGACGCGCAGCTCGCGCGCAGGATCGCGTGTCCGACGGCAGCGCCATGCGTCGTTCGCGTGTGCGGTGTCAGATCGCCGGCGTCTCGAGTTCGGGGCGGCCGTCGGGCGAGCGGCCGAGCCCGACGCGATATCCCGGGCGGAAGCCGAGGTCGCGTTCCGCACGCCGCGTGTCGAGCGTGAATCCGAATCGCGCGGGTGCTCCCGTCGGCGGTAGCAGGGACGAGCGCCGACCGGCTGCCTTCGCGAGACGCGAGGCGACGTCGACGAGAGGCGCAGGGGCCGCGATCATCGGCCGACGCGACCAGCGCGCGAGCACCGACAGGGGCAGCGATTCGTCGCTCGCCACGTTGTAGACGCCCGGAGCATCCGAGTGGACGGCGGAACGGATCGCTCGCGCGACGTCCTTGTCCGCGATCACCGCGCAAATCGGGTCATAGCCGGCCAGTCTCAGCCGCAGGCCCGGCGCGCCCTCGAGCACGGGATGAAGAAACACGCCTCCGCCCGTCGCCGCGACGGCCGGCACGCGCAACAGCACGACCCGAAGCGCCGCGTTGCCGATCTCGGCATGAAACATCATGTCGCAATCCGTCCACGCGCGAAGCTCGGGAGCCACTTCGGGGTCGAGATCGAGCGCGCTCTGTTCGTCGAGGCGATTCGAGTTTCCCGGTTGCAGTCGATAGACGAACGCACTGCCGAGCGCGACGAGATGCGCGATGCCGCGGGCGTCGAGTGCGTGCTGCAGGACGAGACGCGCTTCGGCCGTGCGTCGCACCACACCACCCGGCGAGGTGCGAAGGTGCAGCGCGGTGGCGAGATGCGTCGGGAGATGGACGACCGTGTCGATGCGCGCATCGCGCACGGCGTTCGAGCGAAACAGATCGGAGACCGATCGATGCCGGGCGAGATCGACGCGCACCCAGCTCATGCGCGGCTTGCTGCCGGCGAGAAAACGATCGAAGACGCGCGGCGCGGTGCCGCTGCCGACGGCGACGATCCGCTGCACGTCCTCGTCGTGCCAGAGCATCTTCACCACACGGCGCCCGATCGGTTCGTCCGCGTGGGTCAACAACACCGCTCTCACGAGCGCGTCCGATCGATCAGCGCCTGCACCGCCCGTCGCACCTGATTCGCGAGATACCGAACGAGACGCGGATCTTCGGCGCCTTCCGGTCCGAAGCGTTCGTGGAAGTTCAGCGGTTCTCCATAGACCACGCGATACGGGACGGGATAGGGCAGCAGGCCGAGCGGGCCGAGCAGCGGGAAAGTCGGGGTGATCGGCAACATGGGCAGGCCGAGTCGCCGCGCGACGGGTTGCAGATCGAAGAGAATCGGTGCCTGATCATCGCTGCCGACGATCGCCATCGGCACGATCGGCGCGCGTTGCTGCAGTGCCTGCTCGACGAATCCGACGTGGAAGCGCTGCAACCGGTGGCGCTGCGTGACCGGCTTGCGGATGCCTTCCATGCCTTCCGGAAAGACCAGAACGAGTTGTCCCTCGTCGAGCAGGTCGGCGAAGTTCTCACGCGTGCCGATCACCTGACCGACGCGGGCGAAGAACACGTTCACGAACGGCAACGCGCCGGCCCAGCGATCGACGATGGTGCGAACCAGACGCGGCGGATCGGTGTGCAGGAGTACGTCGAGCACGGTCATCGCACCGTCGAACGGAAGCAGTCCGCCGTGGTTCGCGACCAGGATGACGGGCCCGCTGGCCGGGATGTTTTCGTGGCCGCGGCTGCGCACCCGAAACCAGCCGCGATAGATGGCGAGAAACAGGGGCATCGCATTGCGCAGCGCACGGGGTGAAAAGCCGAAGCGGTCCCACGGCGCGTCGGGAGAGACGAGCGCACCGAGCGCTTCGAGGCGCCGCCGGTGTTCGTCGCCGAGCCACCGATCGATCGGCGAGGCGGCGGGCGGCGCTTCGACGTCCGCGAGATGCGGCACGCGAAGCGCGCGCCCGCGAAACCGCCGCCGCGGCAGCTCCGTCACCGGTCGCTCGGCGATCTCTTCGAGCAGCTCGCGCGCGCTGCGTCGTTCGGGGGCGAATGGTCCGCCGAGCAGCCCGAGCCGATCGAGCAGCGGGTCGAGCGCCGCATCGTCCTCGAACGGATCCCGGCCGAGTGCGATCCGCCGGTCGTCGATCGGCGCGAGCAGCTCGTCTTCGAGGCCATCGAGATGCAGCGGCCCGGCGAAGTCGTTCATGCCGGCGTCCCCTCGGTGGCCGGCGTGCGCGAAAGAAGCTCCTCCGCGATCGCCGCGAGGGCCTGTGCACCACGATCCTTCGGCGCGTACTCGAAGATCGAAAGCCCGCGCGACTGGGCTTCGTCGATCTTCACGTGAAAGCCGATCACGGTGTGCGCGAGCTCTTTCGGAAAGCGCGTCTTCAGCCGTTCGAGCACTTCCTGCGCGAGCCGCGTGCGCCGGAAGAAGGTCGGAACGACCATCACGATGCGCAGTTTGCCGTGACCGAAGCGCTGCCGCAGGGTGACGATGCTGCGCGTGAGCTCGGCGCAGCCGTCGAGTGCGAGAAAGGTGAGCGGTACGGGCACCACGAGTTCGTCGGCGGCGCGCAGGACGTTGATCGTCAGCGGACCGAAGGAAGGTGGTGCGTCGAAGAGGACGAAGTCGTACTCGCGCACTTCCGGCATCCGCTGCAGCGCACGTTCGAGCCGCCCCGTCGGATCGGTACCGGGTTCGTGCAGCGACGGCGCGAGTCCGAGCGCCTTGTTGGCGACCACGACGTCGAGGCCGCAGATGCGGGAGCGCACGAGGGGAAGGCCGCGGGCCGCCGCCGGCTCGCCGGCGCGGACGGCGTGAAGGCCCGTGGTTTCGGGCTCCGGCGTGCCGAGCGCCTGATCGACCAGCAGATCGATCGCGGAGCGCCGAAGCTTCGCCGGTTCGAGTCCGAGCACCTTCCCGAGCTGGCCCTGCGGGTCGAGATCGATCGCCAGCACCCGCTGGCCTCGCTCGCGCGCGAGATAGGCGGCGACGTTCGCGACCAGCGTGGTCTTCGCGCTGCCCCCCTTCTCGTTGATGAACGCGATGCGGCGCGTGATGACTCGCCCCCTCGCGGGCGTCGGCGCAAGGAACCCGTCGAG
This sequence comes from uncultured Myxococcaceae bacterium, assembly GCA_964505355.1. Classification (GTDB taxonomy): domain Bacteria; phylum Myxococcota_A; class UBA9160; order UBA9160; family UBA9160; genus CAZDHU01. The sequence goes on along the minus strand of CAZDHU010000061.1, from coordinate 18,996 downwards.
GATCTGGCGCCGGGGAGCTGCGGAAATCGAGGTGCGGTCGGGTTCAGCGCCAGTCGAGCGACGCCCTCGGCCGCTTGGTACTCCCGGCGCCGGACGAAGTCAACCACGGAGCGAAGATCCGCGTGCAGATGCACACCGGCGGAACGCGCCGAGGCTCGCTCCGCCGGTCGAACGATCCGCTCGGCCCGGGCCGACCCACGCGGCCCGGTTTGGACGGCCGATCAGGCGATGCCTTTGGCGGTCTTCACCGCCTTCGTCAGCGCCGGCAGCACCTCGAAGAGGTCTCCCACCACGCCGACGTTCGCGACTTCGAAGATCGGTGCGTCGCCATCCTTGTTGATCGCGATGATGAAGTTGGAACTCTTCATTCCGACGAGGTGCTGGATCGCGCCCGAGATGCCGGCGGCGATGTAGAGCTTCGGCGTCACCGTTTGCCCCGACGATCCGACCTGATACTCGTGCGGCAGCCAGCCGGCATCGACCACCGGTCGGGACGCGCCCATCGCGCCGCCGAGCGCATCGGCGAGCGGCTGTACCACTTCGGTGAACTTTTCGGGGGCGCCGACACCGCGTCCGCCCGAGACGATGATGTCGGCCTTGGTCAGGTCGACTCCCTTCTTCTCGGCCATGCGAGTCTCGACGAACTTCGTCTTCAGGGCGCCCGCGTCGATGCTGACGGCGAGCGGTGTCACCTTGCCGGCACCGCTGCCCGCGTACGGCTGCGTGGCGCCGGGCTGGAAGGTGGCCACCAGCGGCAGTGCGGTCGGAACGAAACGCGCATCGAGCTTGCCGTTGAAGACGCGGCGCAGGAACGTGAGCGAGCCGCTCTCGTCGACGTTGAAGCAATCGCTGACGAAGCCCGCATCGAGCGCCGCAGCGACGCGGGGCGCGAGATCCCAGCCCACCGGCGTATGAGAGAAGAGAATCACCTGCGCGCCGGCCGCACCGATCGCGGCCTCGACGGCCTTCATGAAGGCGTCCGCGCCGTAGTTCGCGAGCAGATCGTGCTCGGCGACCAGCACCTCGCTGCCCTTTTGCGCGAGTTCCTGCGCCAGCCCGGCGACGCTCTTGCCGAGGATCAGGCTCTTGACCTCGAGCCCCTTCGCGCCGGCGATGCGATGAGCGAACGCGAGCAGCTCGAGGCTCGACTCGCGCAATTTTCCGTTCTGGACTTCCACCACGACGAGAACGCTGGACATGCATGACCTCGACGCGGCCTCGATCGGGCCGCGATGGGAGAGCGCCGGCATCCACGCCGGCGCCTCGATTCAGAGCAGGCCGAGTTCCTTGATCTTTCCGACCAGCTTGCCGACGACGTCGTCGGTCGAGCCGCTGAGGATCTCGGCTCCCTTGCCCTTCGGCGGGGTGTAGATCTTCTCGATCTTCACCTTCACCGCGCCGGCGCCAACCTTTCCGCCGAGGCCGAGATCGGCCACCGACTTCGTGTCGACCGGCTTCTTCTTCGCCGCCATGATGCCCTTGAGCGAGGCATAGCGGACCTGATTGATGCCCGACTGCACCGCGAGCAGCGCGGGCTTTTGCATCTCGACGACTTCGAGCGCGCCGCCTTCGAGTTCGCGTTCGGCCGTGATCGCGCCGTTCGCCGTCACCTTCATCACGCTGGTCGTGTACGAGAAGCCGCCGAGCTGGGCGAGCATCGGTCCGATGGCGGCGCCGTTGCCGTCGTCGGACATGAGGCCGAGAAAGACCACGTCCGGGCTTTCGGCCTTCGCGACGGCCGCGAGGATCTTCGCGATGCCGAGCACGTCGGAGGCATCGGCCTCGGCGTCCTTCACGTGGATGGCACGATCCGCGCCCATGCCGAGCGCCGTGCGCAGCGACTGGCTCACGCGATCGGGGCCGATCGAGACGACTACGACCTCGGCGCCGGTGGCGTCCTTCATCCGAAGGGCCTCCTCGAGCGCGTAGGTGTCGTAGCTGTTGATCTCGAACTTGAGATTGTCTTCCTGGATCCACGCGCCGTCCGCGCGGATGTCGAGGCGAGCGTCCTGATTCGGGACCTGCTTCAGGCAAACCAAGATCTTCATGCGGGTATCGAGCCTCCGAGCCGGAGCGCGGGATCGATGGGCGCATCGATGCGACCGCGCGGCGCGCGAACCCTACCCGAGCCGTCGCGGCCGTTCAACGACGGAGCGCAGGCCGAACGAGAGCCGGCGGTGGCGCTTCCGGATGCCATCCCGGGGCCTGCCTCCCTTCGTCGCGACGCCGCGGTGCCCGCGACCCCGAGGTCGCGCGAGACCGCGTTCAGGCGACGGGCGGGTCGCTCCAATCGCAGCAAACCCGCCGGGATTCACGGACTTGGCCCGAGCGCGCAGCGTCTTCCCGCGCGCGCGGAAGCGCGCGGACCTCGACCCGCCCGCAAGCGGCCGGCAACCGGTTCGCAGAATTCCCCGACAAGCGCTCGAAAGCTCTGGTATAAGCGAGCGGAACCCGAAGGGAGGTCTGCCCGCCGATGATTCAACGATCCCGACTCGCTTCCGTTTGCTCGAAGACGCTGTTCGCGACGGCCATTGCGGTCGTCGTAGCCTCGCCGTTTGCGAGCCGGGCCGCGGACGATCGTCCGTCGGAACTGCCCTACCAGACGCCCGGCGACGTGCCGACGCTCGATCCGTCGTATCGCATGGCCGAGCACCGCGTGGTGTTGATCGCCGATCAGGAAGTGCGCCCGAAGGCCGTCACGCTGAAGGAAGGTCAGCTGGTGGCGTGGATCAGCTACTCGAAGCTGCCGTCGGAGATCGTCTTCGAACGCGAGGTCGCGAAGTCGATGGTTTGTCACAGCCTCGTGAACTTCAAGATCAAGGACGACGAGATTCGCTCCGGTCCGATTCACACCGGCGAGTTCGCCAGCTTTTGCCAGCTCAAACCCGGTCGCTATCGATACACGATCGTGCGGCCGACGGGCTCGGACCGTGCGGCGTCTGCCGCACTCAAGCTCGAAGGCGAAATCATCGTCGAGGGCGCCGCGAAGTAACGCGCGCCGAGGTTTCGTGGAACGGGCGCGTGGCGTCGAAGCGCTGCGCGCCCGTCGCAATTCAGACGCCGACGAAACCGAGAAACTGTTCCAGTGTGCTGACGCGCAGGAAGGGATTCCGGCGCTTCTGCTCGCCCATCGTCGATTGTGCTTCCGACGAGTAGAGATGGCCGGGAAGGAGCAGCGTCTCGTCGGGCAATCGCTTCAGCGTCTCGTGCAGGCTTCGATACATCGCTTCCGGATCGCTGCCCGGCAGATCGACGCGGCCACAACTGCCGAGAAAGAGCGTGTCGCCCGAGATCAGCGCAGCGGGATGTCCGGCCTCTTCGGCGAGGAAGCACTGCGAGCCGGGCGTGTGGCCAGGGGTGTGCAGCAAGCGCACCCGCACCCCGCCGAACTCGATCTGTTCGCCCCCTTCGTGCGCGACGAGATCCGTCGCCGAAGCGCCGGTGATGCGCTGCACGCCGGTCGCTTCTTCGCGGTGCACGTGAACGGGAACGGGAGCCCGTTCGAGCAGCCGCGCCACCCCTTCGATCGAATGTCCCCAGAGCGAGCCGCCGCAGTGATCGGGGTGGTAGTGCGTGATCAGCGCACCGTCCACACGCATCCCGACGGCTTCTGCGAGATCGAGCAGCCGGTCGACGTTCCACGCGGGATCGACCACCACGACCTCGCGGGTCGCGCGACTGCCGACGAGATACGCGAAGTTCGCCATTTCGCCGACGGCTTCCTGCCGGAGATAGAGATCGCGCGCTGCGCCGCCGGTCATCGATCGCCCCCGATCATTCGCCGAGCGTCCGGTGCATCCACGCATCGAGGGCGCCCACCAGCTCGGCGTGCACCTCGGGATCCGTCCGGCCCGACTTCCGCGGCACGTGAAACGACTGATCCGCCTCCTGCACCACCTTGAGCGTCGTTGGCGCACCGACCCGCGTGAGGGTTCGGCGCAGCGTCGGCAGATCGCAGCTTCGATCGCGCGTTCCCTGCACGAAGAGCAGCGGCGAGACCAGCCGGAAGAGGTGATCGACCTGCACCTTCGTCGGATCGCCCGCCGCGTGCAGCGGATAGCCGAGCAGCATCACGCCATCGACGCGGGGCCCGTTCATCGCGAGATCCGCGCAGACGCGCGCGCCGAGGCCGCGACCGCAGACGAACAGATGCGCCGGCGCCGCCCCGGGATCGCGGGCCAGCAGGGCAATCGCGCCGCGCATCGTGCGTTCGAGCACGGCCGGCCGGTCCGGTCGCTTCTTGCCGGCCTCCGCGAACGGGAAGTTGAATCGCAGCGTGAGATACTTTCGTTCGGTCAGAACCCGTTGCAGCTCGACCAGCAGGGGCTCGGCGAGAGTTCCCGAGCTGCCATGCGCGAAGACGACCGCGGCGCGCGCGCCGGTCGGCCACCACTCCGGAACGCCGAGCACTCCGGAGACGCTCTGGAGCCCGTGAATCGGCTCACCGAGCGGAATCTTCACATCCTCGAAACGGGCGGACGGTTCCACCGCAGGCTCCCGCTGGGGTCCGCTTTATACCATGCCGGCGGCCGGATCCGAACATGGAAGGCATTCCCGGGCGCTGTACTCTGGGGGTGCAACTCCTCGGAGCGACGATGGAAAAAGTTCTCGTCACCGGCATCGCCGGGGGCCTTGGCCGATTGCTCGCCCGGCGCCTGCTCGAATCCTGGGAGGTGACCGGCGTCGACCGGGTGCCCTTCGAAGGCCGGCCGCGCGGCATCGAGGTCCACGTCGTCGACCTGCGCAAGAAGAAGTTCGAAGACGTGATCCGGACCGAGCAGCCCAACGCGATCGTCCACATGGGCTTCATCCGACATTTCCGCACCGACGATCGCGTGCGACACGACGTCAACGTGCGCGGCACCAAACAACTGCTGGATCACTGTGCGCACTACGGCGTGCAGAAGCTGGTGGTCGTGTCGAGCGGGTACGTCTACGGCGCCTTTGCCGAAAATCCCTTCTACATGGACGAGGATCATCCGCTCTCGGCCAGCCGCTCGTACCCGGAGATTCGCGATCTCGTCGAGGTCGACACGCTCGCGTCGGCGTTCCTCTGGAAGTACCCGCACATTCGCACCTCCGTGCTGCGTCCGGTGAACGTGCTCGGGCACTACGTCAACTCGATGATCGGCGGGTATCTGCGTTTGCAACGCGTGCCGACGATCATGGGCTTCGATCCCATGATGCAGTTCATTCACGAAGAGGACGTGTGCGAGGCGATCGCGCTGGCCTTGCAGCACGGACTGCAGGGCGTGTTCAACGTCGCCGGGCCGGGCGCGGTGCCGCTGCACACGGCGATTCGCGAAACCGGAGGCACGCCGATCGCGCTGCCCGAGCCGCTGGTGCGTCCAATCTTCGATCGTCTGTTCCGATTCGGCCTCTGGCCGTACCCGACCGGTGCCTTCGATTATCTGAAGTATCCGGTGACGCTTTCCGGGCGCCGCTTCGTCGACGCCACCAACTTTCGGTGTCTCTTCGGGCTCGAGGAGATCTTCCAGAGCGTGCGGCATTGACGGCAGAGCGAAGCAGCTCGCTGCGTCGCGTGGCGACCGATCTCGGCGGCGCGCTGGTTCCGCTGCGCTGGCGCGACCTCGGTCGTGAAATCGACGAACGCCTGCGCAAGGTGCCGACTCGGCTCAACGAGTTCGGCTTCGACGACTACGGGCTGCATCCCTCGGCCGTCCGGCGCGCGACGATCCCCGCCGCGCTTCTCTACCGGTACTACTTTCGCGTACGCACACACCACATCGATCGCGTTCCGGCCGGGCGCGTCTTGCTGATCGCCAATCACGCGGGCCAGCTCCCGTTCGACGGATTGATGCTCGCGACGGCGATGCTGCTCGAAGCCGAGCCGCCGCGGATCGCGCGACCGATGGGTGAATACTGGATCCCCGAGATCCCGTGGTTCAACGTGATCGCGCAGCGCGGAGGCGTGCTGGTCGGAACGCCCGAGAACTGCGTGTCGATGCTCGAGGCCGGTGAATGCGTGATGGTCTTTCCGGAGGGCGTACGCGGCATGAGCAAGACGTTCTCCGAGCGCTACCGGCTGCAGCGCTTCGGTCTCGGCTTCATGCGACTCGCCCTCGAGACGGATACGCCGATCGTTCCCGTCGGCATCGTCGGATCCGAAGAGCAGCAGCCCGGGTTCGCGAATCTGCCGGGCGTGGGCCGTCTGTTCGGGATGCCCTCGTTCCCAATCACACTCGGCTTTCCCTGGCTGGGGCCGCTCGGCATCCTTCCGCTGCCCACGAAGTATCACCTCTGGTTCGGCGAGCCGATGCACTTCGAAGGATCGGCGAGCGACGAAGACGTGGTGATCCAGGAACGGGTCGACGCGGTGCGCGGCGCGATCAGCGCTCTTCTGCAGCGCGGCCGTGAACGACGCCGCGGAATCTTCGTGTGATCTCGATGCTGCACAGGCGCACGGTGCCGGCACTGCTCGCCGGCTGGATCACGGCCGGCTGCGGATCCATCGCGAGCCCGCCGATCGAAGACGAGGCCGCGAGCGCGCAGGCGCCGGCGCTGGTGGCGCTGGTCAGTGTGAGCGGCCTGATGACGCGCGAGGTGGTCGCCGGGCCCGATGCGAACGAAGGGCGCGGTACGAGCATGCCGCGTCTGGCCGCGCTCGCCGCGCGCGGCGTCGTCGCCGAGCGCGTGGAGTCCGTCCTTCCCGCGACGCCGCTGCCGGTACACGCGACACTCGTGAGCGGCCGGCTGCCGACACATCATGGTGTCGATGGCGAGCTGTCGCTCGGGCCGCGCGGCGTGACGCCTGCATCGGCGCCGGAAGAAACGGTTCCTCGCGGCCGAACGCTGTGGACCGCGGCCACCGAGCATCGCCTGCGCGTCGCCACGCTCGGCTGGCCCGGAACGAGCGTCGCCGCCGCACAGCTCCACGCGCACTTTCCGGCCGCATCGAGCGCCGCACCCGATCGCTGGCGGCGAACGCTCGACGAGCACACCACCCCGGCGCTGCGCGAGGCCGCGCACGACGCCGGCGCCGAGTCTCCCGAAGTGGCCGGCGAGGGCCCGGCGCGAGACCGCGTGCTCGTCGATCTGGCCTGCGAACTCGCACGCCGTGCCGATCCTCCGCAGCTCTTGCTGATGCGACTCGGCGGCCCGCTGCCGGCACTGGTGCGCGATGGGCCGGAGTCGCGCGCCGCGCGCGACGCATTCGCGCGCATCGACGACGAGATCGAACGCCTGCAGCGCTGCCTCGGGAACGGTGCACTTCGCGGCCGCGTCGCGCTCTTCGTGGCCGGTGACACGAGCGTTGCGCCGCTTCACACCGTGATCTCGCCCAACGTCGTGCTCGCCGACGCCGGCCTGCTGGTGCCCGCACCGAACACGACCGTCCATCTGCTGCGCTGGTCGGCCTTCGCGCGACCGGCCGGTGCGCTCGCACTCGTGCATGCCGTCGGTGAAGACGACGCGATGCTCGCGCGCCGAGCGCTCGATCGAGCCGCGCGATCAGCGGGCGGATTCCGGATCGTCGGCGCCGACGAGCTGCTCGCACGCGGTGCGGACCCCGAGGCCTGGTTCGGGCTCGAAGCGCAACCGGGCTTTGGGTTCGGTCTCGCCGTTTCGGGACCGCTGCTTCGACCCGCGAGCGAACGCGGCGTTGCGGGCGCGCTCGTTCCGCCCGCCGGGATGACGCCCGCGTTCGTCGCGAGCGGGGCGGGGATTCGCGGTTCGCTGCGCTATCCCGTCTTGCGACAGGTCGACGTCGCGCCGACGATCGCGCGCCTGCTCGATCTCGCGCTCGGTGACGTCGACGGCCGTCCGCTGGTCGGCGCGCTGGTCGTGGGCGCGACCTCCGTCCGGATCGAGCCGGCCGGAACGCCGCCGGCTGCGACGCCACGGGAGCTGCCATGAGCCGAGAACGCGCGGGCTGGTGTCTGATTCTCGGCGCGTCGAGCGGCTTCGGCGCCGCCGCCGCACGCGCCTTCGCACGCGCAGGAAGCGACGTCTTCGGCGTTCATCTCGATCGCAAGTCGACGCTGGCGAACGCTGAAGCGGTCGCCAAAGACGTCGCGTCCTTCGGTCGTCGCGTGCATCTCGTCAACGCCAATGCGATCGATGCCGCGCAGCGCGCGGCATCGATCGCGGCGCTTCGCGAATGCACGGCGGGCGGCCCTCGCGTGCGCGTGCTGATGCACTCGCTGGCCTTCGGCACGCTGCGCCCCCTGACTTCGCGCGATCCGAAGCAGGCGGTATCACCCGCGCAGATGGCGATGACGCTCGAAGTGATGGCGACCAGCCTCGTCGACTGGACGCAGGCGCTGATCGCCGCCGATCTGCTCGAAGACGGTGGCCACATCTTCGCCATGACGAGTGAAGGATCGAAGCGAAGCCTGCCCGCGTACGGCCCCGTCGGTGCGGCGAAGGCCGCCCTCGAATCGCTGGTGCGCCAGCTCGCGGTCGAACTCGGTCCGCGCGAGATCGCGGTCAATGCGATCTGTGCCGGCGTGACGCGAACTCCCGCCGCCGAAAAGATCCCGGGCAGCGAGGCGATGATGGAGCGCGCGCGCGCGCGCCATCCGCGTGGCCGCCTGACGACGCCCGAAGACGTCGCGGGCGTGCTGGTAGCGCTCGCCACGCCGGAATGCGCGTGGCTGACGGGGAACGTGATTCAGGTCGACGGCGGCGAAGGGCTCGTACCCTGATGCGGGGCGCGTGATGCAGCGGCACGAACCGCAGCGAGAAGGCGTCACGATCGAACTCAATCCGCGCGAGCGGAGGATGTACGACCGTCTGCGCGCCGTGGTCTCCGCTCCGCGCGCGGGCGCCAGTAGCTTTGCCGACCTCCTGTTGCTGCTTCCCGACGTCGTGGTGCTGATGTTGCGATTGATGCGCGACGAGCGCGTTCCGCTGGCCGGAAAGGTCGTGGCGCTGCTCGGCGTCGGCTACGTGCTCTCGCCGATCGATCTGGTGCCGGAGATTTTGCTCGGGCCGATCGGTCTCGTGGACGATCTGCTGATCGTCACCGCTGCGCTCTCACGCCTGCTGCGCGACGTGCATCCCGACATCGTGCGTTCGCACTGGTCGGGCAAGGGCGATGCGCTGGACGCGATCCGCCGCCTCTCGGACTGGGCCGAGCGCGAAGTGCGAAAACCGCTTCGACTCTGGCTGCGCCGGCGGATCGGTCTTCCGCTCTGAGATCGCGGGCGGCGGCGAACGTCAGCCGCGAAAGTCGTCTTTCCACGCGCGCCGCCGGCCGAGTTCCGCCGCATCGGGCGCTCGCAGAAACGGATTGGTCGCGCGCTCTTCGCCGATCGTCGAGGGAATCGTCATCTCGTCCGGCGTGGCATCGTGCCAGTTCGCCGCGTGCCGCGCGCGGATCTCACGAACCCGTGCGAGCTTCTCCGACACCGCAGCGTTGTCGGGCTCGACCGCCGCGGCAAATCGCAGGTTGGCCTCGGTGTACTCGTGTCCGCAGTAGACGCGCGTCTCGTCGGGTAGTGCGGCGAGCCTGCGCATCGCTGCGAACATCATCTCGGGCGTGCCTTCGAAGAGGCGGCCGCATCCTGCGGCGAGCAGCATGTCGCCACAAAAGAGCGCGTTCGCGTCGTCGAAGACGTACGCGACGTGACCGCGCGTGTGGGCGGGGATGTGCAGCACGCGTGCGCGCTCGCGACCGACCGACACCACGTCGCCTTCCTGCAGGCCGCGAGAGAACCCCGGGAGGCGCCCCTCGTCGGAGGCGTGGCCGAGCACGGGCGCGTTCCAGCGCGCGGCGAGAACGGGGTTCGCCGCGCTGTGATCGGGATGATGATGGGTCGAAAGCAGCGCGGTCACGCGCGTCCCGATCGATTCGACGCGCTCGATCACCGGATCGGCTTCCGGGGCATCGACCACGGCGGCTTCGTTCGTCGCCTCGCAGATCAGCAGATAGGTGTAGTTGTCGGAGAGCACGGGGATGCGTTCGATGCGCAGAGACATGAGGGTTCCTCAGCGGCGCGCGGGTGCGAGCGCCGCACTCGCGGTGGTTTCGAAGAGCGAACGTTGCGCGAGCGCCGGCGCCGCCGCCGATGCGGTGCGCGGCGCCACCATGGCCGGGGCCGGCTCGCCGGCAGCGTGCGGACTTCGCGCACCGGTCATCGCCGGGCAGCGATCGCGATACTCACACCAGCCGCAGAGCGGGCCCGGCTTCGCGTCGAAGCGCTGTTCCGCCTCGACCCGGTCGATCAGCGTGATCGTTCGGGCCCGCAGCTCGTCGAGTTGTTCGCGGCTGCGCGTCGAGACCCGCGTCACGCCCTGTTGCAGGAAATGCCAGACGAGCCGGACTTCGCGCGCGTCCTCGAAGCGATCTGCGAGCGCGAGCTGATACAGCGCGAGTTGTCGATCTACGTCGAGCGCGCGCTGCGAGGGAAGCCGGCCCCCCGTCTTGTAGTCCTGGATCTCGACCGCGCCGTCGCGCGTGCGCGCGATTCGATCGACCACGCCGCGCATCCGGTAGCGACCGCCGTCGTCGAGCGAGAAGTGGACGTTCTGTTCGAGCCCGAGGGTCTCTTCGGCGTCGAAGGGATAGTGGCGCCGGTAGAAGTTGCGCAGACAGCGTTCGCCGAGCTCGCGGTAGTGCCGCGGATCGAGTCCGTCGCGCACGACCCGGACGCGCGCGTCGTCGAAGCTGTCGTCCCAGTTCGCGCGGAACCGTGCGAGCACGCGCTCGATCGAGGGCAGCTTTTGCTCGGCGACGAACCGATAGAGTCGCTCGAGCACCTCGTGCACGCGCTTGCCGACGAACGCCTCGACCGACTCCGACTCGGCCGGAATCTTCAGCACGTATCGAAAGTGAAACTGCTTCGGACAGTTTTCGAAGCTCGAGAGTCGAGAGTGGCTGTAGACGGGCAAGGCGCTCCTCGATGCAAGGCCGGGACCGCCGGAGGAGGCCGGCAGCGAGTTCGGGGGAGGAGGTGCGGCCGAGTATACGGGGGAATCCCGGAGGCGCAGCCCGCGTCGCGTCCGCAAAACGACCGGTTCCATTCTCGGGGCGGTCTCCTACAGTGGTCGGATCGGGGGACGCGCCGCGAGGAGTCGACGATGAGCCAGCGCATCAACCTGCGACCCGAGCCGCGAACGAAGGGCTCTTCTCTCGGGGCGGCGATCGACGCCACCGTGGCCGCGCTCTCGACTCCGATCGACGACGCACTCAGCAAAGCGCAGGCCGAAGGGTTTCCCGATCGCGGCGAGGTGATCGCGTTCACCGAACGCCTGCGCGCACTGATCGAGCGCCACCGCGACCGCGCGTCGCTGCGGGCCGAGGTGCCCGCGCTGTCCGATCGTCTGCTGCGCATCCTCGCACGGGTGCAGCTTCCCGCGGAACGAAATCCCGAAGACGTGGTGATTCGCTTCCTCGAGCGGCTTCCTGCGGTGCGCCAGCTCCTCGCCGAAGACGTCGAGGCCGCATTCGAAGGCGACCCGGCGGCCAGCAGTCACGCGGAGATCGTCGTCTCCTATCCCTCGATCGACGCGGTCGCGATCTACCGGCTGGCGCATGCCCTGCACGAAGTCGGCGTGCCGCTGGTGCCGCGCATGATGACGGAATACGCGCACGGTCTGACCGGCATCGACATCCACCCCGGGGCGGAGATCGGGCGACGCTTCTTCATCGATCACGGAACGGGCGTGGTGATCGGCGAGACGTGCCGGATCGGTGATCGCGTGCGCGTCTATCAGGGTGTGACCCTCGGCGCGCTCGCCGTGCAGGGGCGAACGATTCGCGGCACGCGGCGCCATCCGACGATCGAGGACGACGTCGTGATCTACGCCGGCGCCACCATCCTCGGCGGCGAGACGGTGATCGGACGCGGCAGCGTGATCGGCGGCAACGTCTGGCTCACCGGCTCGGTGCCGCCGTGCTCGAAGGTGCAGATCGAGCCGCCGCAGCTTCAGGTCGGGCTGCGCGGCGGCTGCGCGCAGGACGAACGCCAGCTCGGCTGGGAGATCTGACGATCGACGACGCGCGCCGTACGAAGGCGAGAGATTCGCGGAGGGGCGAGTCGTGATTCCGCGCCGAAGTGTTCTGCCGTTCGTTCTCGCCATCGCGTTGCTCTCGCTGGCTGCTGGAACGGCGGGTGCGGCCGAGAAGGCCGGCTGGGCCTACGGCCTCGCGAACTCGCTGATGAGTCCCTATTGCCCGGGACGCTCGCTGCCCGATTGTCCGAGCCCGCAGGCCGCCCAATTGCGTGAATGGATCGTGGCGCAGGAAGGATTGGGTCGAGAACGCTCGGAGGTCGAACGCGAGCTGGTCGACCGTTATGGCGAGACGATCTTGCAGGCGCCGCGAGCGCGCGGGTTCGGGCTCGCGGCCTGGGTGATGCCGCTTCTTGCCGTCGCCGCCGGCGGCGTCGTGGTGGTGATTTTTCTCCGGCGGCAGGGAGCCGGGGCAGGCCGCGAGACGTTGCCGCCGGCACTGGCCCGGACGTCGGGCGCGTACGACGCGGAGCTCGACCGGCGACTCGATGCAGAACTCGGAGGACGCGAATGAATCCTGGCGGTGATCGCGGCGGGCTGCGTCCCGGTTCAGCCCAAGAAGAACGATCGTCGTCGCGATGAAGGTCTACACCCGGCGCGGCGACAGCGGAGAAACCGATCTCTTCGGTGGTCCCCGCGTCAGCAAACATCATCCCCGCGTCGACGCGTATGGAGCGATCGACGAACTCAACTCCGTCCTCGGTGTCTGCGCTGCGGTGACGATTCACGACGATCTGCGCACGCTGCTGCACGCGCTGCAATCGACGCTCTTCGAGATCGGCTCCTGGCTCGCGACGCCCGACGAAGAGCGCCGCCGCCGCAGCTCGATCCCCGAACCCGATGCGGGCGACGTCGAGCGCCTCGAACACCGCATCGATGCCTTCGAAACCGAACTCGAACCGCTGCGACGCTTCATCCTGCCCGGAGGCACCCCCGCCTCCGCGCACTGTCACGTCGCACGCACCGTCTGTCGCCGCGCCGAGCGCTGCCTCGTCGCGCTTCATCACGACGAACGCATCGACGAGAACGCGCTGCGCTTCGTCAACCGCCTCTCGGACCTGCTCTTCGTGATGGCGCGCGTCGAGAACCGCCGCGCGGGCGTGGCCGACATCGAATGGCTCGGCCGCCAGGCCTGACGCACACGCCCGCCCGCCCGCCCGCCCGCAAGCGCGCAACCCGCGCGCTTCCGCCCGGATTCGATTGTGATTTGTTGTTTTCACACCGCCGTCACGTCCGGGCCGGACGTTCGGAGGCGGGCCTCGGGATTGGGTCGGGTCGGAGATTTGTCTTGTTTCGGCGGACTCGGTCTGGCAGGGTATTGCAGAGCCAGCAACGAGGGGGAACTCCGATGGCGAAGAGATCAGTGATTTCGTCGCGATACTTGCGTGTGATCGGGTTTGTGGTTGCCGCGGGCGCGCGGCCTTCGAGCAGCGCGTTCGGGCCGGGCGAAAGCGCCGGGGGGGGGGGTGACTTTATCGCCTCTCTCGGGAGTTGAAGCCTCAGCCCCCATCCAGGGAGGGCCCGAGGCGGCGGTCCGCGGTTCCAAGCTGGACGCGGTCGTCTCGCGGGTCGTCGACGCGACGCGAGTTGCACCGTCCTCCGCGCGCGATGTTGCAACCTCCCTCGGATTGAGAGTTTCGGCCAATCGCGCGCTGTTGCGGGTCGTGCTCAGCCCGCCCGCCGTGGACGACAGAGAGAAGCTCTCCGCTGCCTTGGCGGCCGGCGCAAGCGGCCAAGAAGTGGACGCACTGGCCGAGAGGGTCAGCGCAACCGCCGAGCGAGTCGCGGAGGCATTGCGGTCCGAGGGTGCCGAGGTCACCGGCGTCGCGGCCGACCACTCCGTCATTCAAGCATGGATACCGGTAAGAGCGATCTCCAGCCTCGCAGGCCGTCCCGAGATCGTCTCGATTCAAGAACCTCTCCGAGCGATCTCCCATGTGACGAGCCAGGGCGTGGGTGCGCTGAACGGCACTGCGTGGCACGGCGGTGCTGCTCAGGGAGCCGGCGTTCGCGTCGGCGTCATCGATCTCGGCTTCCTGACCTATGCGTCGAAGCTCGGGACCGAGCTGCCGTCGTCGGTCACGGTGAAGAACTTCGTCCCCGGCGAGACGGACGCGCAGGTGGACGGTGGTCCGGAACACGGCACCGCCGTTGCCGAGATCGTGCACGACGTCGCGCCTCAGGCGAGCCTCTATCTCGCGAAAATCTCCTCCGACATCGACCTGCAGAATGCCTCGAGCTGGCTGACGTCGAACGGCGTATCCGTGATCAACACCTCGCTCGGGTTCTACAACGCAGGGCCAGGAGACGGAACCGGATTCGTCAACAGCCTCGTCGCGACGGCGAAGGCAAACGGCATCCTGTGGGTGACGTCAGCCGGCAACGAGCGACAGCGGCACTGGGGCGGAGCGTTCGTTGATTCGAATGGCGACGGCTATCACAACTTCACGCCGACCGACAATGGCGACATGTATGGCTCGCAGAGCGGCGTACCTTACGGCATCCCGCCAGGAGTAACCCTTGCCGCGTTCTTGCGATGGAGCGACTGGACGAACGTCAACCAGAACCTCGATCTGCACATTGTTCGCTACAACAGCGCCACCGGGACGTGGAATATCATTGCGAGCAGCACAAACCCGCAGAACGGTACTCCAGGCCAGACACCGACAGAGGCCGTCTCTGCGGTCGCGTACGGCACCACCACGGCCTACGGTGTCGCAATCCAGAGAATCAGCGGGACGTCTGCGCTGAACCTGGATCTCTACGCCCGTCTGTCTGTGAGCACGCCGTCTGGAGAACTCTGTGAGCGGGTCGGTGCCAGGAGCCTGTCGACTCCTGCGGACTCGCCGCACGCCCTTACGGTGGCCGCGGTCGACTACGCGACATTCGCGCAGGAGCCGTTCAGCTCCGAGGGCCCAACGAACGGGCCGGGCGGCGCGGCGACCGGTGGTTTCACGAAGCCCGATGTTTCCGCGTACGACGGGGTGGCGACCAGTACGAGCCTCAGTCCGTTCTTCGGCACCTCTGCCGCCTCACCGCACGTTGCGGGCGCAGCCGCAGTCAATCGCGCGTTCTTCTCCGGGACCAACCGAACCGATCTGATTCGGTTCTCCGCGAAACGAGCGATCGATATTGGCGTCACCGGGCTCGACACCGTGTTCGGCTACGGGCGCGAATACCTGGGCGCATGGCCGTCGGACTTCGACGCAGACGGCCGGATCGACGATGGTAATGCCTCGGGCATCGCGGGAGACGCCACGTGTACCGCCGGTGCAACCAGTGGTTGCGACGACAATTGTCCGTTCTTCGCGAACGGCGCCCAGGCGGATGGAGGTGGCGTGGGCGCCGGCTCTCCCGGCGACGGCCGCGGCGACGATTGTCAGTGCGGAGATGTGACTGCGGACACGCGAGTGAGCGTTGCCGACGCGACGGTGATCAGCAGGGCACTCCTGGTTCCTCCGACAGCCACCATGACGCGGCCGGATCTGTGCGACGTCAGCGGAGATTCGAACTGCTCCGTTGCGGACTCGGTCGTCATCCAGCGGGCCCTGCTGAGTCCGCCGACCGCAACGATTGTCAACCGCTGTACTCCTGCGATCCCTCCGGCTCCGTAACGATCATCCAGCCTTCAGGCGCGGGCCGCGCACGGCGGCTCGCGCCTCGAAGAATGAGGTGCGCTGTATGAACCGATGTTTCTCCATGCTGAGCGGCATCCTGTTTGCGCTCATCGGCCTGATAGGACGCGCGCCCGAAGCGGATGCTCTGGGGATATCCGCAGAGATCGAGACGGCCGGCGTGCTGGAGGACGGGGAGACTCTCACCATCACATCGCTGCGTGCTTCATGGCACACTCTGCTCCCAGAGCAGTGCGTTGGAACTGTGTGCCCCATCGAGTTTGTGATCGCCGTCTCGGTCGATCTCGACCCCCGGCGGGCGAGCGCGCTGACACTTCGCAGGGACGGAGATCTGTTGTTGACGCGGGGGGCCGTTCACCTGCTCGTCTCCGTGTCGGGCAGCTCCCTCTCCGCGGTGCCCGCCACGCTCGAGGTCGAGGAGTTCTCCTCTCATCTTGGTTTGCTGGGCGGAATTGGAGGAATCGAGACTCCAGGGGGGGCTCCATTGCGTCCGGTTCCGAACTTCGCGTCTGCCGGGCTTCTCGAGTTCGACGGATACCTGCGCTACGAGAGCGCGCCCGACAGGCTGCTGTCCGGAGTCACATGGGCCCGCTTCTCCGCGGTCCCCGAACCATCCACGGGTGTGCTCGCATTGCTGGGGGCAACGACGCTTGCGTGGCGACAGCGGAGGCGCATGGCGGATGATCGGCTGTGGGCAGGTCACGCGTCGCTGCCTGTGGGCGGCGGAGAGGATCTACAGGCGGCGCCTTGACGAAACGAAGCGACTTCCAGACCCAATGAGGTGATCCGTATGTCCCGACGCGTTGCTGTGCTGAGCGGGTTGGTTGCGGGGTTGATCGGGCTCCTGGTCCACGCGTCCGAGGCGCGGGCTCTCCCGTATGTGATTCGGGACGACTTCCGGAACGTGCCAGCGTGGGTGACCGGGCAGATCGAGACGGCGGGCGTGCTGGCCGACGGAGAGACGCTCGCCATCACGTCTCTCAACGCTTCAGGGACTCTGCTCCAGCCGATGCCGTGTACCGACACGCTCTGCCCGCACGGATACTTCAGCCTTGTGCTCTCGATCGAGCTCGATCCCGCGCAGCCGAGCGAGCTGACGCTCCGCGCGGCGGAAGGGCTACTCCGCGTGCAGGGTGCCGTTCACCTCCTCGTTACGGCGTCTGGTGCGACGACGGCGGCAACGCTCGACGTCGAAGAAGAGTCGGTGCTCTTCGGGGAGCTCATCGGCGGGCTCGATCTCTCGTCCGCCAGCCAGATTCGAGGACTTCCGAACTTCGCCTCGGCCGGGCTCCTCGTGTTCGACGGTCTCCTGCACTTCGAGACGGATCCCGGCGGCCTGCTCTCCGGTCTCTACGGGCTCGGCTTCTACGCCGTTCCCGAACCGTCGACGGGCCTGCTCGCCGCAGCCGGTGTGGCGACGATCGCTTGGCGGCGTCGCCAGCGGATGGCGCGCGCAACGGGTTGATGAACCGAGAATGCCTCGGCGCGAGCGATGCCCCCCCGTCGGCGGCGATCGCGTGCCGCTCGTGTCGCACCTGCTCGCACCGAACGGCGGCGCTGGTGGGTGTTGACGCCGGATTTCACTCAACCGTCGCCTGACGCCCGTCCTTCCCTCCGCCTCCGCGCGCTGTCAGGCTGCGGGCCATGCACTGGACGACGAATCGAGAGCAGCGGGAGATCGCCGCACTGATTGCCCGGCATGAGCGCGAGAGCGTGAGCTGGGCCGAGCTGTCGCGGAGCTCGGGCATTTCGGTCTGGCGACTTCGATACCGAGAGCAGCGAGCGAAGGCGATCCGCGAGAGGACGACGTCGCCCCGCGAGTCGCCCGCCAGCCGATTTGTGCCGGTCTCGATCCGCGCGCACGCGGCGGTGAAGCTCCTCGTCGGGGACCACAACGGGTTCCGGATGCTCTACAAGCGGCTCGAGCGCGGAGCGTTCCCGTTTGATCTCGCAGACGACGCGACGCACGTCGAGATCGGTCGTGGACGGCTCTCGATGCTGCTCGACGAAATGAGCTTCCCCCGGTTTCGCGGACACGTCGGATCGCGCGGAAGTGCGATAGGAGTGTGTCATGGCGAGACGAAAACGGCGGGTGTTTACGCGCGAATACAAGCAAGAGGTGGTCGAGCTGATTCGCAAGGGCGGCCGGGGCGTTGGCGCGGTGGCGCGAGAGCTCGATCTGACGCGGACGGCAGTGGCCGAGTGGGTGAAGCAGGCGGGACTCGATGCGGGTCGAGGCGGCACGGGCGCACTGACGACGGCGGAGCGTGAGGAGCTGGTGCGGCTGCGTCGCGAGAACCGGACGCTGGCGATGGAGCGCGAGATTTTGCGAAAAGCGGCGGCCTTCTTCGCGAAGGAGAACGCGTGAGATACGCGTTCATCGAGGCGGAGAGGGCCAGGTACCCGGTGCGGGTATTGTGTCGATGTCTGGCGGTGTCGCGAGCTGGCTATTACGGGTGGAGCGGCCGCGGGCCGAGCCCGCGTGCACTCGAGGATCAACGTCTGGGGATCGCGGTGGCGGCGATTTTTCAGGAGAAGCGCCGGCGCTACGGGAGTCCGCGGGTGCATGACGAGCTGAGCGAGCGCGGCGAGCGGGTTTCGCGCAAGCGCGTCGCGCGGCTGATGACAGTTCGCGGCCTCGTAGCGCGCTCGGGACGGCGCAGGATCCCGCGCACGACGGACTCGCGGCACGGGAAGCCGGTGGCAAAGAACTTGCTGGCGCGGAACTTTCGGACGGCGGCGCCGAACGTCGCGTGGGTCGGCGACGTGACGTACCTGCGGACGCGGGAAGGCTGGCTGTATCTCGCGGTGCTGCTGGATCTGTTCTCGCGGCGGGTGGTGGGCTACGCGCTCTCGGAACGCAACGATCAAGAGCTTGCGATCGAGGCGCTGCGAAGCGCGCTGGTGCTGCGTCAGCCGCGCCGCGGTTTCGTGCACCACACGGATCGCGGCAGTCCCTACGCGAGCACGGACTACCAGAAGCTGCTGAAGGAGAACGGCGCCTGCGCGAGCATGAGCCGTCGCGGAGATTGTTACGACAACGCGGTGGCCGAGAGCTTCTTCTCGACGCTCAAGCGCGAGATCGGAGAGGAGACCGGACTCCAGTCGCGAGTCGAGGTGGAGAAGGCAGTGCGCGAGTACATCGACGACTTTTACAATCCGGAGCGCCGCCACTCGACGATCGGACGCGTGAGCCCGATCGTGTTCGAGCAGCAGTTTCGCGCGAAGCGCGGAAAGAAGGGAAGCGGGGGCTCCGCCCCCGCACCCGTGCGCCCAGCAGCGCACGACATCAATGGGGTGAGAGTCCCCGTCCAGGCAGAGGCTCTCCGGCCTGGTATCCGAACCCAACTGCGAAGCCGCGAGGTGACGTGGAGAGCAGGGGGAG
>CAZDHU010000060.1:0-18177 GCA_964505355.1 uncultured Myxococcaceae bacterium | reverse complement strand
CTCGGTCTGCTGGTGCTCGCGATCGCCACCGTCGCGGTTCGCTTTCGTGCTCGTCTCGGACGCTCACCCGCGCTGCCGATCGCACTGGTGATGCTGATCGTCGTGCAGGCGCTCTTCGGCCGCTGGACGGTGACCTGGCGGCTGATGCCGATCGTCGTGACGCTGCACCTGCTCGGTGGCATGAGCACGCTCGCGCTGCTGGTCTGGTTGCTCGTGCGAGACCATCCGCGGGCGCAGCGGGAGCGGGACGACGGTTTCGACGTGGTGCGCTTCGGGCGCTGGTCCAGCGGGGCGCTGATCGCGCTTTTCGTGCAGATCGCTCTCGGCGGCTGGGTCAGTACGAACTACGCGGGCATGGCCTGCCCGGGCGTACCGCTGTGCGAGGGCGCCGTCGTTCCCGAGATGCGATTCGCGGAAGCGTTCTCGCTCTGGCACGAGGCTGGCTCCACGGCCGGTGGCGCGCCGCTCTCGGGGCCCGCTCTGGTCGCGATTCAGTGGACGCATCGCGCGGGGGCGCTGGTGCTGCTGACGCTGGTGGGCATCGTCGGCTGGCGATCTCTCCGCGACCCCCCGCTTCGCCGGCTCGGTCTTCTCGCCGGCCGACTCGTCCTGCTGCAGGCCGCGATCGGAATCACCAGCGTGATCTTCGCGCTGCCCCTTCCGCTCGCGATTGCGCACAACGCGGTTGCCGCGCTGCTCTCGGGGGTACTCGTCGCCTTGCGGGCGGTGGCCGCAAGCGCTCCGAGCGGACGCGAATGATCGAAGAGCCGACGGCGACCGGGTCGCGTCCGGCAGCCGGCGCCGCGCCGTCGCCGTGGGTCGAGCGCTGGTCGTCTCTCGTTCGGCCCGGCGGAAGCGTTCTCGACGTGGCCTGCGGCGCAGGACGACACGTGCGCTGGTTCGCAGAGCGCGGACATCGGGTGACCGGCGTCGATCGCGATGCCGAGGCCCTCCGCCCGCTCGAATCGATCGCCGAGATCCTCGTTGCGGACATCGAGCGGGACGCGTGGCCGCTCGAAGGGCGGCGTTTCGATGCCGTCATCGTCACCCGCTACCTCTGGCGCGCGCGCTTCCCGGACATCGTTCGCAGCGTCGGGCAAGACGGCGGCCTGATCTACGAAACCTATTCTGCGGGAAACGAAACGGTCGGACGCCCGGCGAACCCGGAGTTTCTGCTGCGGCCGGGCGAACTGCTGGAAGTGGCGAGAGGCCTGCGCGTCGTCGCCTTCGAGGACGGCTTTCTCGAAGAGCCGCCTCGCTTCGTGCAGCGGATCGCGGCCGTTCGCGAGTCCCCGGGACACGCGGTGCCCGTTCGTCACCCGCTCTGAATCGTTGCGCGCCCGGCCACCCGCGGTCCGAGCCGTGCGCGAGTGCACCCTCGAACCCGACGCAGTAGCGGGATTTCAGTCGCGAACCGTGCGCCGTCCGCTCGACCAGCCGTGCACGGGATGTCGCGCCACCAGCACGGGATCGCGGAACCACGGCACGAGCAGCGCACCGGCGAGAAACCCGCCGACGTGTGCCCAGAACGCGACGCCGCCGCGCGCGGCGCTGCTTGCCGCGCCGCCCAGCAACTGCAGTGCGAACCAGTAGCCGAGCATGAGCATCGCCGGCACGGCGATCGTCGTCACGTAGAAGCCGAGCACGACCAGCAGATGCACACGCACGCGCGGATAGAGGACGAGGTAGGCACCCATCACGCCGCCGATCGCGCCGGAGGCTCCGACCATCGGCGTCGGCGAATCCGGTTGCGATGCGATCTGCAACAGGGCCGCGGCGAGCCCGCAAAGCACGTAAAACACCACGAACCGGCCATGCCCCATCGAATCCTCGACGTTGTTGCCGAAGATCCAGAGGAACCAGAGGTTCCCGATCAGGTGCATCCAGCCGCCGTGAAGGAACATGTGGGTCAGCAGCGTGATCCGGGACGGCGACGCATCGACGACGCAACGAAAGTGTTCGGAGAGTGGCGTTGCGAGACCCGGCGTCGCGCGACCGAGTAGCTCGCCGGGGATCAGCCCGAGATCGCACACCGAGCGCGCGAGCGGGGCCTCTGCGCCGAGCCCCTGCACGACGAACCAGGCGAGGAGGTTGGCGCCGACGATGGCGATCGTGACCACCGGCGTGAGGAAATGCGGGTTGTCGTCCCGGATCGGAAACATGGTCGGCGACCCCTCCTCGAGCCCGGTGGCCCGTCGCGGGAATGCTTCGTGAACCTCGCTCGGTGCTACCGGCCGGCGGCACGCGGCGCAAGCAGCGACGACGGTGAGGTTGGCGCGTCGCGAGCCTCGGCGTCTGCTTCCCGTCGCGCGTCGATCTCGAGCTCGGGCGCGAGCAGTCGATGCAGCGCGGGCCTCGTTGCCAGCCGGTCGATCCGCCGGCGACGAGGTGCGCGGTGGGGTGACAGTCAGGGCGCTCGCGACGCGCGCGCCGGCGGGCGGGAATCCGCGCGCGACCCGCGGCGTCGGGTATGGACTTCGGTGAACTCTGCGCCCAGAAGAAAGATCTGTGCGGAGTAGTAAACCCAGAGCAGGAGCACGACGAGCGAGCCGGCAGCACCGTAGATCGAGCCGACGCCGGCACGGCCGAGGTAGAGGCCGATCAGCGACTTGCCGGCGCTGAAGAGCAGGGCCGTCACGGCCGCACCGAGCCAGACGTCGCGCCATTCGATCTCGACGTCGGGAAGAAACTTGAAGATCGCGGCGAAGAGCACCGTCACCAGCGCGAGCGAGAGCGAGAACTCGACGAACGGCAGAGTGGCCGAGAAGATCGGCAGTCGCGCGGAAATCAGATGATGGGCGGCCGTGAGCCACGCCGTCAGCAGCATCGAGGCGACCAGCAGCAGGCCGATCACCAGAATCATCCCGAACGCGCTCAGTCGGCGGCGCAAGAGCTTCCTCCACCCTCTCGTCGGGCCGGCCGGTGCGTCCCAGATCGTGTTGAGCGCGCCCTGCAACTGACCGAACGCCCCCGACGCGCCGAAGACCATGGTCACGAGACTGGTCACGGTGGCGAGTGCTCCGGATTTTGGCGATGCGAGCTGGAGAATCATCCCTTCGATCGCCCCGGCGACGTTTGGCCCGACCTCCTGTCGTACGCGAAGCAGAATCTCGGCCTGCGCGGTCGAGCGACCGAGAACGATTCCCGCGACGCCGATCGCGAGCACGAGCAGCGGAGCCAGCGAGAAGATCGTGTAGTAGGCGAGGGCCGCCCCGAGGGCGACCGCGTTGTCGCGCTGAAACTCGGTGAAGACTTCGCGGAGGAACTCGCGAACGTTTCGAACGCTGCCCGGTCGCATGGTGCCCATTGTACGCGCGCGAGCGCGCGCGGGCCGGCATACTCGAGCGCATGGAGTCTCGATCGG
This sequence comes from uncultured Myxococcaceae bacterium, assembly GCA_964505355.1. Classification (GTDB taxonomy): domain Bacteria; phylum Myxococcota_A; class UBA9160; order UBA9160; family UBA9160; genus CAZDHU01. The sequence goes on along the minus strand of CAZDHU010000060.1, from coordinate 14,813 downwards.
CGCCGGCATCCACCGCGGCCGTTGCCGCGGCGAACGAAGTCGCGGATCCCGTGTACCGCGTTCGCGCGCTGTGCAAGACCTACACCATGGGCGACGTCGAGGTGCACGCGCTGCGGAACGTCGATCTCGACCTCCACGCCGGCGAACTCGTGGTGCTGCTCGGTCCGTCCGGTTCAGGCAAGTCGACGCTGCTCCACATGCTCGGCGCACTCGACGTTCCCACCTCGGGCAGCGTGAGGTTCCGTGACCACGATCTCGCGGCGCAGGACGATGCGGCACGGACGCGATTTCGGCGCGATCACGTGGGGTTCGTCTTTCAGTTCTACAACCTCGTTCCCGGTCTCACGGCGCGTGAAAACGTGGCGCTGGTGACCGAGATCGCACCCCGTCCGCTCGCACCGGAAGACGCGCTGTCCCGGGTCGGGCTGGCCGACCGGCTCGATCATTTTCCGTCGCAGCTTTCGGGCGGCGAACAACAACGGGTCGCGATCGCGAGGGCGATCGCCCGGCGGCCCGACGTGCTGCTCTGCGACGAGCCGACGGGCGCGCTCGATTATCCGACCGGCAAGCGAGTGCTGGAGGTGATCGAGCAGGCGAACCGCGAACTCGGAACGACGACCGTCGTGATCACTCACAACGCCGCGATCTCGGCGATGGGCGATCGAGTGATTCGGATGCGCAGCGGCGAAATCGTCGAAGAGGTTTGCAACCTCGAGCGGGCGCATCCCTCGGATCTCGAGTGGTGAACCGGCGAGACGGCGGCGCGCGTTGCGGGCACTGACGCGGAAACTCTGGCGTGACGTCTGGCACCTGCGCGGCCCGGTGACGGCGATCGCACTGGTCGTGGCCTGCGGCGTCGCGACCGTCGTCACCACGCGCACCGCCTACGACTCGCTGCTGGTCTCGCAGGCGGAGTACTACGCGCGATACCGATTCGCCGACGTCTTCGCGAGCCTCGTGCGCGCTCCCGAATCTCTCGCGCGCGAGATCGAGGCGATTCCCGGCGTTTCGTCGCTGCGCACCCGCCTCGTCTACGAGGTCACGGTCGACGTTCCGGGGCTGCGCGAACCCGCGACGGCGCGCCTCGTCTCGGTTCCCGAAGCGCGCGCATCGATGCTGAACGACGTTCATCTGCGCGCCGGGCGCTGGCTCGAGCCCGGGCGTCGCGACGAGGTGATCGTCTCGGAAGCCTTCGCGAATGCGAACCGGCTGCATCCCGGGGATCGGATCGGTGCCGTGCTCGACGGGCGCTGGCAATCGCTGCACGTGGTCGGCATCGGACTCTCTCCGGAATACGTCTACGAGATCCGCGGCAGTGACCTGATCCCCGACAATCGCCACTTCGGTGTGATCTGGTCGAGTCGCGAGGCGATGGCGCCGGCCTTCGAGATGGAAGGCGCGTTCGACGACGTCGTGCTCGCGCTCGCGCCCGGAGCGCGCGAAGCGGACGTGATCGAGCGGCTCGACCGGCTGCTCGCGCGATACGGTGGCCTCGGTGCCATCGGACGCAGCGAACACGTCTCGCATCGATTCTTGACCGACGAGATCGCGCAGAACCGCGTGACCGGCGTCGTGGTGCCTGCGATTTTCCTCGGCGTCGCGGCCTTCCTGCTGAACGTCGTCCTGCGCCGCCTCGTGGCGACGCAGCGCGAACAGATCGCGTTGCTGAAGGCGTTCGGATACACGGATCGAACGGTCGCCGCGCACTATCTCGCGCTCGCGGCGATCGCGGTCTCCGGCGGAGCGATGCTCGGTAATCTCGTCGGGTTGTGGTGGGGGCGCGCCGTTCACGAGATGTACGTGGATTTCTATCGCTTCGCCGTGTTTCGTTTCGCCTTTGGCGCGCCGACGCTCGCACTGGCCACCGGGGCGGCCGCGGCGGCGGCGGCGGTGGGTGCGCTCGGGGCCGTGCGGCAGGTGCTCGCGCTGCCTCCCGCCGAGGCGATGCGCCCGGAGTCGCCGGCCCGCTTTCGTGCCGGATTGCTCGATCGGTTCGCGCCGCGGCTTCGGCTCTCGCCGTCCGTGCGGATGGTGCTCCGGCATCTCGCGCGGCGGCCGGGACGCGCCGCGCTCGGCGCGCTCGCCATCGCGCTCGCGGTCGCGTTGCTGGTGGTCGGGCGCTTCTTTCAAGAAGCGATCGACGAACTCGCCGAAGTGCAGTTTCGCCTCGTGCAGCGTGACGACGCGACGATCGCGTTTCGCGATCCGCTCTCTTCGCGGGTGCGGCACGATCTCGAACACCTGCCCGGTGTGACGAGGGTCGAACCCTGGCGCGCCGTCGCCGTGCGCCTGCGATTCGAACACCGAAGCAAACGAACGGCGCTGCTCGGCCTCGACCGCGACACGCAACTGCGTCGCCTGCTCGATGCCGACCGCGGCCTCGTCGCGCTCCCCGACGAGGGCGTGATCCTGACCCGGCGCCTCGGCGAGCTGCTCGGCGTGCGACCCGGTGACTGGCTGCGCGTCGAGGTGCTGGAGGGAGATCGGGCGACGCGGGAGACCCGGGTCGCGGGGTTCGTGGACGAGTTGCTCGGCCTCTCCGCCTACATGAATCGCGCGGCGCTCGCGCGCCTGTTGCGCGAAGGCGGATCGACGAACGGCGCCTTCCTGCGCGTCGATGCGCGCGAGGAAGAGCGCCTGTACGCGACGCTCGGGCGCACGCCGGTCGTCTCCGGCGTGATGCTGAAGGGCGCGCTGCTGCGCAGTTTCGAAGAAACGATCGCGCGCACGCTCGGCGTCTTCAACTTCGTTCTGATCAGCTTTGCCTGCGTGATCGCGTTCGCGATCGTCTACAACACGTCGCGCATCGCGCTTTCCGAACGGGCCCGCGAACTGGCGAGTCTGCGCGTCCTCGGATTCACGCACGCGGAAGTGGCGCGGCTGTTGCTCGGCGAGCAAGCGCTGCTCACCGTGGTGGCGATCCCGCTCGGCTGCGCGATCGGATGGCTGGTCTGCCTCTGGATCGTGAACGTCTACCAGTGGGAACTTTTCCGCTTGCCGCTCGCCGTGGGATCGCAGACCTTCGCCTTCGCGTCGCTCGTCGTGATGGCGGCGGCGGCGTCGTCGGGATGGGTCGTGAGCCGGCGAATCGCGCAGTTCGATCTGGTGGCCGTGCTGTCCACCCGGGAGTGACGGGAATGTCGCGTCTGCGCCGCCTGCTGCCTGTGCTCGCCGGTCTCGTCGTGCTGGTCGCCCTCGGGCTCGCGCTGCGATCGGATCCCGTTCGGGTCGACCTCGTTCCCGTCACGCGGGGCCCGCTCGAGGTGACGATCGACGAAGAGGGAACGACGCGCGTGCGTGACCGCTTTCGGGTGGCCGCAGCGGTCAGCGGACGACTGCAGCGCGTCGCACTCGACGAGGGGGACGCGGTCGCTGCCGGTGACGTGGTGGCGCGAATCGATCCGGCGCCCCTCGATCCACGCGAGACGGCCGGTGCGCGGGCACGACTCGAAGCGGCCCTCGCGAGCCGGCGAGAAGTATCGGCCCGCGTCGAACAGGTGCGCGCGGCGCTGCGTCAGGCCGAACGCGAGTGGCAGCGCGCGCGCCGTCTGCGAAGCGAGGGAACGCTGTCGGTAGAAGAACTCGAGCGCGCCGAGCTCGCCCGGACGAGTCGCGCGCGAGAGCTCGACGCGGCGCGCGAGGCAGAGGGCGTGGCTGCACACGAGGTCGAGGCGGCGCGTGCGGTGCTGCTGGCGAGCGAACCCGCGCTGGCGACGCCGGGCGCAGCCGGCGACGGACGGTGGGTCGAGGTGCGCGCACCCGCGGCCGGTCGCGTGTTGCGGGTGCTCGAGGAAAGCGAGCGCGTCGTCGCGGTCGGAACGCCGCTGATCGAGATCGGCGATCCCGCGCAGCTCGAAATCGTGGTCGACGTTCTTTCGGCCGATGCCGTGCGCGTCGCCGAAGGGGCGGCGATGCGCATCGAGGCCTGGGGAGGCGAGCGGCCGCTCGCGGCGCGGGTGCGCCGGATCGAACCGTCCGGATTCACGAAGCTGTCGGCACTCGGCGTCGAAGAACAGCGCGTGAACGTGATCGGCGAGTTCGTCGACGCGCCGGGAACGATCGGAGACGGCTATCGGATCGAGGCGCGAATCGTGGTCTGGAGATCCGACGACGTGATCCGGGTGCCAGCGAGCGCGCTGTTTCGACGTGGTGAAGCCTTCGGTGTGTTCGTGGCCGAGCGCGAGATCGCGCATCTGCGCGAGGTGACGGTCGGCGCACGCGGTCGCGACGCGGCCGAGGTGCTTCGCGGGCTCAGCGAGGAAGAACGCGTGATCGCCCATCCGACGGATCGCCTCGCGGACGGCATGCGGATTCGCGCCTTCGAATCTCCGTCTCTGTGACATTCATCGTCGCGCGAGATGAGGCATTGGGTCTCGGGCGAGACGGTGCGGCACGCGCGACCAAACGACTGGCCGCGCGCTCGCGTGTCGCGATCACGAAATCCGCGTTCGCGCGACACGACGGGGTTGCACGAATCGATCTGGTTCACACGCTCGGGCTGCCCGCGCGCGCCGCGCGGGTGTAGGCTGAAGGCATGGCCTCGCGAGAATCGAGTGTCGAGGTCGAAGGAGAAGACATGGCAGCGCGAAGGAAGCAGGTGCGAAAGACGGCCCGTTCGGTGACGGCGCGCTCAAAAGCGCGGCGTTCGAAGAGCGCGCTGGCCGTCGTGAAGCAGCGGGCGAGTCGTGCGGTGGCGCGTGTCGAAGCGGCGTTGCCGCCCGGCGTGAAGCGTCTCGCAAAGCAGGTCGGTACGCGCCTTGCGAAGCTCGAGCGCGACGCAGAACGCGCGCAGGTCCGATACCAGCGCGAGGCCATGCGACTGCTGCATCAGGCCGAGCGCGAGATCAAGCGCCTCGAAGCGAAGGGAGAGCAGCGCCTTCACGTGCTCGACGTTCACGGCCGAAAGCGCTTGCTCGGCTTCGTTCAGCAGCTCGAAAAGGCAGTCGGCGTCGCCGGCCGGAAAGAAGCGCCGCGTGCGCGGCGCGTGGTCCGAAAGGCCGTGAAGCGGGCGCAGCGACAGATCACGCACGCCGCCGATGCCATCGCGCCCTGATCGCGGGCGCCGCGCTGCAAGGCTCCTCTCCGGTCGAGACGAACGCGGCGACCGGGGCGATCAGCGATCGGCCTTGCCGCGCGGCGCCGACCCAGCGGGCTCGAGACGCAGGCGCGATCCTCTCGCCTCGTCGAAGGTGGCGGGGAGTGTTTCTTGCTCGCCGCGCAACCAGAGCGGGATCTGATCGGCGTAGTGTTCGTCGAGCGGATGCCCGGACTCGCCGCCGGCGATCACGGCCTGCACGCGCATCGGGAACGAGAGTTCGGCCACCGCGCGCACCGTTGCGCCATAGCGAGCAATGCCCGGTCGGTCATGGCGTTCGCGGGCACGTCCCACCGTCGCGGACCCTCCGCCCCAGGGATAGGGGCCTCGACTCAAGACCCGCTCGAGCAGCGGGACGGCCCGTGCGAGTTCGTGTTCGAAACGGATGACGTGCCCCGCATCCCAGCGCCAGCGCAGCGGGTCGGCACCGAGTTCGCGGGCGATCTGATCGACGGCCTCGCGGAACGCGCGCTGCACGAGAGCGTCCCGTTCCTGTCGCCACCAGACGGCGTTCGGGTCGCCGAGAATCAATCGATCGACGGCATCGTTCAACAGGTAGGTTTCGCGCAGCACGCGCGACCAGAGGGGGTCACCGAGGCGGGTGGCAAAGAGCTCTCGCGCGAGTCCGACGTACCAGCGCTCGAAGATCAACGGCGCTCCGAGAGCGGGCGCGCTTTGCGGATCGGCGGCCCAGCGCTGAACGAGATCGCGCGCGGCGCCGTGTACGGTGTCGGGGTCGAGCGCGCCGAGCGCGGGCAGCAAGGCGGGCAGCATCCACGCGGCCTGAATGTTCTTCCAGTCGACTTGCAGCGCGCGCATCGAATCGGGCGTGTGCGTGTGGCTCGACGCGAGCACGTCCGTGATCCGCTGAATCCGATATCCGGGGGCATTGTCCGCCGAGACCAGCGGAGCCTTGCCGGACGAAGGGACGCGTGCGTTCGCGGCGGCCACGAACCCGCGCTCGGGATCGACGACCTCAGGCATCTCGGCGGCGGGAACGATCGCGCGCCAGCGCGTCGTCGGATCGTCTCCTCGTTGTGGAAAGAGTCCCTCGCCCCGACCGCGCACCGGGAGCCGCCCCACCGTGCGCAAGACGATTCGCCCGTCGACGTCGGCGTAGTTCACGTTGGCGGCGGGCGCCGCGAACCGATCGAGTGCCGCGTGCGCGCTCGGCCAGTCGGTCGCGAGGCCGAGTTCGAACAACGCGTCGAGGCCTGGAGCCTCGAGCTGATGCGCGGTCCAGGCGAGCGCGATCGGAGGATCGTCTTGAATCAAGGGACCGTGGGGTGCGTGCGTGATCACGAGCCGTTCGGGCGTCGAGCGTCCGCGGACGGGGATCTCGACCGTTTCCGTTCGCGCGTCGATCCACTGATCGCCGACGCGAAATCGACCGGGTGCGCCGCCGTCGTGCGTTTCGAGAAAGAGATCCTGCGTGTCGCCGATGTTGGTCAGCCCCCAGGCGATGCGCTCGTTGAAGCCGTTGATCACGCCCGGCATGCCCGGCGTCGACCAGCCGCGCAGCGAGCGGCCGTTCTCGAAGAAGAGATGAACTTCGTAGAACAGATTGGGCATCGAGAGCGCGTCGTGGCTGTCGAAGGCGAACAGCGCGTGTCCGGAGGCCGAGCGATCGCGAGCGACACACCAGCCGTTGCTGCCGAGCGAAGAGTTCGGCAGGAGAGCCTTCGTCGTCGCGTCGAGCGCATCGCGCCGGGCGAGCGTGCGAAGCGCGGCCCGCGCCTCGGCGGCCGCCGGCGGGATCGGTGGCGCGGACGGGTCGGGCAGGAAGGCGGACATTTCTTCGGCCGAGAGCAGACCGGCGAGCGCGAATCGAAGCAGCTCGAGATCGGCATTGCGCGACGAATCGAAGGCCATCAGCGCCCCGACCGCGAAGACGTCACGCGACGTGAAGGGACGGAGTTCGATGCCCGCGAGAAGCAGCTCGGGCGGGCGGACGGGAAGCGATTCGATTCCCGCGTTGACGCCCTCGACGTAGCGCTGAACGCGCGAGCGGGTGGTCGCGGATACGCCGGCTTCGAGTCGCGCGGCGAGCGCGGGAACACCCGAGCGCCAGATCTCGCGGTCCGTGTCGAGCATGCCGGCGCCGAGCGCCTCGGCAAGGCGGCCTCCGCCCGCTCGCCGGAGCAATTCCATCTGCCAGAGCCGCTCGCGTGCGTGCAGGAATCCTTCGACGAACAGGGCGTCACCGAGCGTTTCCGCCTTCACCGCAGGCCGCGCGCGGGCATCGAATCGAATCTCGGCCGGGCTCACGAGACCGGGGAGCGCGAGGGTTCCTTCGCGGATCGGTCGCGAGGCGAAGAGCAGGGCGATCACGACGCCGAGGCCGAGGAGCAGCAGCACGGCGAGTCGCCGTAGCATTCGGATCCACCGCATGGACTCCCCTCTCGCGCGTCGGTTCGCGCACCCGAGATCAAAAATAAACGTCGAAACCCAATCGACCGATCCAGTCGCTGCGCCCGCCGGCGCCGTCGCGCGAGACATCGAACACGAGCGCCTGCTGCCGGCCGAGGGCGAGGCGCTGCTCGATCCCCGCGTTCCAGAGCCACGCGAAATCTCCGAAGGCCGGGCGATGTACCCGCGCGTGGCCGCGAACGGCGAATCGGTCGCCCTCGTCGTGGAGGCGGAGATCGAAACTCGCCCCGGGTCCGAGCGTCCATCCGCGGCGCAGCGCGGGCCCGGCCTCGGCGACGGCATCGAGCGATGCAGAGAGCGAGCCGCGCGTTCCGAGCGCGAGCGTTCCGCCGAGCCCGGCGCCAGCCCGCGCGAGCAACCGTTCGCGAAGCACGTGATCGGAGTCGCCGCTGTTGCGCACCGGGCGTGAATCCGCGCCGACTTCGACGTGCCACGAGACGGGGCGCAGGAGATCGTCCCACGCCGGCTGCGAGACGAGGCCGACCAGCGTCAGCGAATGCAGACTCACCCGATGGCGACGCGGATGCCAGCGCACCGCCGTGTCGAGAAAGCGCACCTCGGCCCCTGCGGTATAGCCGCCCGACGGATCGACGAGATCGTGCAAGGCCGGGCGCAGGCGCGCTTCGACGAACGCGCCGTCGTGCGAGATCCCGCTCGCGAGGCCCGCACGGGCGGAACGGTGACCGTCCTGCGGAGCGACTCGCGGTGCGTGAGCGATCAGACGTGGATCCCGGGTATTGGCGGCGCCGATTCGGCTTCGCGCGAGCAGCAGCGCGCGCGCGCGGGTGGCCATCGCGTCGCGCGGAACGACGCCAGCGAGCAGGTCGTTGTGCAACAGCTCGTACGCGACGTCGAGCGCGGCCGCCCGGTCGTCGCGGGACAGCTCGTCGAGCGTGGCCTCGTCGGGTGCGCGATCGCCGAGGGCGAGCTCGCGTGCGAATGCACGCACGCGGCGCGGCAGCCGGCGTGCGGCCTGGCGGAGATGCGTCGCGGGCGCCGCCCGCCAGTGCACGTCGTCGATCAGCTCCGCGGCGGCGAGGGCGCGCACCGCGTCGACCGGAATCACCCATGGCGGAAGCGCCGCCGTCAGACGATCTGCCGCGGGCGCGTCGCCGAGTGCGACGGCCAGCAGTTCGAGCAATCGAAGCGAGCAGTTCTCGTCGAAATAGAAGTAGTCGAAGCGAACGCCCTGCAGCTCCCACAGATGCTCGAGCAACGCGTCGATTTGTTCCGCGTCGAGCCGCAGCCGGTATTCCCAGAGATCGCGCCGTTCGAGATCTCCGTAGGCGCGAACGCGTTGCCAGTAGGGCTCGACGTCGAACTGCCCGGGGTAGGCTCCGACCAGCCCCTTGATCGCGAAGAGGGGCCCGGGGTCTCCCTCACCGGTCGCACCCGAGAAGTTGACGGCGTAGCCGAGCAGATCGGGTTCGACGCCTTTCGCCGGATCGCGGCGGTCGATGCGAAGAAACGTGTGTCCGAACATCGACGCCGGGCTGCCGAGAAAGGCCTCGGGAAAGACGAGCGTCACGCCGCGCGCAGCGAGCGCCCGGCGAAACTCGTCGAAGGCCGCGCATTCGCGAACCGGAAGCCGCGTGCCATCGAAGCCGAGCCGCCGGTCGAGAAACGCGCGCCGTGCGAGCAGTGCGCACTGCGGGTGCTGCGCGAGCGGAGGTTCGCCCGGGCGCGGTGGCGGTGGCGCCGCGAGCGCATCGGCCGGGGCGAAAAACGCGCGCAGCGTCGCGTCGAGTTCGGCGGCGGGATCGCGTGCACCGCCTGTCGCGAGAAAGAAGCGGGGATCGTCGGCGAAGCTCGATCCCGCGCCGGGCGTGATCGCTTCGTTCCAGTGCAGCAGCCGGTGCCAGCGCGGATCCCGCGCGATGCGATCGCTGTGCGCGCGTTCGAGCAGCTCTGCGAGATACGTGGGATCGGCGTCCGGTGCGACGTTCGGTGACGGCCGTGAATCGACGAGGTCGGCGCCATCGAAGACGGGAGGTCGTTGGTGCGCGTCCACCGATGTGGCGAGAGAAAACGCGAAGACGGCGAGCGCGGCGAAGCGCGGGCGGAGCAGGCCGGTGAAACGAGATTGCACGAGGATGGCGGCAGCGCGGCACGCGTCGAGGACACGCACCGCGCTGCCGGCGGGAGTCAGCCGCGGACGATCGCGGCGAAGCGCGGATCGCTCGCCAGCACGCGCTCGAGCGAACCGAGCAGCGCGCTCGACGCCACGTCTTCGCTCGGGAACAGCTCGGCGAAGCGCTCTTGCAGCAGCGCGCCAAAGGCCGCCCGGTCGGCTCCGGGCACGCCGATCAGATGGGCCAGCGCATCGAGGGCCTCGCCTTCACCGCGCGCCATGTCGCGCGCCAGCGCATCGATGTTCGCGGCCGCGAACGCCTGCACGCGCGCGTCGGCCGTGACCGTTCCACCCTGATGACAACCGATGGTGCCGAAGGTGATGCCGAAGGTTTGAAGTCCGAACGACCCGTTGGTGGTCGCGCCGAGCACCTTCGGCGGGATGCCCTTGCTCCCCTGCCAGATCTGCGTGCCGGGCCCGCAACCGATGTCCGGATCGGCGGACGCCGTCGATGCTGCCGCTGCCACGAGAATCACTGCCATTGCGATCGAGATCCTGCGCATGGTCGCCCCTCCTGGTGTGGACCGACCGACGGTGTAGGTGCAGCGCCGGGACGTGTCAACGCGGAAGCCGCAGTCGCGATCGGGTGCTATTCGGTCGGCATGCGACGAGTCCGGCGAATCCTCGTCCCCGGTTTCGCACTCTGCCTTGCCTCGGGAATCGTGCTGGCGTGTCCGCTGTCCGGCGGCTCGCCCCGTGAGCGTTTGCACGACGCCATCGAAGACTACCGGCGCGGCGAAGGCGACGTGGAAGCGCTGGCTCGCCGGATCGAAGCGCTCTTTGCCCGCATGGATGCCGACCTCGCCGAGCTGCGCGCCGACGCGGCCGTGCGACAGGGCGCAGCGAAGGCCGAACTCGAAGGGCGCCTCGCTGCGCTCGAAGCGCAGCGCAAGGAGCTCGAGAAGGTGTGGTTTGCGGCGCGTCTCGAACGGCTCGGCCAGCAGGCGGGAAAGGCGCTCGAATCGGCGGGCGAAGCGGTTGGCGAGGGGCTCGAGGACGCGGGCCGCGCGGTGAAGGATGCGACGCGTCGCTGAGACCCGGTCGGCGAGCCCGCGCGGGCTTCGTCGTTGAACCAGAACATCGCGCTCGCCCATGCCGTGAGCCCCGGAGCGGTGACCGACTCGCTCGGCGTCGATCCGTCTCGCGGCCTTTCGCAGCACGAGGTGCTGCGGCGCCGCGCGGAGTACGGCGAAAACCGGCTCACCGAACCGGCCCCGATGCCCGGCTGGCGCCGGCTGCTGCGCCCGTTCGCGAGTCCGCTCGTGCAGCTCCTGTTGCTCGCGGCCGCGGTCGCATTCGCGCTTGGCGAAGCGCGCGATGCGGTCGTCGTCCTCGTCGTCGTGGTGCTGAACGCGGTGCTCGGTGCGGTGCAGGAAGGGCGTGCCGACCGCGCGCTTCGTTCGCTGCGCCGACTCTCGACGCCGCGCGCGCGTGTACGGCGGGACGGGCACGAGCTCGATCTCGCAGCCTTCGAACTGGTTCCCGGCGATCTGATCGTCCTGCAGTCCGGGGACGCAGTTCCTGCCGACGCGCGACTGCTTTCGGCAGTCGCGCTCGAAACGGCCGAAGCGGCGCTCACCGGCGAATCGACCGCGGTCGCGAAGCGAATCGAAGCCGTCGCCGAAGACGCGCCGGTCGCAGACCGACACAGCATGGTGTACGCGGGAACGCACCTGACCGCGGGACGCGCGCTCGCCGTGGTGGTCGCGACGGGGGGCGCGACCGAACTGGGTCGAATCGCCGCGCTCGCGCGCACGGCTCGGCCGCCCAAAACGCCACTCGAAGACCGGATCGATCGCTTTGGTCGAGCGGTGCTGCTGGCGGCGCCGGTGGTGTTCGCGGTGATCGTATCGATCGGCCGGGCGCGAGAGATTTCGTGGTTCGACCTCGTCTGGGTCGGTGTGAGTCAGATCGTCGGCATGGTGCCGGAAGGCCTGCCGGTGGCGATGACCGTCGCGCTCGCCGTCGGCGTCCAGCGGATGGCCGCGCGTCGCGCGATCATTCGGCGCCTCGCTGCCGTCGAAACGCTGGGTTCGATCACCACCATCTGCACCGACAAGACGGGGACGCTGACCCGCAACGAAATGACGGCGACCGCGCTCTGGTTGCCCGACGGCCGATTCGTCGAGGTCTGCGCGGCCGGTCTTCACGCGCGCGGAACAACGGGAGCCGCGGGGGAGCCGATCGACGGCCGCGATGCCGCGCTTCGCGACCTGCTCGAAGCCGCCGTTCTCTGCAACGACGCGGCGGTCGTGGCCGAGCCCGCGCGGTTCGACGAAGCCGGTCACGCGTTCGAGTCGCCCGGCTCCGAACCCGGTGCGCCGCGATGGCGCGCACTCGGCGATCCGACCGAAGCCGCGCTCGTCGTACTCGCTCGCAAGGCCGGGCTCGACGTCGACGCGCTGCGGAGCGCGAACCCCCGGCACGCCGAGCGGCCGTTCGATTCCGCCACGAAGTTGATGGCGACGTGGCACGCGGCGAACGGGCGCTGGTTCGTGGCGCTGAAGGGTGCTCCCGAGGTCGTCGTGCCGCTCTGTGTTCCCGCCGCGTCGTCGCCGGGCCGCATCGACGCGGCCGTCGCGACACTGACCGCCCGTGCGCTTCGCGTGCTCGCGGTCGCGCGGGTCGAAGTCGACGAACGCGAGTCGGCACATTCGTTCGATGCGCTCGCCGGTCGCGCACGATTGCTCGGCTTCGTCGGGCAGATCGATCCGCCGCGACCGGGAGCGGCCGATGCCGTCGCTCGTTGCCGGGCGGCCGGGATTCGCAGCGTGATGCTGACGGGAGACCATCCCGCGACCGCACTCGCGATCGCGCGAGATTTGGGCATCGCCGGACCCGGCGATCGTGCGATCGACGGACGAACGCTCGCCGGGCTCGACGAGCCGGGTCTGGCGGAGTGTCTCGCGGACGTGAGCGTGTTTGCGCGCGTCTCGCCCGAACAAAAACTCCGCCTCGTGACGGCGACGCAGCGATGCGGCGACGTGGTGGCGGTGACCGGCGACGGCGTCAACGATGCACCCGCGCTGATGCGCGCGGACGTCGGAGTCGCGATGGGCGCCTCGGGGACGGAGGTGGCGCGACAGGCGGCCGACGTCGTTCTCACCGACGACGACTTCGCGACGCTGGTGCGGGCAGTGGAAGAAGGCCGGGTCGTTCATCGCAACGTGCAGCGGGCGCTCGTCTTGCTGCTCTCGACGGCCGTCGCGGAGGTGTCGGTTCTGATCGGCGCGCTCGCCTTCGCGCTCGCACCGCCCTTTGCCGCGGTGCAGATTCTCTGGAACAACCTCGTGACCGAAGGCGTGGTGACGGTCAATCTCGTGTTCGAACCCGCCGAGGGGGACGAGATGCGCGCGCGACCGCTGCCGCGCTCGGCGCCCCTGCTTTCGCCCGAATCGCTGCGCAACATCGGCTGGCTGGCATTCGCGACGGCGCTCATCACGCTGGGCTGGTACGCAGCGCGACTCGCGCAGGGCGTCGCGGCCGACGTGGTGCGCACGGAGACGTTCACGCTGCTGGCCGTCTGCGAGTGGATGAACGCGCTCGGACGCCGCTCGCGGCTGCGCTCGATCGTTCGCACCTCGTGGCGAAGCAATCCGTGGCTGATCACCGGAATCGCTGGCGGTCTGCTGCTGCAGATCGTCGTCGTGCAGTGGCCGGCTGCCGGCGCTGCGCTGCACACCGTTCCGCTCTCCTTCGGCCAGTGGGTTGCGATCGTACTCGCGGGCAGCGGCGTCGCGCTCGTCGACGAACTGCGCAAGTGGCGCGCGCGGCGGAGCGAGCAATCGTGAGTCGTCGACTCGCAAGCGAGGCCGGCGTCGTCAGGCGAGCGCGGGCCGCGCGTCGCGGATCAACGCGAGCAGTGTTTCGCCATGGCGCGCCAGCTTCTTCTCGCCGACGCCATGGATTCGCGCGAGCTGATCGAGCGACGCGGGGCGCTGCGCCGCGATCTCGCGCAGTGTCGAATCATGGAACACGACGTAGGGCGGGACGCCGGCCACGCGGGCCGCTTCGAGTCGAAAGGCGCGCAGGCGGTCGAAGAGCCGCTCGTCGGCTGCGCTCGGGCGTGTCGGTTCGTCCGTATCGAGAGAAGCCGGCCGTACCGCGGCGACCGTCGGGCGGCGCTTCGTCGCAGTGCGGGGCGGCGCCGCGCGTGTCCGCCGCAACGTCACGGGCTCTTCGCCGCGTAGCACGGGTCGTGCGCGGGGGCCGAGTCGGAGCGTCGCGTGTCCGTCGAGATCGATGCCGAGATGCCCGCGCGCGATCAACTGGCGGAAGATGCGTCGCCACTCTGCACGCGCGAGCTCGGCGCCGACGCCGAAGGTACGGAGCGATGCGTGCCCGTGCCGCAGCACCTTCTCGGTGCGTTCGCCGCAGAGCACGTCGACGAGATGCTCGATGCCGAAGCGTTCTCCCGTGCGCGCCACCGCCGAGAGCGCCTTCTGTGCCGCGATCGTGGCGTCGAAGGTCTCGATCGGCTCGAGGCAGGTGTCGCAGCGACCGCACGGCTGCTCGAGGTCCTCGCCGAAATAGCGCAGCAACACCTGCCGGCGGCAGGAGGTGGTTTCGCAGTACGCGATCAGCGCATCGAGCTTGCGATGCTCGATCCGCCGGCGCTCGGGAGGCGCCTCACCGCGCTCGATCCAACCGCGCAATCGTCCGGCGTCCGCGGGGTCGTAGGCGAGCCACGCATCGGCCGGCTCGCCATCGCGTCCGGCTCGTCCGGTCTCCTGGTGGTAGGCCTCGAGGCTCTTTGGCAGATCGAGGTGCGCCACGAATCGCACGTCGGGTCGGTCGATGCCCATGCCGAACGCGATCGTGGCGACGACGACGACGCCGTCTTCGCCGCGAAACCGGTCGAGCGCGCGTGTGCGATCGGCCGCGGCCATTCCGGCGTGATAGGGCAACGCGGCAACGCCCTGCCGCGTCAGCCATTCGGCGGTCGTCTCGACGGCCGCGCGCGTCGCGCGGTAGACGATCCCGCAGTGGCCGGCATGCGTGTCGGCGAGAAACCGTTCGAGCTGCCGCCGCCCGCCTTCTTCCCGGTCGACGATTCGATAGTGAAGATTCGGGCGATCGAAGCTGGAGACGAAACACTGCGCCTCGTGCAGTCGCAGTCGCTCGATGATCTCGCGCTGCGTCGGCGGGTCGGCCGTC
>CAZDHU010000059.1:0-41348 GCA_964505355.1 uncultured Myxococcaceae bacterium | reverse complement strand
GGGTGCATCGGACAGGTGTAATGAGAGATCTCGTCGGCGCTCTCCGCGGCGTGTTCACCGGCGGCATCCGGCGCCGCGGCGCCTGCGCCCATCGCGCCGTGATCGTGCGCCGGTGCGGAGACCGGCTCTTCGCGCGAACACGCGGTGGTCGCCAGCAGCAGTGCGAGAGACGGCGCGAGGGCCGCTTTCGACACCGCGTGGTGTCGACACCGACCGGTGTCGGCGGACGGGAAGAAGAATTCGCGGCACGAGAGCGGAAGGAGAAAACGTCGCAGTCGTCGGATCGTCATCGAGAAGCCTCCTCGTCGATGAAACGCAGGTCGCCGCTGGCACGGGCCAGTTCGGCACGTCGGCGAAAGACGTCGGCCAGCGCGTTTTCGCGCCCCAGTTCGGCGCGACGCAGCGCGCGTTCGGCGTCGAGCATCGAAGCAAAGTCCGCGAGGCCGGTCGAATAGCGGTCGCGCGCGGTGTCGAGCCGATCGCGTGCCGCCGGCAGCATGCGCTCGTCGAAGAGCCGAACGAGGTGTCGGGCTTCGTGGATGCGCAGCCGGGCCGAGGTCACGGCGAGGCGGGTGTCGTCCGCGACGCGATCCGCTTCGCCGTGGGCTCGTCGCAACTGCGCGCGCGCTTCCGCGAGCGCGGCGCGCCGGCGTTCGATCGCGAACGGCAACTCGATTTCGATTCCCACCACCGAGCGCAGCGGGCGCTCCTGCCAGAATCCGTCCCAGCGACCGAAGAGCGCCAGTTCGGGCAGAAAGCCACGTTCGGCGAGCGACACGTCGTGTTCGCCCTCGGTGATTCGAGCGGCCGCGGCACGCGCGTCGGGCCGAGCGCCGAGCGCCGCGTCGAGCAGCGCTTCCTCGTCCGGCAGCGTTTCCGACGGCTCGGGCATCGCGACGGGAAGCGGGGGCAACGCGGCCGCGGGCGCCCGATGCAGCAAGGCGTTGATTCGGGCGCGCACGATCTTGCGCTCGGCATCGAGCTCGATGCGCCGGTGCTCGAGTTCGGCCCGCTCGAGTTCGACTTCGAGCGCGGCGTCTCGTTCGCCCGTGCCCGCACCGTATCGGGCCAGTGCGATCTCGTGGATCTCGGCGAGCAGGCGCTCGTGCGTTTCGTTGACCGAGAGCTCCCGCTCGATCGAATAGGCGCGGTCATAGAGCGTGCAGGCCAGCACGGCGAGCCCGAGGCTCGTCGTTTCGGCGTCGAATCCCGTTGCATCGGCCGCGGCCTCCGCGCGCGCCGCACGCAGACCGAGCGTGCCGGGAATCGGCAGAGGCTGTCGCAGCTCGACCATGTGCGCGTCGTTCACCATCGACGATCCGAAGGACTGCGGGCCGAGCGCATACGAGAAGACGGGGTCTTCGAGCGCGCTTTCCTGCGGGATTCGCGCGCGCGCCGCTTCGACGGCGGCGCGCGCTGCCGCGAGTCCGGGATTGCGCCGCTGCACTTCGCGCACCAGAGCGGCCCGCGTGAAGCCGGAATCGCCGGCGAACGGGTCGTCGTCGGAGTGCACACGCGCCGCCGGCGACTCGGCCTCGCGTTCGTGCGGCGGTTCGCGCACGGCGATCGGAGACGCCACCGGCGCAAGACGTGATTCGGCGTGTTCGCGCTCGGAAGGGGTCGGCCTCACCGGTGCTCGCGAGATCGCACAGCCGGTCAGCACGAAGCCGGCGAGGAACCCGGCACAAAGGCCGATCTCGCGCGTCGATCGGAATCGATCACGCAGCCAGGCGAGACGGAACGTCGGTTCCATGCGCGGTCTCCCGGCGCACGCGCACGGGGCGCGCGCGCTTCACGAACGAGATCGTCGACGTGAAATCGGGGGGAGGCTCAGAGTCGAAGGATGCAGCAGGCGAGCGCCGTCGCGGCGGGCAGGGGGCGATCCGGAGTGCGGGGCCACGCGTCGC
Organism: uncultured Myxococcaceae bacterium; assembly: GCA_964505355.1. Taxonomy (GTDB): domain Bacteria; phylum Myxococcota_A; class UBA9160; order UBA9160; family UBA9160; genus CAZDHU01. The sequence goes on along the minus strand of CAZDHU010000059.1, from coordinate 39,441 downwards.
GCGGTGTTGCGATCGGGGCCGCGGGCGACAGCGCGAACGCGCTGCCGGTCTCCGGAGCCGGCGAGGCCGTCGTGCGCTTCGCTTCGTTCACGGCGGTGGGCGGTGCGCAGCAAGACGAGAGCGAGGACTCGGCGTCGCAGGGTGTGGAACCCGCAGCGCCGATCATGGCCTCGCAGCAGCAGGGATGCGCTGCGAATGCGGGCGCCGCGATTCCCAGTGCGAGAATCGCGAGCAGCAGCGAGGAGAGCAGACGCGAACGCCGCCGTCGCATGCCGCTTCTGTAGTCCCTCGACGCCCGATCTGTCAAACCGCTCGCTCCTTGCGGCTTCTCTCGGCCGAACGCATCGGTGACGAAAGCGGCGCCTCGGGCCCGGGCGAACCGCGATCCCGCGCGGGGCGCTGCCGCGCCACCGCAGAGAGCGGCCTGCACTCGTGCGGCGTCACAGTGCGGGCCATCGATCTGCCCAGGGTCTCGCCTGCTCGAACGCATGCGACGCCTGCAGCACGAGATCGTCGCGATGTCGCGGGGCGACGATCTGCAGGCCGACCGGCAATCCCGCACGCGAAAACCCCGCGCGCACCGTGGCCGCCGGATGCCAGGACAGATTGAACGGGATGGTGAAGCTCGCGACGCTGGTTTCGGGTACCGCGCGCCCGTCGATCTCGGTCGGGAACGGACCCCGCGCCGGCGGCGGGTCGAACGGCGTCGTCGGCGTGAGCAGGAGGTCGTAGCGGCTGAACAGATCCGCGCACCAGCGATTGAGTTGCTGCCGGCTCTGCTGGGCCTCACCCCAAATCTCGGGCGTCATCTTCCATCCGTGCTTCACGCCCCAGAGAAACTGCCGGCCGAACTCTGGTTCGCGGTCCGGCAACAATGGATGGAGCCGGGACGCGAGTTCGAAGCAGTTGACGAGCGCCCAGTCTCGACCGAGCTCGGGCGGACCTCCCTTCACGAGTTCGACCGAATGCCCGAGCGATTCGAAGACCTGCGCGGCCTCGCCGACCACGTCGGCCACGTCCTGCTGGACCACGGCGTAGCCGAGATCGGGCGAGAAGCCGATCCGCAGGCCCGGCGGAATCTGCTTCAGCAGCGCGCGATACGAGAGGCCCGGATGCGGTAGCGACTGCGGGTCGAGCGGATGCGCACCGGTGACGGCGTCGAGATGAAGCGCCGCGTCTTCGACCGTTCGCGTCAGCGGGCCGTGGGTCGCGGTGTCCACCGTGACCCATGCGTCCTCGGGGCCGTGCGGGATTCGACCGAGACTCGGCTTCAGACCGAAGCACCCCGTGAAGGTGGCCGGAAGCCGCACCGAGCCGCCGCCGTCGCTCGCCGTGCCGAGCGGGATCACTGCGCCCGCGATCGCCGCCGACGTGCCTCCGCTCGATCCGCCGGGTGTACGCGAGAGGTCCCACGGGTTGTTGGTGACGCCATGAACGAGGTTCTTGGTCAGCGCGGTCCAGCCGAACTCCGGCGCGTTCGTCTTGCCGACGACGATCGCGCCCGCCGCGCGCAGGCGCTCGACCTGAATCGAATCGTGCGCGACGAGGTTGTCTTTGAAGGGAAGCGATCCGTGCGAGGTGATCAGCCCGGCGGCGTCTTCGAGGTCTTTGACGCCGAGCGGGATGCCTTCCAGCAGGCGCGCTTCGCCCCGGCGGTATCGCGCGTCGGCCGCGCGGGCGTCGCCGAGCAGCGCGTCGCCGTCGCGCAGCTGCGCGAACGCGTTGAGCGCGGCGTTCGTGGCCTCGATTCGCGCGATCGTGGTTCGCATCAGCTCTTCGCACGAGAGCGTTCGCCGTCGCAACGCGTCGCAGAGTTCGGTGAGCGGACGTCGCAGCCAGTCGGTCATGGGGCACCTCGTCTCGAACGGTTCTCGCGCAGTCTACACCCCGCGCGCGCCTCTCCGGCGAAGATCCTCGACCGCCGCCGAGCGTGCGCGGCCTCGCGTGACGCGGATCACGCGAACGCGAGAGAATGGCCTTCCCGGGCCGAAATTCGCCTGTTTCCCCCTTTCGAGCCCGCAGGCCACCGGGTAGGATGCGCGCGCGTGCAGGGCACCGACGAGCGGATGCACCGCGCACGCGTGAAGGAAACACGCTGCTCTCGGAGCAACGGGGGGGAACGAGACATGGCAGCTCGAAAGAAGGCCGCTGGCAAGCCGAAAGCCAGGGCGAGCACCGGCGATCTCATCATTTCGAAGTCGCGCACCAAGGCCGCTACGAAGAAGTGCAACGTGGGCAGCGAGTTCTACGGGGCTCTCGACAAGGCCGTGCGCGGGATGATCGCGTCGGCCGAAGCGCGCGCGCTCGGCAACAAGCGCAAGACGCTGAAGGCGGTCGATCTCTAGGATCCGTCGCGTTCGAACGAAACGGCCCGTGAGCGCAGCGCGCCCACGGGCCGTTTTCGCGGGAGCCGCCGTCGCCGGCTGCGATCGCCGCCGGCCGCGTTCTCAGCCGCGAAGGAAACTCTCGATCTGTTCGGCCGCTTCGACGTCGGACATCTGGCGCGGCGGATGTTTCATCGCGGCCGCCGAGATCGGCAGCAGCGGTCCGGCGAGACCGCGCTCGCGCGCGAGCTTCACGTACCGAATCACGTCGATCACGATGCCCGCCGAGTTCGGCGAATCCTGCACCGAGAGTCGTGCTTCGAGTTCGATCGGTGCCCCGCCGAACCCGCGCCCTTCGATTCGCAGAAAGCAGACCTTGTTGTCTCCCTGCCACGGCACGTAGTCGCTCGGGCCGACGTGCACGTCGTCGGCGGGAATCTCGTAGGGCAATTGCGAGGTGACGGCTTCGGTCTTGCTGATCTTCTTCGACGCCAGCCGTTCGCGCGACAGCATGTTCAAAAAGTCGGTGTTCCCGCCGGTGTTGAGTTGGTAGGTCCGATCGATGCGCACGCCGCGATCCGCGAAGAGTCGCACCAGCGTTCGGTGCAGGATCGTGGCGCCGACCTGCGACTTGATGTCGTCGCCGGCGCACGGAATGCCCGCGTCTCGAAAGCGTGCTCCCCACTGCGGATCGGAGACGACGAAGACCGGCACGCAGTTGATCAGCGAGACGCCCGTGGCGAGACAGGCTTCGGCGTAGTGCTGCACGGCCTTGGACGATCCGACCGGCAGATAGCAGAGCAGCATCTCCGCGCCGGACTCTCCGAGCGTTCGCGCGACGTCGACCGGCGGCTCGTCGGCGAGGCGAAACGAACGGGCGTCGGGCCAGTCGGCCATGTGCGCGGCCACGCCGTCGTGCGGCGGTCCCATCGACACCACGACCGGGCTCGCCTCGATCGAATCGCGGATCACACGCGTGCAGTTCGGTTCGGCGAAGATCGCTTCGTGCAGTGGCCGACCCACCTTGCGGCGATCGACGTCGAAGGCGGCGACCACCTCGATGTCCGACGGCCGAAGCCCGTCCATCTCGGGATGCACGAGGCCGAGCGTCGAACTCGGATCGAGCGGTGCCCGGCGATAGTGATCGATGCCCTGCAGCAAGGAACTCGCGCAGTTGCCGACGCCGGCGATGGCGATGCGAATCGGTCGGCTGGACGTCGGTCGGCTGGCGGCGGCGCGCGGAGCGGCCGCTCGCATCGAAGATCGTGTCATGTTTCCGAGGCTACCGGTGGCCGCACGGACGGGTCAAGGCTCGCGCCGACCGCGAACAGTCGTTTCAGCTCGACGCGTCGCAGCAGATCGATTGGTGCGAGCGCGCGTTCGCGCGCGATCCGTTCGAGGCCGAGGCTGATCACGCGCGCCGCCTTCTCGATCGCGCGCGGAATCGATTCCGCGTCGCCGAGCGGCAGTCGGTCGGCGACCGCGATCTGATTGGCGAGCGTGACGAAGCGATGAAAGAACACGCGCCGTTCGTCCGGCGAGAGTTCGGCTGCGGTACGAAAAACGAGATGCGCGGAGTCCGCGTCGAGCACCGGCGGCGGGAGATCGATGGGGATCGCGAGATTTCCGATTTCGAGCGCGCGCGCCGCGGCCGGTACATCGAACAGACGATCCCCGTCGATCCGCGCGTAAATCGCGATCGATTCATTCCAGTCGGGAAAGCCGAGATCGGCGAGCCGACCCGTGCGCCAGCGCAGGGCGAACTCTTCGCAGTCCGAATCGAGTTCGTGGATGGCTCCCTGGAGCAGGCGGAAGTAGAGCCAGTAGTCGCGTTCGAAGAGCAGGCGAAGGCCTTCCATCAATCGTTCGAGGTCGTCCGAATCGCCGATCGGAACCAGCCAGAACTGCCCGTCGACCGTCATCGCACCGTCCGGTGGCGACCACTCCCGGTCGGGCTGCAGATGAACCTCGGCCTGCTCGCGGAGAAAGAGCACGAGCAGCTCGGGGTCGAGTTCCTGGAAGGCGCGGATCTGTGCGTCTTCGGAGTCGCCGATCGCGGTCAGCCACGCGTGAAGCGCCCTTCGGTCGGGTGTCAATCCGCGCCACGCGTCGAGGTCGATGCAGGCGCGTAGCTGTTCCGGCGTCGCGTGCTCGATCAGCCAGCCCGCGTCGCCGAGACCGATCGCCTTCAGCGTGAAGACCAGCTCGGCTTCCGGCAGGGCCGGCACGACGCGAGCGACGTCCGGCACCAGATCGAGCAACTCGCCGCGTCGAGCGATCGGCGTTTCGATCACCAGATCGACCTGCGCTTCCGTCGAGAGTGCGCGCAGCGCAGCACGCGCGGCTTCGCGGTCGTGCCGCGCGAGCGAAAAGACGTCGCGCGTTCTGGCGGGAAGCTGCGAGGGCCGTTTCATCGCCGGCAGAATAGCCGTCCACTGGTACGCTGCCGACGCTGGAACGCGGGGAGTCACGCATGATCGCACTCGACGAAGTCCGTCGCGCGCTCGCGCTGCACGCGCCACGCCTCATCGATCCGTCGGGCAAACGCCAGGCCGCGGTGGCGATGTTGCTGCACGAATCGGCAGCCGGGCCCGAGGTTCTCTTCATCGAACGCGCGCAGCGCGCCGGTGATCCCTGGTCGGGTCAGATGGCGTTTCCAGGCGGACGCGTCGAAGGCGGAGACGCGGATGCGCGCGCGGCCGCCGAACGCGAAACCTTCGAAGAGGTGGGACTCTCGATCGACGGTGCCGAGCGCCTCGGCCGGCTGGACGATCTCGAGGGCCGGACGGGCGGACGGCCGATCGATCTCGTGATCTCGGCCTTCGTCTACCGCGTCGATCGTCCCGGCCCGCTGCACGCGAGCGAGGAAGTCGAGAACGCCCTCTGGGTGCCGCTTCGCCGGCTGCACGATCCCGCGCATCACGTCGAGTACGAATACCCGCTTGCGCCGGGTGCGCGCTGGCCGGGCATCGTGGTCGGTCATCCCGAGCGACACGTGGTCTGGGGACTGACCTATCGCTTCGTCGAGCGCTTCTTCGATCTGTTGCCCGGCAGACCCCCGCTCCGGCCGCGCTGAGCCTTCCCGTCCGACATCCGGTGCATGTGTTGCCCTGATCGCGTTCGAACAGGATCGCGAGCGCCGCCCGCAGAAACTCTCGAGATCGTGTCTCACAAACCAGCTCTCCGACGACGAGAGCGCTCGGAATGGAGTTCTCCGCTCGCCTCGCCCGGGTGCGAGAATTGTCTTCGCTCCGCTCACGTCCACTGATACGCTGATCACGAGCGGTGTCTTCCAGCGCTCGTCGACGTTCGACGAGCGTTCTGGGTTTCGTCGACCAGAGGTGCTCGCCGCTCTCTGCCCAACCGCGCTCGTACACACTCCCTGCTGCAGGATTCGCACCCGAGGAGACACCAGGATGCTGACATCAGGCTCGACGGGATCACACGCACGAGGGCCGGGGTACGCGGCGATCCTCTTCCTGGCGATGCTCGTTGCGGCCCAGGTGGCTTCGGCGACGCCTGTGATGCTCGAGGCATGGGTCGTATCGCCAGCGCCGCCGATCCACCAGACCGATGTGATCGAGCTTCGAGCGAGGACGCCGGACATCGTATTCCGTGATCCTTTCTTCACAATCGACTCTAGACTTTCGTATCTCGGCAACTTCGCGATCGACTGGCGGATCACCTCGTACGCAGGCCCCGGTGGTGGAACCCCGGAGCCTCGTCGGCTCTACGCGTTCGAGGAGATCGTGTCGTTCGTGCCGCTCCCGGTCGGGACCTACCACGTAACCGTCGAGTGGCAGGACGCAGGTGGACCGCTGATCGACCCGGCAGTGAACTCGGGCACCGGCGCCTTCTCGTTCGAAGTCGTTCCCGAGCCCGGATCGCTGGCACTGCTGGCGACCGGCAGCGCGCTGCTCGTCTGTTTTCGTCGGCGGGCGCAGCGGTCGAACCGGCGCCGTACTGGTTTGCTCCGCGAGTCGCCCGGGTTCTGGCGGGAGACGGACAGGGCGATTTGAAGGTGGACGTCTTCTGAGAATCGGGGGTCCGAAGAAACCGGGCTGGTCACAGCGACGCGGCGTCGCACTCGCACGACCGCTCGAGCTTCGGGGTGCCCATCGCGATCAGATCCGCCCCGGGCCGCAGCGCTAGGCGCCCTCCGCCAGTCGATTCGCGCGGGCGCGCATTTCGTCCCGATAGAAGGCGTTCGGCACGGCATCGAGAATCGCGTTCGCGGCCCACGCCACGTCCGACGCGCCGACCAGCGAGAGTTTCAGCGGCCGCGTGTTGAACTGGTAGTCGTTCTCTTCGACCACCTGCACGTTGCGGATCTCGTTTTCGACCGCGTAGTCGTGGAGCGAGTTTCCGGGCCCGGGCGTCGCGATCGAGAACGAAAGGCTGTCGGGGCGAATGCGCTCGATCAATCGCACCGTCGCCTCCAGATCCGCCCGGGTCTCGACCGGCGCGCCCAGCATCACGAAAGCGAGCGTCCCGATCCCCATCTCGTGACAGAGGTCGAAGGTCGCGATCGTCTGCTCGATCCGAATGCCCTTGCGAAAGAAGTCGAGAACCTTCTGCGAGCCGCTCTCGACGCCGAAGGCGATGGCCTCGACGCCGCAGCGCTTCATCTGCTCGAGCAGAGGCGCCGAGATCTGGTCGACGCGCGCCTGACAGACCCAGCGCGGATCGGGCAGCCCTGCTGCCACGAGCTCGCGCTCGAAGTCGACGAAATATTCGCGACCCCCGAGCACCATGGTGTCGTCCTTGAACAGGTATCGCGTGTAGCCGAGCGAGTTCGCGATCTGCGCCATCTCTCTCGCGACGCGCTTCGCGCTCCGGCGTCTCACCCGCGCACCGTGCATCTCGTCGAGCATCGGCTTGCAGAAAAGGCAATTGTACGGGCAGCCGCGCGAGGCCATCATGCCCACGTATTCGATGTTGTCGGCGAAATACTTGCGGTAGTCGATCAGCGTTCGGTCGGGATCGGGAAACGAGTCGAGATCTTGCTCGAATCCCCGCTTCGGCCCGAACACGACGCGGTCTTCATCGCGCGCGGCCACTCCGGCGACTCCGTGCAGCGGCTTTCCTTTCTCGATCGCTTCGACGAGATCGAGAATCGTGTGCTCGCCTTCGGCGACGACGGCGGCGTCGAAGCCTCGCAGCACCGCGTCTTCCGTGCGCAGCGTGGCATGCGGACCTCCGACGATCACGGGCAGATCGGGGCGTCGTTCCTTCACGCGGCGGAGCACGAGACAGGCGCGGCCGAAGAGCACCGTGCTCGAGCTGATGCCGACGAGATCCGCATCGAGCACGGCCTCGTCGATCTGCTCGATGCGATCCACCGCGAGGTCGAAGAACTTCACCTCGTGGCCGCGCGCGCGGAGCACGGCGCCGAGGTGAAGGAGGCCGAGCGGCTCCTGAAGCTGCCCGAAAGTCGGGTAATCCCATCGCGGATAGACGAGCGTGACGTTCATCGTGGCTGAGCCCTCATCGGCTTCCTCGCGGACAGCGCTCGCAGCACTTCGGCTTCGGCCCGGGGAAGCGGCGGCAGGCGAGCGTAGCGGGGCCGTGCGCGTTGCGAAGCGCCGGGGCAACGCGGCTTTCGCTGCCGGGCGAGGGGGCGACGCGAGCCTTCGGCGCCGGGAACGAGACGAGACGCCGTGTCCGCCCGGGGGGAAGCGAACACCATTCGAATCTGCGATCGAAAGGCTCCGGGTCGCGCTCTGCCCGAGCGACCAGGCGTCACGGATGCGGCGCGCGGGCCACTACAGGTTCGGATCTCGTCGGGACGAGCGCCCCGCGCTGCGGGTTCGATGCAAATCGCCGGCAATGCGCGCGCAGTTCGGTCCGGCACCGTGTGGTGTTCGCTCTCGCGCGCTCGCGCGGATCATGGAGGCCTTGCATGCGGATGGTGGCAGCGGCTTCAATCTCGCTTCTGTTCGTACTCGCGGCGAGTGGAGCGCGGGCGGCGGAGGGTGTGATCGAGATCAACCAGGCGCGCGCGCTGGCGGGAGGCGTGACGGTGGGCGACAGCCCGGGTTTCCCGGTGACCCTGTCGACCCCGGGCAGCTACGTGCTGACGAGCGATCTCACCGTCACCGGCACGTCCGCGCACGGGATCCAGGTGAGCGCCGACGACATCTCGATCGACCTCGGCGGATTTCGGATCCAGGGGCCGGTGTCGTGCAGCGGGCTCGGCTCGGCCGTCACCTGCTCGCCCTCCGGCGCGGGAATCGGGATCGCTGCCAACGGGCGCACTCGGATTCGTATCGAGCGGGGGACCACACGGGGATTCGGCGGTGGTGGGATTTCGACAGGCAATCGCGCGCGGATCCTTGCGGTCAACGCGGAGTCGAACGCAACGATCGGAATTGTAGTTGGCGAGGGCTCGCAGGTGAGTGAGTCGAGCGCCTATCAGAACGGATCCTACGGGATCTTCGCGTATCCGGACTCCGTGCTGTCGCACAACACGTCCGTGTCGAATTACTGGACCGGAATTTACGGCAGTTCGGGCGCCTCGATCGTTGGGAACACCGCTGCCGACAACGGCGCCGATGGCATCAGCGCCAATGCGGGAAGCAACGTGCGGGAGAACAGCGTTCGCCTCAACGAGGACGACGGGATCGCGGCCGGGAGCGGGGCCTTCGTGAGCGACAACTCCGCAACTTCCAACGCTGGCGACGGCATCGAAGTCGGCGCGGGTGCCACCGCGCATCGCAACACCTCAAGGGAGAATGCGGGAATCGGCCTGCGGCTGGGCTCGCAGGCGGGATTCCGTGAGAACGTGATCTCCAGCAACACCGCGGGCACGACGAGCGGCGGCGTCAACCTCGGCGACAACGCGTGCAACGGGACGACCACCTGTCCATAGCGGGCTCGGGCAGCGACCGGGCGCGGTTCCGTTCGACGCAGCCGCCTCGAGACGCCTCCTCGTGGACCTTGCCGTGCAAATCCGAGGCGCAGCGAAGCTCACGAAGAACGTGAGAACGCGCAGTCGCCGCGCGGAGTTTCTGTGAGACGCCCGGCGAGCGTTACGCCTGCGCATCCTGCTCGGGCACGAGCCAGCGCGAGAGCACCTGTTCGATGAGCGCCCGCGTGTAGGGCTTGGTCAGGTAGTCGTCCATCCCGGCCGCGAGGCACCGATCGCGATCACCTTCCATGGCGTTGGCGGTGAGCGCGACGATCGGGAGGCGGCGAGCGCCCGGCGCCTGCCGTCGTCGCAGCTCCGCGGTCGCCTCGAAACCGTCGACGCGGGGCATCTGGCAGTCCATCAGCACGACATCGAACGGCTGCTGCGCGGCGAGCGCGAGCGCTTCCGCGCCGTCGCGAGCAATCACGACCTCGAGTCCGAGCCGCTCGAGGTGAGCCTTCGCGAGTGCCTGGTTGGTTCGGTCGTCCTCGGCGAGAAGGACTCGGCCGCGGAAGACCCGCTTCGCCGGCGTCTCGTTCGCAGCAGCGGAGTCGTCCTGCGGCGCGTGCGACGGCGAGACCTCCGGTGCTCGCGCATTTGCGCAGGCCGCTGCGGGCGCGACGTCCGCGACCGCCGGCAGTTCGAGATTCACGACGAAGCGCGACCCCGATCCGACTTCGCTCTCGACGGAGATCCGCCCTCCCATCCGCTCGACGAGGCGTGCAACGATCGACAGCCCGAGGCCGGTGCCTCCGAACTGCCGGGTCGTCGAGCTGTCGGCCTGCACGAAGCGGTCGAAGATGCGCTCCTGGACGGCGGGCTCCATTCCGATGCCCGTGTCTTCCACCGCCAGCTCGATGCGCCCGCGCCCTCGCGTGATCTCCGCCCGCGCGCTTGCCCGGATCGAGCCTTCGCGGGTGAACTTGACGGCGTTGCTCAGCAGGTTCGCGAGCACCTGCCTCAGGCGGAAGGGATCTCCGCGAAAGCGAAGCGGGCCGTGAGGGAAGGTCTCCGAATGGATTGCGAGCCCTCTGGCCTCGGCCGGCCGGGCGAACATCGCCGTTGCCTCGCGCAGCAGCTCGTCGAGATCGAACTCGACCGACTCGAGTTCGAGGTGTCCGGACTCGATCTTCGAGTAATCGAGAATGTCGTTGATCACGCTCAACAGATGCTGGCCCGACGCCAGTACGGACGCGGCCTGCTGCCGCTGGGCGGGATCGAGGGGCGTCTCGAGCAGGAGCTCGGTCATGCCCAGCACGCCGTTCATGGGCGTGCGGATCTCGTGGCTCATGCTCGCGAGAAACTCGCTCTTCGCCCGATTGGCGGCCTCGGCTTCGTCGCGGGCCTGAACGAGATCCGCCGTCCGTACGGCGACCAGCTCCTCCAGCCGCTCCTGCTGTGCCTGCAGGGCGACGTTCGCGGCCTGCAGCCTCTCTCGGGTGGCCTTGAGTTCGTCGAGCGATCGCGTCCACTGCTCGCGGATGCGATTCAGCTGGGCGACACCGATCTGCAGAAGCCGATTCTCGCGCTCGAGGGCCGCGATTCGACGCTCCGGCTTCTGGTCGGCGGCCATTCGCGGGTCTCAGTCCAAATCGGCGTACAGGATGTCGAGTCCGCAGCGCAGCTTCCGGAGGTATTCGAGCGCGCGTGGCACGAGGGCAGCGGGGATGATCGAACCGTGCTGCGGGCAGATCGCAGAAATGTCGAGGCCGGTGAGCTTCCGGGCGAATCCGCGCGCCGCCACGTTGTTCGCCATGTAGTCGAGGTGGAAGAGATCCATCGCCGGCATGTGCTCGTCGAAGTCTTCCACGAACAGGCGCCACTTCAGATCGAGCGCTGCCCAGACGTCGCCCGAGAAGAGCATGCGGGACGCGGTGTCGTAGGTCGCGAAGGCCCCCGGAAAGTGGAGAAACGGCGCCTCGACGAATCGAAGTTCGCCGCCCGACGGGAGCGGGCGCACGCTCGCGTCCCCCACGCTCACCGCCGCGTAGTCCGCACGGCCGTAGTGCGGAAGCAGTACGTGCGTGCGCGAAGTCGAGATCACTTCGAGTCCGGGAACGAGATCGAGCCAGTCGACCATCGACGCCGCGACGTCGGGATCTTGATGGCACAGGATGAGCGCGGTCACGCGCTCCGGCTCCATCAGATGCGCCACGCGGCTTCGAACCTGTTCGAAAAAACTGCGACTTCCGGGATCGATCAAAATCGCCTGCTCGCCATCCCGAATCAGATAGGTGTTGCAGCGGAACGCCGTCTCGTCGGTCACGCCCAGCCAGTGGACGCTGTGACCTGCTTTCTCGAAGAGCGTGGTGGGCCGCTCGAGGTCGAGCGGATCGGCGTCCGTGCGGAGAGCGGCGGCCGTCGGACTTCGCGCTGCGGTCATTGGAGCGTTCCTTGATCTCATTGCGGCCCGTGCCGGGGTGAAGGACGGGGTCTCCTTGCAGTACGGGGTGGATCGGGCAGCCGCCGAGCCTGCTTGAACGGTTGCGCCGTTTGGGCACAAAGGGAATTCCGCGCGATCGAGTCCGGACTTTGCTGGAAACAAAAAAAGGGCAACTGGCAAGGGACGGAGGGGACGAAGCCCGTGTCACGCCGCTTCCGGAACCCGGTCAGTCTTCGACGCACCAGACGCTCGTTCCGTAGGAGCAGGATTGGAGCAGGATCTCCCACGGACCGAGTTCGGCGGCCGGGCCGTTTCCGCTGTTCGTCAGGTTGAAGCGCGTTCCCTGATGACCAGAAGTGCTCGACGTCCACGCCGCGCAGTTCGGCATGTCGTTGAAGGTGCCGCCGGCGTCCGTCGCGGACTGGAGTCCGGTGCGCGCCCAGCCTGCGGCACCCGGGCCCGCGGGCGGGCCCTCGCCGGAGTCGGCGCGCGTTCCGCCGAGGCTGCCGTCGTAAAAGAGGTCTTCGGGGCTGCGGATCTCCCAGATCGAGGCCATGTGAAACCCGGCCGCGCAGGCGGTGCGGGCGTTCGCACCGTTCACGCTGCCGGTGGTCAGATAGAAACGCCGCCGAGAGCTGGAGCGGCACGGATTTCCGTCGCAGCGGTTGTCACCGAGGCTGGTGCCGCCGACGACCTCTTCGCCGCCGTTCGCCGTCGCGACGTTCATCGCCATGCCGACGTCGGACGAGAGTGAAAAGCCGACGAGGTCGTTCTCTGCGGCGCGGCTCTCGAACACCGTGCTGCCGGAACTCGCGATGATGCCGTTGCCCCGGCAGTCGAAGACGACGACCCGTTCGATGCGCGAGTCGAGGCGGAGGCGGATGCCGTGGCTTCCGGTGCCCGTCACGAAACCGTCCGACACCGTGACGCGATCCGAGCCGGACGTGGTGTCGATGCCGATTCCGCTACCGGACGCCGCGCGCGGACCGGCGATGCCGAAGCCATTGAGATCGAGGAACACGTCGGTGGCCTGGATGCGGATCGCCGTGGTGTTCGCGTCCACCGTGAGATTGCCCGTCAGCACGTAGCTGCCGGGAAGGCTCAGGGTGACGGGGTAGCCGGGCGAGTCGCCGGGCGTGACGCCGCCCGCGAGCGCGCGCGTCGCGTTGATCTCGACGCGGCCGTCGGCGGCGCGAGCGGAGGCGGGAAGGATTGCAGCGAGCAGCAGCAGCAAGAGGAGGGCGCGACGGGCAGGCGCCCCGCGCAGGTGTTTCAGCGTCAGCACGGGCATCGGCAGCTCCTTCGTCATGGGCTCGCGCCATTCTACCTGCGGGCCGGGGCAAACGGCGAAACGACCGCGCGACGAATCCAGAACGACGGGGCTCGCGCAGAGATGAGTTCCAGCACGCACGGGGTCGTGCGAGGATGAACGCGTTCGGTCCGCCGAGTTCGCCCGGCGATCATTGATTCGCCGGCGTACGCGGCGCGCGGGCGGACGTCGGCGTGAACCCGGGGCGCGGATGGCGGAATCGACGACGACCGCGACGGGCTCACTTCGAACTGCGTCGCCCGAGCATTCTCCATCCACACACTCGAGGAGAGATCGAGATGAAGAAATCACACTCGATGGGTACACGCGTACGAAGCCCGGCGTACGCAGCGATGCTTTTCTTCGCGATGCTGCTTGCGACCGAAGTGGCGTCGGCGGCACCCGTGACGCTGGTGGCGGGCTCATCTCGCTCCTGCCGATCCTTCCAGCCGATGTGATTCTGCTGCGGGCAACGACGCCGGACGCCGTGTTCCTGCACTCGGGCTTCGTGGTGGAGTCGATGCTTTCGATGCCGGCGGACTTCGGCGTTCGCTGGCAAATCATCTCGTTCGGCGACGGCAGCGGAATCGCCGGGCCGGTTCCCCTCGTCGCGACCGCGCAGATCTACGGGGCCACGGGGCCGCTCGCGGTCGGGACCTACCACGTGACCGTCGATTGGCAGGATGCCTTCGGGCCGCTGATCGATCCGGCCGTGCACTCGGCCGAGTCGGGCGTTGTCGTTCAGGCGGGAACGAACAGGACGTCGATCACCAGCCGGTCTCCGACGGCACGCAGCGCGTCCCGGAGTCCGGACTCCGACGTGTTCTCCGGCAGTTCGATGCTGACGTTCATCTCGTAGAGTGGCGAGCCGCCCGGACCCGGACGGCTGCGCGTGGTCAGCTCGGTGATGTTGGCGCCATGCTCGGCCAGTACGCGGCAGAGGCCGGCGACGATGCCCGCCTTGTCCTCCCCCGCGGCCGAAACGCGATGGAGGCGCATGCCCGGTGCCGGCACGGCCGAGCGCGGACCGCCGTCGAGATGCCGAAGCAAGATGGTGAGCCCGTGATCGCGTTCGAGACGTTTGGCGCCGACGGCCAGCGCATCGGCTGCGCCCTCGGCGCCGGCCGATGCCAGCAGGATCACCGCGAAGTCGGTGCCGAGGATCGTCATCCGCGAATCCTCGAGATTCGCGTCGCAGTCGAAGATCAGCTGCGCGAGATCCGCGACCAGGCCGGGTCGATCGCGTCCGATGGCCGAGAGGGTGAACCAGCGTCGCATGGGGCCACTCTACCGCCGCATTCGTTCGCTGGCAGGCCCGGGACGCGTCACGGCGCGCCGAGCTGCTTGCGCTGGAGCAGGCGGTTCACCCAGTCCGTGATCACCGGCAGCGCGAGGTTGTGCTCGGCCGTCAGCGGATCGAGGTGCGCGTAGCCCTCCGCGATGAAGATCTCCTCGTCCGCCGACGGCGTCGCGATCGACGAGAGATAGTTCTGGAACGATGCTTCGGTCGGCGCGAGCCCGTTCGATGCGCCGATGCAAAGCACGGGTTTGTTCATCTTCGCGTTCTGCGTCACGGCGAGCCGGCTTTCATCGCCGAGAGAAGAAGAATCGCGACCGTAGGCGAGATCGAGCGAGATTCGCCCTGTCAGGTAGTACCACTCCAGAAAGTTCGAGCCCGTGAACTGGTTGCGGATCAGCTCGTCGAGACTCGACACCTCGGCCGTGCGTCCCCAGCGCGCCGGCGGATCGGTCGGATTCGGACGCGGTCCGCGATCGAGAATCGCGCATCCCGTGCCGTCGGACGCATTCGCGGGATGCGGCGGGCAGGTGGGCAGCGTCGGATCGTCGAAGGCCTTGAACGAACGCAACGCGCCGCCGGGTGCCGCCGAGGCGAGATAGAACGGCGAAAAGCCGGGAAGGACGAAGAGCGCGTTGGGGCCGTCGTCACTGAAACCGTACGAGCCGGCGAGCTGCGCCACGGGCGAGTGATCGTCGTCGATGAACAGACCGAGGATCGATTGCGTGGTCATCGGCGCGCCGAGGATCAGCGAGAGCGGGAGGCTGCGCAGCAGCGAGGTGCGTTGCAACAGCGCGGGCTGCCCGGGTCGAAAGCGACCGTCGAGGCCGCCGAGCTCGGCAGCGACACCGATTTGTGCGAGCTGCGCGCCCGCAAAGTTCTGCAGCGCGACGTCCGGGCCGCCGGTCGATTCGAGCTGCGCGACCAGCGCGTCGTAGGCGGCCGTGTCGGCCGGGCGCGCGACGGGCGGCCCGTTGCTGCCGCCCGTACTGAAGGTGATCTGTGACGAACCGACTCCGGGTCCGCCGCCCTCCAGCAACAGCAATCCGTCGATCTTCGTGTGTGCTGCGTCGACGCCCGGTCCGGGATCGAAATCGTAGGCGGCGAAGATTCCGGCGAGGCCGGTGCCGGCGCTGTGTCCGCCAAAGAGCACGAGTCCGCCCGGCCCGACCAGTGCGCGCGCCTCGTCGACCAGGACCTTCCAGTCGCGCGCGTAGGTGTCGATCCCCCAGTGCGCGGTGAACCGCAGGTCATCCTGTTCGAGGGACTGAAACGCGGAGAGGCTGCCGAGCGCGTCCGGCAGGGCGAGCGGCGGATCGAAAACGCCATCTCCATCGACGTCGATGTCACCCACGCCATGCGGGAACGGGTCGCTCCCGATCGGCGCATCGAGATCGGGGAAGTAGAACTGAAGCGCGTCGATGAACCCCGCGGTGTCACCCGCTTCGAGCCGTGCGCGAGCCATGATCGTTCCGCGCCGGTCTTCGAGCTGATTGGGTCGCCGGTCGACGGCCCAGACTTCGAGGTTGCCGGAAAACCGCTGAACCAGCGCCCGGGCGAGCGGTGTGAAGTTCGTGGCGCCCCCGAGAAAGCCCGGGACGAGAATGAGTACCGCGCGCGGCGGCGCACCGGACGGTTTGGGCAGCCGGGTGCGAAGCGTCGTCACGCGATTTAGATCGGGCGCCGGGCCGATCACGCGCTTGACCGCCGTCGAGATCGGCCGCTCGAGCGCGCTGCCCGAACCCGGCGTGTGCGGTTCCGGAAAGCCGGCGACCGATCGCATGGTTTGTACGACGAGCGAGGGCGCCGGCGGACAGCTCGAGAGCGACGCTCCGCCGAGCACGAGCGCCGACCCCAGCAGCATGGCGGTGATCGAGCGAGCACGATTCATCGCACCGGCTCCCCGGCGCGCGGACTGCGGCGCAGCCCGCGCGCGAGCCAGCACAGACCCGTTCCGACCAGCCAGGCGCTCGACGCTTCGGGAACCGCGACCAGCGAGACCTCGATCGGTCCATCCGGGCCGACGAGCGAGAACTGCGTCGCGGCACCGACGATCGATGTGCGGGCCGGGCCGAAGACGACGTGTCCGGCGAGATCGGGCAGCGAGAGATCGAGCGCCGTCACCCCGTCCGACAGACGTAGAAACAGCGTCGCGATCGTGAACGCGCCGTCCGGCGTGAGGAGGCCGAGACCCGGATTCGCGATCGCGGGATCGAGTCCGATCGAACCGCCGCCCGCCGTCGAGAGCGCGAGCTCGACGAGATCGAAGCTCGTTACGCCGGCGGCGGGAAGGGTGCCGATGCGCAGGGCGAGAGTTCCAGAGACCGATTCTGCCGCGCCGATGGCGGGAGTGACGGTGCTGAGCGCGGGGTCGAGGGCGAGGCGGACGATCGTCGCCCCAGACGACGGCCCGGCGCCGCACAGGATCCCCGCCGCAAGCAGCAGGGCAGCCATCGCTTTCTTCACGCGCTTCTCCTCTCGATCCGAGCGAATCCGCACCGTGCCCGCGACTTCTTGCCGAGAAGTCGCTTCCCCGCTCCGGGGCATTCAGCGGCCAGACATGCGACGTCTCGTTCCTGAATGAGTGGTCGGGCGACTCGTCCCGTGTCAACGCGGGCCGGCAGATTGCCGGGCGCAGAGCCGGGGCTCGCGTCCGCCCGGAAAACGGGGCGACGTGCCGTTCAGGGCGCCGGTTCGAGTTCGACCGAGCGCGAGCGACCGTCATCCTCGAAGCGCAGCTCGATCCGCGAGCCGTTTCGGCGCACGCTCGGCAGGCCCGCGTCGTCGGCCACCTCGACCGCGTCGAGCCGCACGACGCGCGCGCTGGAGGCGGCGTGAAAGACCACGCGCACCGGCCGCGGCGCGATCTCGAAGCCCCCGCGTCGTGCCGCGATCTCGAGCCGCAGGCGCCCGCCCGCGCGATCGAGCACACGCAGCGCCGTGCGTGCGACCGCGCCCTCTCGATGGGCGGTCGTCGCCCCATCGTCCTCGTGCAGTACGTGTTCGCCGTCCGCACCCGGAAAGACCTCGAGCACGAGCGGCTCGGCGGGCCGCTCGCCCGCGTGAAGCACCGGGCTTTGCGTGGGCAGGATGGTGCCGCCGCGCGCGAAAATCGGAATCCGTTCGAGCGGTGCCTCGACGCGAACGCGGGCAGGGCCGAGCAGGCGCACATCGTCGTCGATCGCGATCCAGACGCCCGGGGGCAACACCAGCTCGCGGTGCCGTGCCCCGCGCTCGAGCACCGGCGCCACGAGCAACGACGGCCCGAGCAGAAAAGCGTCCTCGACCCGCGCGCAACCGGGGTCGTCGGGAAACTCGAAGAAGAGCGGTCGCCAGATCGGTGCGCCGTCGGCGGCGTGCTGATGGAAGAGATCCTGCAAGTAGGGCAGCAGGCGCATGCGCAGGCGCAGCGCCTCGCGGGCGATGCGTTCGACGCGCGGACCGAAACGCCAGGGCTCTTGCCGGCGCTTGCACCACGTCGCATGCGTGCGCGCGAACGGGTAGAGCGCGCCGAGCTGCATCCAGCGAGCGAAGAGCTCGGGGGTGCAGCGACCGGCGAAGCCGCCGATGTCCGCGCCGCAGAAGGCGACACCGGAAAGTGACAGCCGCAGCACCATGCGCAGCGACAGCGCGAGCTGCGGCCAGCGGCTGAAGGTGTCGCCCGTCCAAAGTGCGGCGTGGCGCTGAATGCCGGCGGCGCCCGAGCGCGTGAGGACGAACGCGCGCTCGCGCGGGCGCGCACGTTCGAGTCCTTCGCGCGACGCGCGCGCGTGCTGAAGTCCGTAGAGATTTCGCACGAAGGCATGCGGGACGCGCTGCGACGGATCGGTCGTCGCCGCCTGTCGAATCGATCCGAGATCCTGCGGTCGCAGGGGCAGCAGAAGACGCCCGATGCGCAGGTCGCGCCGCCAGCCGGCGGGCTCGTTCATGTCGTTCCAGATTCCGGCGACGCCGGCGTCGAGCAGCGCCCGCTGCGCCGTGCCCCACCACGCGCGAACGTCGGGCCGCTGAAAATCCGGCAGCGCGACGTCGCCGGGCCAGACCCGATGCGGCGGCAGTCGGCCGTCGGCATCGCGGCAGAACGCATCGCCTGCGAGGCCCTCGCGGTAGAGCGGAAAGGCAGGATCGATCTTCACCCCGGGGTCGACGATGGCGACCGTGTGAAAGCCGTCCGCCCGCAGCTCGCGCAGCAACCGCGGCGGATCAGGAAAGCGCCGCGGATCGAAGGTGAAGACGCGAAAGCCGTGCATGTGATCGATGTCGAGGTGAATCGCATCGGTCGGGAATCCGCGCGCGCGCAGCGCACGAGCCACCGCCCGCACCGCGCGTTCGCTGCCGTAGGACCAGCGCGATTGGTGATGACCGAGCGCCCAGCGCGGCGGCAGCGGCGCGCGCCCCAGCCGTGCGCTCATCCGTCGCAGCACGTCCGCGGGGCGCGGGCCCGGAATGATCACGAGATCGAGGCCGCCGGCTCTGGTTTCGATCGCGACGCGCGTGCGGTCGCGTTTCGCGACGTCGAAGTTCGACGCCGCGTGACCATCGAGAAAGAAGCCGGTCGCGACCGACGCGTCGCCGAGCGCCGAGGGCGGTTGCCAGGCGATGAAGAACGGGATCGAGGCGTAGAGCGGATCCCGTGTCTCGGTGACGGATGCGTCGCGATTCCACATCCGGAGGGCGTGACCGCGCAAGTCGAGCGGCCCCGTCTTTTCGCCGAAACCGTGAAACTGCTGGCCGAGCGGCGCCGCGAGTGCACAGCGCGCGCGGCCGTCGCCCGCGAACGCGAAGTCGGACAGTGCGGCGATGCCGCGCCCCGAGCGATCGCGCACACGCAGAGAGAGATCGGCACGGTCGATCTCGACGCTCGTCGCGCCGAGCGGACCGGCGGCAGCGAGCGCGAGTGCGCCGTCCTCCGTCTCGTACGCCGTCGCGATGGCAGGCCGCCAGGGCGCGTAGCCGAGCGCCTCGCTCGCGTCGGGGGGCAGCGCGTCCGTTGCCATCCGCACGCGCACACAGGCATCGGCCGAGATCGCGACTTCGCAGACGACGGCACCGCTGCGAAGCCGCACTCCGTCCGGCGGCAGCGGCTCGCGCGAGTCGATCCGTCCGACGGCTTCGAAGCGACGCGCGTCCATCGGCGCAGTCTAGAGGAGACGGTCGGCGATCGCGGGCGTCGCGGGCGCCTGCGGTCTCGTCTGCCGCGGACCGCGGTGCGTCGCGACCCGTGTCGCGGAGGGGAGGTTCGCCGCGATGCGTTCTACTCTCGGCGCGTGACGAACTCACCCGCCCGGCCGGTGCTTCGCGGCTTCATCGCCCGGCTCTCTCGCGTGCTCGCGCTGGCGGAAGCCGTGCTCGAACGACACGCGGGTGTGTCACCCGACCCCGACGCATTCGAGCGTCATCACGCCTTCCGGTTCGAGGTGCGCGGCGGGCCGGGCCGGCTCGTTCCCGTGCCCGTCCCGCACTCGGTCGCGCTCGAAGACCTGCTCGGCGTCGAGCGGTCGGTCGCGCGCCTCGTGGCCAACACCGAACAGTTCGTGCGCGGGGTGCCCTCCAATCACGTGCTGCTCTTCGGTGAACGCGGAACCGGGAAGTCTTCGGCGGTCAAGGCCCTGCTACCGCGCTTCGCGGCGCGCGGTCTGCGCCTCGTCGAGGTGCACAAATCCGATCTCCTGCATCTGCCCGACGTGCTTCGCTGGCTGCGCGGAGCGCCGCAGCGCTTTCTCGTCTTCTGCGACGATCTCTCGTTCGACGAAGGAGAAGCCGGGTTTCGCGAACTCAAGGCCGCTCTCGAAGGGGGCCTCGAAACGCCGCCCGGCAACGTCCGAATCGTCGCCACCAGCAATCGCCGCCACCTCCTGCCGACGCGCGTGCGCGAGAATCGCGAGGTACGGGTCGACGAAGACGGCGAACTGCACGTCGGCGAGGCGCTCGAAGAAAAGCTCGCGCTCGCCGATCGCTTCGGGCTCGTACTCGGCTTCTACGGCTTCGATCAGGCGACGTATCTGCGCATCGTCGCGCACTGGGCCGGGCGTGCGGGGCTCGAGATCGCGCCCGATCGATTGCGCGGAGAAGCCCTGCGCTTCGCGCTCGAGCGGTCGAACCGGTCCGGTCGCGTGGCGAAGCAATTCGTGGATGATCTCGCCGGCCGACTGGCGCTCGAGCGCACGCCACCGGACGCTTCGGGCGAGTGAAACGGTGCGAGCACGCGGCCCCGTCAATGCGCGCCGCGTCAGCCGATCAGGTCGAGTTCGCGGCCCACCTTCTCGATTGCGGCGAGTGAACGCTCGAGATGCGCGCGCTCGTGCGTCGCCATGTACGAGGTGCGAATCATCGCGCCTCCCGGTGGCACGGCGGGCGAAATCACGGGGTTCACGAACACGCCCTCCTCGAGCAGGCGCGCGGTCATCCGGAACGCCGTCACGTCTTCGCCGACGATGATCGGGATCACCGGCGAGGCCGAGTTTCCGATGTCGAAGCCGAGGCGCGAAAGCTCCTGCAGCATGAACCGCGTGTTGTCCCAGAGCCGTTCACGCCGCTCGGGTTCGCGTTCGATGATGTCCAGTGCGGCCAGCACGGCGCCCATGCTCGCGGGCGGCGGCGCTGCGGAGAAGATCAGCGAGCGCGCGTGGTGCTTGATCCATTCGATCACGGCCGTCTCGCCGGCGATGAAGCCTCCGATCGCGGCCAGCGACTTCGAGAACGTGCCCATCACCAGATCGACGTCGTCTTCGCAGCCGAAGTGCTCGGTGCTGCCACGCCCGTTCGCACCGAAGACGCCGATGCCGTGCGCGTCGTCGACCATCAATCGCGCGCCGAAGCGCTGCTTCAGCGCGACGATGGCGGGCAGGTCGGCGAGGTCGCCCTCCATCGAAAACACGCCGTCGACCACGATCAGCTTTCCCTTGTCCGGTGCGGCGACTGCGAGCTTCGCTTCGAGATCCGCCATGTCGTTGTGGCGAAACTTGGCGTGTCGCGCGAAGCCGAGGCGGGCGCCGTCGATGATGCAGGCGTGATCGAGGCTGTCGAGATAGACGATGTCGGAGCGGTCGAGCAGGCACGAGATCACGCCGAGATTGACCTGAAAGCCGGTCGAGAAGATCAGCGCGGCGGGTCGCCGCATGAACGCGGCGAGCCGCTCTTCGAGGCGAACGTGGAGATCGAGCGTGCCGTTGAGAAAACGCGATCCCGCGCAGCCCGTGCCGTAGCGCTCGAGCGCCGCGGCCGAGGCGGCCTTCACTTCGGGGTGGCTGGTCAGGCCGAGGTAGTTGTTCGATCCGAGCATCACGACGGGTTTGCCGTCGATCGTGACCACCGGATCCTGCCCGGAGGAGAGCACGCGGAAATACGGATAGAGCCCGAGTCCGCGCACCTGATCGGCGTACTTGTAATCGAAACACTTCTGAAACACGTCCATCGCGATCTTCTCCCGGGGGGGCGACGCGGCGACGGTAACGGCTCGCGCCGGGCGTGTCTGCCCCCGCAGGCCGGTGGCTCGATCGGCTTCCAACGCATCGCCGCGCTTCGTACAATGCGAGCGCCGGTCGGCCGAGAAGAGGCTCGCTGCGTTTCGGCGCAACGATCGAGATCCCGAACCCTGCCGATCCGAACGCCGTCGTTGGATCGCCGAGTCGGAGGAATCCGGATGGTGTTCTGCGAGCGACGCTTCGTGTTCGAACGGAGCTTTTCCGCGCTGGCGATCTTCGCCGCGCTGCTGCTTCTCGTGGTCGCGGCGAATGGCGCGTGCGCCGAGCCTGCGTCGCCGCCGGGCGAGACGACGAACGAGCAGGAAGACGACGCGTTGCTGGAGAGCATCGGCGAGGGGCCGTCCGATCCCTTCGAGTCGCTCAATCGCGTCTCGTTCTGGGTCAATCGCGGCATCGAAATCGCATTGCTCGATCCCGTTTCGCAGCTCTACGGTTTCGTGCTGCCCGATTTCGGCAAGCGCGCGGTGCGGCGCGCGTTCAGCAACCTGAACTCGGCGGCGGTGGTCGCGAACGACCTGATGCAATGCGAGGGCGAAGACGCCGCCACGACGGCCCTGCGGTTCGCGCTCAACTCGACCATCGGTCTGGCGGGATTGTTCGATCCCGCGACGGCGCTCGGCCTCGCCGGGCACGAATCGGATTTCGGCGAGACGCTCTGGCGGCACGGCGTTCCGGATGGCCCATATCTCTTTCTGCCCGTGCTCGGGCCGGCGAACGCGCGCGATGCGATCGGGCGCGCGATCGACGGGCTGATGCGACCGCAGTTCTACGTGCTCGGACCGATCGAGCGCATCGCCGTCGACGCGACCGACGGGCTCACCCTGCGCGAAGGCCACCTCGAAGCGCTGCGTGCGCTGCGCGAATCGGCACTCGACTACTACTCCGCGTTTCGCAGCGCGTACGTGATGTCTCGTGACGCAGAATTGCGTCGCCGGCAGGAAGCGTCGTCGAAATCGCGCAGTGCGATCGGAACGGGCAAGCGCGGCCCGCTCCAGTTCGCCGAATCGCACTGAGCCCGCGGGCCGGCGCGGCTATCGGGCCTTCGGCTTCTCGGCCCCGGACGCGAGCTTCTTCACCCGGTCGTCGAGCGAGGCCAGCAGGGCCGGCAGACCCCCTCGATTGAAGACCGAGTTGTAGTCGGCCCGGTGCAGAGCGAGCTGGCTCACGCTGCCGGAGAGAAAAACGTCGACCACCCGGAAGCCGGTCGCGCCCGGCCGCAGGCGATAGTCGAGCGCCGTGAAGTGGCCGTCGCCTTCGATGATGCGGGTGCGCACCACGGTCGTTCCCTGGCCGCCGTCGACCGATTCTCCGGTCTCGAATCGTTCGCGATCCCAGCCCGAAAACTGTGCGGCGTAGTTGGCCACCGTCATCCGCGTGAAGGCCTGCACCAGCGCCGCGCGATCCGGTTCGCCGAGTTCTTTCCAGTGACTGCCGAGCGCGGCGCGCGACATGAACGCGAGGTCGAAGGTCTCGACGATGACCGGTTCGAGCAGGCGATAGCGACCCTCGTAGCCGAGAGATCCACCCCGCTTCATCGCATCGAGCAGGACGGTCTGGAAGCGATCGATCACCGCCGCGGCGGGCGGGCGCGACGCGGCCGCGGCAGACTCGGCGCCGGCCGGCCTCGCCCCCGTCGCGATCCACACGAGCGCCGCGAGCAGCGCGAGCCGAGTCACGGTGCAGACGAGAACGCGCTTGCTCCGCGAATGAAACGCTGCGTGCGGGGTTGCGGGCATCGAACGTTCTCCCGAAGATGAGCGGTGGCCGGCCGGGCGGCCAACGTAGCCGGGGAGGCAACGAACGTCTTGCACGACGGACGGCCCGATTCGCGCGAGCGAGCGCCTCTGCGCGTTCACGTCCTGATCGATCAAGAGATCGCGGACGCGTCGAAGAGCGGGCTCGTGCGTTGCTGGACGAAGTTTCTTCCCGAACTCGCGCGCCACCCGGATCTCGACGTCGTGCTGCACGCCGTCGGTGACCGGTTTCGGTCGCACGCGATCGGGCCCCGAACTCGAATCGTCGAACACGCGCCCGGCGTGGTCTCGACCGAATGGCTGCCGCGCATCGGTCTCGACACGCCCGTGCGGACGGGGCTTTTGCCCTTTCATCGCGGACTCGCCCGCGCACTGCGCGACGCCGATCTGATCCACACCACCGACACGCTGCTGCCCTTCGCGTGCACCGGCGCATTCGTGGCCTCGCGGCGAAAAATCCCGCTGGTCACTTCGCTGCACACACAGGTGCCTCTGCACGCCGAAATCCACGCCCGCGCGTTTGCGCGCCGCGTCTTCGGCGGCACGCCGCTGCGCGGTCCGCTGGTCGAGCGCGACGGATTCGCCCGCGCGGTGCGGCGTTTCGCCGAGCGCCAGCAGGCCTGGTTCTTGCGCCGCTGCGCGCGCGTCTTCGTCTCCGAACCGGCCGACATCGCACCGCTGCCGGTCGGCGCGGATCCCGCGCGGACCGCCGTGCTCGGGCGCGGACTCGATCCCGACGCTCTCTCGCCGGCGCTGCGTGATCCCGGCTGGCTGCGCGTGCGCTTCGGCATTCCGGCCTCGCGCGCCGTCGTGCTCTCGGTGGGGCGGCTGATGGCGGAGAAGAGTCCCGAGCGAGTGGCGGAAGCGGTGGCGACGCTGGTCGCACGGGGCCGCGACGTCGCGCTGCTCTGTTGTGGAGAGGGCGGCGCGCGCGACGCCATTGCACGCCGACTCGGCGAGCGGGCGATCTTTGCCGGCGTGCTCGGCCGCGACGAACTCGCGAAGGTCTATGCCTCGAGCGACGTCTTCGCCTTCGCGTCGGGCACCGAGATGTTCGCCAACGTCGTGATGGAGGCGATGAGCTGCGGTCTTCCGCCGGTCGTCAGCGCGCACGGCGGCGCGCGCCAGCACATCGAACAACCGGGGGACGACGGGATCGTGCTGGCGGACGACGACCCCGCCGTCTGGGCCGACGCGATCGACACCATCCTGTGTCACCCCGGGCGGCGACGGCGGATCGCGGAGGCCGCCCGCTACACGACGCTGCGTCGCGCGCGCCGCTGGAGCGACGTGGTCGACGAGGTGCTGGTGCCGGGATGGCGCGCCGCGGCGGGCTGGCCGGTGATGGCCCCGCCGAAGGACGAGGTGCCCGGGGACGCGACCGAGTGGAAGCCGGACGACGGGCCGGGCACGCTGCCGCTGCGACCCGTCACGCTGCGCGGTGCGTCCGCGACGTCCGGCGGGGAAGCGCCGGCGCTGACCAAGTTTCGCTCGCGTTCGAACGGATCGACCGCGCTGCGTCACGCTGCTTCCGACGACGTGTCAGGCGTCGCCGAGCACGAAGCGCGTCACGGCTTCGGCAAAGCCTTCCGGGTTGTCGATCATCACGGAATGACCCGCGCGCGGAACGACGGCGAGTGAGCCGCGCGCGAGCGCTTCGTCGGCCATGCGGTCGGCGGTGTCCGGGGACAACACGTCCGAGGCGGCACCGCGTACCACCAGCGCGGGGCAGGTCGTCGCGCGCAGTGCGTCCCAGAGCGCCGCGGTTTCTTCGCGCCCGCGGCGCTCGGCTTCGGCGGGATCGAGCGACTGCCAGCGCGCGACCAGTCCCGGGTCGGTCTTCGGTACGAGTCGGCCGTCTTCGCGCGTGCGCAGGCCGTGGCGCGCGAGACGCGCGATGACCGCGGGGCGTGCGAGCGGATAGGCGGCCGAGAGCAGCCGTTCGAACTCGCCGACCGACGTGAACGAGGGATCGGGCCGCGATTCCGCGTCGAAGCGAATCCGTGACACGCCGCGCGGATCGAGATCGGGACCGGAATCGACGATCACGAGTCCGGCCAGGCGTTCGGGGTGCGCGCCCGCGAAGCGCATTGCGACGCGCCCGCCCATCGAGTGGCCGAGCAGGACGCAGCGCGGGATCGCCAGCGCGTCGAGCGCGGCGGCCACGTCGCGGGCCATCGTTTCGTGGTCGTAGCGCGCCTCGGGGTCGGCATCGGC
Source organism: uncultured Myxococcaceae bacterium (assembly GCA_964505355.1). GTDB lineage: Bacteria > Myxococcota_A > UBA9160 > UBA9160 > UBA9160 > CAZDHU01. Next base: position 13,763 of record CAZDHU010000059.1, on the reverse strand, counting down.
GTCGCCATGCCCGCGCAGGTCGAGGGCCACCGTCCTGTAGTACGGGGCGATGCAGGGCGCGAAGTCGTCGAAGACGTGGGCATCGTTGCTGAACCCGTGCAGCAGGACGAAGGGCACTCCGGCGTCGCTCCAGACGAGCGCGTGAAGCGAAAGGCCATCGCTGGCAGGCACACGGATCGATCGCGGCGTCATGGACCGCCGATCCTAGAGGCCCGCAGGGCAACGCGCTGCGGCCACGAGGCCGGCGGACGATCGACCGGGGCGCGCCGGACTGCCCCGAATCGCCAGAGCGCAGGGGTCTCGGCCGGTCAGGGTTTTCGGGGTTGAACTCCGGAACCGATTGATGGTAGAAGGCGTGGTCGGACCTCCGACTTCAGACCTCGGGCGACGATCGACGCCCGAGTCCTGCGATCGCGGAGGCGGAAAAGAGGCGAGATGCGCGAGGGGCGAGCCGTAGCGGCAGCGGATGTGACCCGGGTGGGCGCGAGCCATCGCCCGCAGGAGGTCTTCGAGCAGCTTCGTGGCCACATCCTCTCGGGCGCCTATCCGTCGGGCAGCCGCCTTCCCAACGAGCGTGAGCTGTCGCTCGCGCTCGGCGTCAATCGCGCGTCGCTTCGCGAAGCGTTGAAACGGCTCGAATACCTCGAACTGGTCGAGGTGCGACACGGGCAGGGCACGTTCGTTCGCGAGGTGTCGGGCTCGTCGGCGCTTCAGGTGATCGAGAGCCTGCTGCACGACCCGCGCACGGTGACCACCGAACTGTTGCGGCAACTGCTCGAGTTTCGGCGGCACACGGCGCTGCACGTGGTCGCGCTCGCTGCGGAGCACCACAGCGCCGAGCACCTCGCGCGTGCGCATCGGATGCTCGACGAAGAGGCCGAGCAGGGAGTCGACCCCGCGCGCGCGCTTGCACTCGACGTCGAGATGAACGCGCTACTCGGCGAAGCCTCGGGCAATCTGCTCTACCGGCTGGTGACCAATCTCTTTACGCGCCTGCTCTCGCGGCTCGGTCCGCTCTACTACGACGAGCGCCGCGATCATCGGCGCTCGCACGCGACGCACCGCGCGCTGCTGGCGGCGATCGAGGCGCGCGACGGCGAGGGCGCGTGCACGATTCTGCGTACCATGCTCGACTACAGCGAAGAGCGGATTCTCACCGAAGCCGCGCGACTCGAAGCGGCCGGCCTGCTCGGGCCGCGCCGCGAGCCGTCGTCATGAGCCTCGCGCACTCGCGCGCGATCGAGCACGCGGCGACCGACGAAATCGTCGCGGCGGGCGGAACCGTTTCGCATCACCACGGGGTTGGACGGGATCACGCGCCCGGGCCGGGCGCCGAGAAGGGGCCGCTCGGTCGGCGACTCCTGCACGCACTCGCGCGTGAAGTCGATCCCGCCGGCCTGCTGAATCCGGGGAAACTGCTGTGACGACGAACGACGGAACCACGAGCTGGACGGAGGATGACCGGCGTAACGCGCTGCTGCGCGCCGAACGCGAGGGCGTCGATCTGCTGGTGATCGGTGGCGGCATCACGGGAGCGGGTGTGCTGCGCGATGCGGCCTCGCGCGGGCTGCGCACGCTCCTCGTCGAACGCGAAGACTTCGGCGCCGGCACCTCGAGCCGCTCGTCGAAGATGGTGCACGGGGGCCTGCGCTACATCGCCGAAGGACAGCTCGGCGTGACGCGCGAGAGCTGCCGCGAGCGCGACCGCCTGCTGGCGCAGAATCCGTCGCTGGTGCGGCGCGTGCCGTTTCTCTTCCCGTCCTACGCGGGCGGGAAGCACCCGCTCTGGCAGGTGCGAGCCGCGCTCTTCGTGTATTCGGTGCTCGCGAATTTTCGTCGCAGCGCGTCCTTCCGGATGCTCGATCCGGAAGAGACGCTGCATGGCTCGCCGGACCTGCGCGCCGACGGTCTTCGCGGTGCCGGTCTCTATTTCGACGCGCAGGTCGACGACGTTCGACTCGTGCTGGAGACGCTCAAGTCTGCACGCGCGCTCGGCGGCGAAGCAGTGAATCACGCCGAACTGATCGAACTCGGTCGAAACGGCTCGGGCCGTCTGGAGATCGCGCGCGTGCACGACCGGCGGTCGGGGCGCGTGCTCTCGATTCGCGCGCACGCCTTCGTCAACGCGGCGGGTCCGGGCGTCGAGCGCGTGCGCGGTCTCGATCGACCCGTGGCGCATCCCGAGTTGCGCCCCGCGAAGGGCGTCCATCTCGTGATTCCCGCGCACCGGCTCCGGCTGTCGAGCGCCGTGACGTTTCCCGGTCACGACGGCCGCCAGTTGTTCATCGCGCCCTGGAACGACGTGTCGCTGGTCGGCACCACGGACGATTTCAGCGACGAGATCGACGAGCCCGGGGTCACGATCGCGGAGGTGCACTATCTGCTCTCGGCGCTGAACGAGGCCTTCCCGCGCGTGGGCCTCACCACCAACGACCTGCGCAGCGTCTACGCGGGCGTGCGGCCGCTGGTCGCCCCTGCCGGTGCCGGCGCGCCGCCGTCGTCGGTCTCGCGCGAGCATCGCCTCTACGAAGATCCGTCGGGATTGATTTCGATGGCCGGCGGAAAACTCACGACCTATCGCGCGATGGGCGAGGAGCTGGTCGATCGTGCGCTGCGCCAGATGCCGCCTGCGCGGCGCGCGGGGGCCGGACCGAGTACCACGGCGCGACTTCCGCTGCGCAGCGAAGCGTTCGATCCCGATTCGTTCGAGCGCCTGCTGGTCGAACGTTTCGGTGTTTCCGCGCTCGCAGCGAATCATCTGGTGACCGCGCACGGCGCGGCGGCCGAACGCATTCTCGAAGAAGCGACGCCGGAGGAGCGGCAGCCGATCGGTCGCTCGCGTTTCGTGCGGGCCGAGATCCCGTTCGTGCTGCGAACGGAATGTTCGCTCACGCTCTGCGATCTGCTGGAGCGCCGGATGCGGCTCGCGCTGTTCAGCGAAGGGCAGGGGCTTCCGGAGCTCGCGGAGATCGCATCGCGTGCCGGCGAGGTGCTCGGCTGGGACGCGGTTCGCGTGCGAAGCGAGACCGCCGCCTATGCGGACACCGTGCGGCGCCGCTATCAGATCGTGCTCGCGCGCGGTGAACGCGAGCCCGCCCGCGAATCCGTCCGACACGCGGCTGCGTAGGGCCGAGCCGCCTCGTCGCGCACGGCCGTCCGCGTCCCTCGGTGCGGCCGAAACGCAAAGCCCCGCGTTATGCTGCGCGCGTGCCCGCCGCGACCCTCGTCATCGCGAACCCGCGCAGCCGCAGTGGCGCCACCGGTCGTCGCATCGAGGCGCTGCGCTCGGTCCTTCGTCGCCGACTCGGCGAGTTCGAAATCGAATCGACGCGCGGGCCGCGAGATGCCGAGCGCATCGCGCGCGAAGCGGCGCGTGCCGGCGTCGAACGCCTCGTGGTCGCGGGCGGGGACGGCACGACGAGCGAGGTGGTGACGGGGCTGCTCGCGGCCGGTCTCGGCGACGCGGTGCAGATCGCGCTCTTGCCGCTCGGGACGGGAGGCGATCTCGCGCGAGCGCTCGGTGTGCCGCGCGACGTCGATGCGGCACTCGAACGGATCGCGTCGGGATCTCCGCGGCGCGTGGATGCGGGGCGCGCGCGTCTTCGCGTCGCCGACGGATCGACTCGCGAGACCTTCTTTCTCAACGTCGCGAGCGCAGGGCTGTCGGGACTCGTGACCGCGCTGGTCAACGAGGCGCCGAAACATCTCGGCGGGCGCGTTTCGTTTCTGATCGGCACGCTGCGCGGCATCGCGCGCTTTCGTCCACTGCCGGCCCGCGTGCGGGTCGACGGCCGGGTGGTTCACGAGGGCCCGCTGACGCTCGCGACTGCCGCCAACGGGCCCTGTTTCGGCGGCGGCATGCGCGTTGCGCCGAACGCCTCGCTCGACGACGGGGTGCTCGATCTGACGCTGATCGGCGACGTGTCGAAAGGGCGTTTGCTTCGTGCGTTGCCGCGGATCTACGCGGGTACGCACCTCGATCTGGACGCGGTGATCGGCGCGCGCGGCGCGTCGATCGAGATCGAACCGCTCGACCGCGCGGCCATCGCGGAACTGCGGATCGAGATCGATGGCGAGCCGCTCGGCTTCGCGCCGGCCGCGTTCGACGTGATGCCGAAGGCGCTGACACTGATCGGTGTCGGCGCGTGAGCGACGACGTGTTCGATCGCATTCGGTCCGGCGCTGCGGCGGTGATGCGCGCCGCACACCGTGTTCGAATCGACGAGTCGGCGCTCGACGCGCTCGCCGCGCGGCTCGCGAGCGATCCGATGCCGGGGCCGGTCTGGGATCCGGCGCTCTGTCACGCCGGCGATGCGGCCGGCCGGCTCGCCTTCGCCGTCACCTGGAACTGCATCAACTTCGGCTCGGGCTGGTTTCCGAAGCTGCGCAAGCGCGAGGGCTGTTCGGGCGCGATCACCGTGATGACCGGTCTCAAAGAGCGGTTCGATCGCGAGGGGCCCTTTTTCGCGGACGAGCTCGAAGCGATCGAGGCCGCGACCCTCGCGCCGGTGATTGGACAGGATCTCGCCGATCCCGAGTGCGCCGAGTTGATCGATCTCTACGCGCGCGCGCTTCGGACGCTCGGCCAGCTCCTGAACCAGCGCTTCGGTGGCTCGTTCGATGCGCTGGTCGCGGCCGCGGAAGGCTCGGCCGCACGGCTGGTCGAGATCCTCGCCGAGATGCCTTTCTACCGGGACGAGGCGGCCTATCCGGGAATCGGTCGCGTTTCGTTCTACAAGCGCGCGCAGCTCACCGCCGCCGATCTCGCGCTCGCGCTCGACGGGCGGGGACGCGGCGCCTTCGACGATCTCGACCGGCTGACGATCTTCGCCGACAACCTCGTGCCGCACGTGTTCCGGCACTTCGGCGTGCTCGTGTTCGATCGCGCGCTTGCCGAGACGATCGAACGCGAAGAGCTGATCGCCGCCGGCAGCCCCGAGGAGATCGAGATTCGCGCGGGAGGCGTGCACGCGGCCGAGGGGCTGGTCGCGCGTCTCGCGGCGCTCGGTCGGCCGCTGCCCGCGCACACGCTCGATGTCATGCTCTGGACCTGGGGGCAGCGACCGGAGGTCAAGGCGCGGCCGCGACACCGAGCGCGCGGTGTCTGGTACTGAGCACCGCGGCGCAGGAGGCCCGATGATCGAAGCCCGAACCCGCCATCCTGCGTCGCGCGCAGGGAAGGACTGATTCGCGTGCGACTGCTTCGCGAGTTCGTCGGCCGCTATCCCGCGCAGAGCGCCGTGCTCTTCGTCTGTCTGCTGGTGGCGGGGTTGATGGAGGGCATCGGGCTCACCTCGCTGCTGCCGCTCGCGGGGCTCGCGACGCTTCCGAACGACGCCATGAACCCGGGCACGCCCGACGTGCTGACCAAAGGGCCCGGGCGCTGGATCGGCAGTCTGCTCGGCTTCGTCGGTGTCGCCCCGTCGCCGGCCACCATCCTCGGGCTCGTCTTCTCCGTCTTCTGCCTGCGCAGCGCGACGCTGCTTTTCGCGCGACGACGGCTCGGCTACACGGTGGCCCGACTCGTGCGCGAGATGCGGCTGCGGCTCGTGCGCGCGCTCTTTCACGCCCGCTACTCCTACTACGTGCGACAGCGCGTCGGCGTTTTTGGTAACGCCTTCGCGACCGAGGCCCAGCGCGCCTCGAACGCGTTCGTTCACCTCGCGCATCTCGCGACGCACGCGATCCAGTTCGTGGTCTTCGCGAGCATCGCGCTCGCCACCTCCTGGCGGGCGACGCTGATCGGGACCGCGCTCGGGTTCGGCGTGGCGCGCGTACTCAACTCGCTGATCGTCGCCGGCCGACAGGCGGGACGGAACCAGACCCGGCTCAACAAATCGTTGCTGGCGATGCTGACCGACGTCTTTCAGGGCGTGAAGCCGCTGAAGGCGATGGCGCGAGAAGATCTCGTCGCACCGCTGCTCGAGCAGGGCACGCTTCGTCTCGAAAAGGCGATGCGCCGCGACACGATCGCGACCGAAACCCTCGAAGCCTTCCAGGACGTGATGGTGGTGGGAATCCTCTGCGCGGGCTTCTTCGTGATGCGCGTTCACGAGCAGATGGACGTCGCGGAAGTGCTGCTGCTGATCGCGCTCGCGAATCGGATCTTCGACGTGATCAAGAAGGCGCAGCGGCGCTGGCAGAAGGTGGGTGTCGACGAGAGCGCGTACTGGTCGCTGCACGCGACGATCGAAACCGCGGAGTCGCAGCGAGAAGAAGCACACGGCGGAGCCGCGCCGACGCTCGAGGAAGGCATTGCCCTCGCGGACGTGACGCTGTCGTACGACGGACGCGCGGTGCTCGATCGGCTTTCGATCGAACTGCCGGCGGGCCGGATCATCGCGCTGACCGGACCGTCCGGCGCGGGCAAGACGACGATCGTCGATCTGGTTGCCGGTCTCCTGCGCCCCGACACGGGCGAGGTTCGGATCGACGGCGTTCCGATCGACGCGATCGATCTGCGCGCCTGGCGCAGCCGGATCGGATACGTGCCGCAGGAGATGTTCTTGCTGCACGACACGGTGGCGATGAACGTTTCGCTCGGCGATCCCGCGGCCTCGCGTGCCGACATCGAACGTGCGCTGCGACGCGCACACGCCTTCGACTTCGTGCAGGCGATGCCGCAGGGGATGGACACGATGGTGGGCGAGCGCGGATCCGCGCTCTCGGGCGGGCAGCGACAACGGATCGCGATCGCGCGCTCGCTGCTCGGCGATCCGTGGCTGCTGGTGCTCGACGAGGCCACCACCGCGCTCGATCCGGTGAGCGAGGCGGCCGTCTGGGAAGCGGTCGGCGAGCTGAGAAAGGCCGGCACGACCGTGCTCGCGATCTCGCATCAGACGGCGCTGCTCGAAGTGGCGGACGTGGTCTGGCGCGTCGAAAACGGGCACGCCTCGCGGCTCGCGCGCTGACCGGGACGGCCGCGCAACGCGCGTGCGACGCAGGGTGGCCTTGCCCGGGCCGACGCACTGTGGTGTCGAGACACGGGTGTTCGCGAAGCTCGCGAGCCGCGCGCCTCAGCGATCCGCGCAGGCAGCGATCGAGCGGGCGATGCGCGAGAGGCGCACGTCGTCGAGCGCAACGCGGTGCAGCCCTTCGCGTAGCGCGGCGGCGGCTTCACTCGCGTCGATTTCTCGCGGAAGCACGACGAGTAGAGTCGCGACCCGTTCGCTGATCCGCGCGATCGCGGGCCGCAGCGCGTGCTCGAGATCGGGCGCTTCGCCGTGCGGCGAGGCTTCCGCGGGCGGTGAAGAAGCGTTCGCGGCCTCGTCCGCGACGAGCGCTCGCACGGTGTCCTCCTGCACCGAACGCGCGAGGGCCATCTGCTCCGCGATGAAGGTGCGCACGGCGTCGTCGGCCGGAGCGGAGCGGCCGAGCGCCGCGGCGGCGTCCTTCACCTCGCGGAGCGTGGCGGTGATCACGCGCGCCTCCTGCGCGGGATCGCTGACCGGAAGCCCGCGCAGGCGTTTCGCGCGCGCCACGTCGGGCATGAGGGCGAGGCGCTCGTCGAGTGCGGCGACGAGTGCGCCGAGCGGCGTCGCCGTGCGTTCGCCGGCCGCGTCCGCCAGCGCGGTGCGGCGCCAGTCCGCGAGGGCGTCCGACGCTTCGCACTGCAACAGCCAGGCGTCGAATGCCCGTGCGAGCTCGGTCGCGTCGGCGCGGAAGAGGGCCGCCTTTCGGTCGCGGGTGAACGGACCGAGGCGTTGCCACTCCGGGCGTGTCGCCTGCCAGCGCGGCGCTTCGATCGTGTCGGTCATCACCGCGTCGGCGGCTCCGCGATCGAGCGCCTGCGGGACGGTGTCGTTCGGCGTGACGGCGAGGATCGTCGCGCGCGGAAAGCGCGACCGCGCCACGCGCTCGAGGTGCCCGCCCGCGTTGACGGCGATCCGCAGTGCGCCGCGCTCGACCGCTGCGAGATCGCGCAGCCCGCTACGAGCGGGCACCAGCAGCACGGCGCCGCTTTCGAGCAATGGGGCCGAGAAACGCCCCGCGAGCGAGCGGTCGGGGCGCACCGTGACGCCGCCGAGCGCGACGTCGAAGCGGCCGGCTTCGAGGTCGTGCAGCAGATCCGGCCAGCGCGTGCGGACGAAGATCACGTCGCGGCCGATCGAGGTCGCGAACGCGCGGGCCAGCTCGACGTCGAGGCCCTGGGGCGAGGCGGGATCGCCGGAAGAGAAGGGCGGATAGTCGAAGCTGAGGCCGACACGCAGCGGTGTCGGCACGACGGACGGAGCCGGTGCGGTCGCGCACGACAGCACGACGAACGCGCACCACAGCACCGCGACCATCTGCGCGATGGTTCGCCCGCGCGTCCGCTTCTCGCAACCACCCGCCGCGGCGACACGCACGCGGCGCCGGCCGTTCATCGTCGGGCGATCTCGAGCAGCGGCCGAAGGTCTTCGATCACGTGATGCGGTGTCGCCTTCGCCCCCGGTTCGAGAGGTTGATTCGAGATCAGAACGCTGGTCATGCCGAGCGCGTTCGCACCGGCCACGTCGTGCGGCACGGAATCGCCGACGAAGACGCAGTCCTGCGCCGCGACGTCGCCGGCTTTGCGCAGCGCGTGTCGATAAATCTCGGGATAGGGCTTGCAGCTTCGCGCGCCCTCACTCGTCGTTTTCGCGTCGACCACGTCGTCGAGGCCGATCTTCTCCCAGAGCGGCCCGAACTGGTCGTCGTCGATGTTGCTGACGATGCCGACGTGAACGCCCGCGTCGCGCAGGCCGCGCAGCGTCTCCAGGGCTTCGGGCCGCACCTGTGCGAGGGAGAGGGCGAGGGCGGTTTGCTCGTCGTAGTAGCGATCGCGAAGGCCGGCGCTCGGTTCGAAGCCGAGTGCGCGAATCAGCCCTTCGATCGCCTCGCCGAACAAATCACGATGCAGGTAGTAGGGGCGGTTCTCGTACGCTGCGAGCTGACGCAGCATGGTGATGAAATACGTGTGGCGGATCTCTCGCGCGGACTGCGTCGCACCGTGACGTCGCGCGGTTTCTTCGATCAACGCCGCGACCTGTTCGCGCATGGTTCCGTAGCTGAAGAGCGTTCCACCAAAATCGAAGAACACGGCGCGAACGGGCATCCCGATACCTCGTGACAGGGTTTGCCCCACCATAGCCCTCGCGAGGCCCGCGTTGACCATCCCGGAGGGATCTCCTAGTCTGCGGCCTCCGATGTCGCAGCCCCGCTCCGGGGCCGCCGCCCGCCCCGAGGTCTGCGCCATGCTTCAGCTCGAAGAGCTCGAGTCCGGTATCCGGGTCACGCACAAGAACACCGGCCTGCGGTATTCGATCGTCGACATCGGCGACGAGGAAGTGCTGCTCTCGCCCGAGCAGGACGGTCTGCAAGACCTCGTCGTTCCCGTCGATCTGTTCCGCAGCGAGTTCGTCGCCGGCGATCGCTACAGCGCCGGTCGCTCGCGCGGCCGTCGCGGCGCCGGCACGCAGACGACGTCGGCTCCCTCGCGCGCACCGACCGGGCCCCGCTGCAAGGGGCGAATCAAGAAAATGGTGCGCGACCGCGGCTTCGGCTTCATCCGCGGCGAGGATGGGAAAGAAGTCTTCTTTCATCGCTCGGGCCTGAACGGCGCCGAGTACGACATTCTCTCCGAGGGCGACTCCGTCGAATACGTCGTTGCCGAAGGTGCGCGCGGTCCGCGTGCCGAACAGGTTCGTCAGGTCACCGAGAACCGCGCCGCCGCCCCCACTCCGTAGCCTGCCCCGGGCGCGCCGCCCGGCACGTTTCGCTCACGCCATCCCCCCGTAGCGATGGACGATGGGAAGGCGCCGTCCGCTGCCGAAGGCTTTCGACGAGACGCGCAGCACGAGCGGCGCCTGCCGGCGTTTGTATTCGTTGCGGTCGAGACGGCGCAGGATCTGATCGACGACGGCGCGCGTGGCGCCGGCGGGCGGCCGGATCGCGTCGGCGCCGAGCCCTCCTTCGATCGCCTGTTCGAGCACGGCGTCGAGCACGTCGTACGGCGGCAGATCGTCCTCGTCGCGCTGATTCGGTGCCAGCTCGGCCGAGGGCGGCTTCTCGATCGAACCGCGCGGGATGCGTTCTCCGCTGCGGTTGGCGAAGTGAGCGAGCGCGTAGACGTCGCGCTTGTAGACGTCGCCGATCACCGCGATGCCGCCCACCGTGTCGCCGTACAGCGTGCAGTAGCCGACCGAGAGTTCGCTCTTGTTGCCGGTGGCGAGGACGAGGCGTCCCTCGTGATTCGAGATCGCCATCAACAGCGCGCCACGAATGCGCGACTGGATGTTCTGCTGCACGAGGCCGTAGTTCTCGCGTTCGCCGAACAGCGCGGCGAAGGTGGCCCGCCACGCCTCGTAGATCGGACCGATGTCGACGCAGCGGAACGCGATGCCGAGGTTGCGCGCGAGCGCTTCGGCGTCGGCGCGACTGTGTTCGGACGAAAACGGGCCGGGCATCGCGACGCCGAGCACGCGGTCGGCGCCGAGGGCGAGCGTCGCGAGATGTGCGGTGACCGCGGAATCGATGCCGCCCGATAGCCCGATCACCGCGCCGGGCGGAAGTGATTGCTTTTCGAAGTAGTCGCGGATGCCGAGCACGAGTGCGCGTTCGAGTTGTTCGATCGGTGCGGGCTCGATCACCTCGTCCGGCGATCGACCCGGCGGCGGTGCATCGAGGTCGATCACTTCGAGCGCACTCTCGAAAAGCGGGAGCGTGGCGAGAATCTCGCCCGCCGCATCACACACGAACGAGCCACCGTCGAAGATCAAATCGTCGTTGCCGCCGGCCTGATTGACGAAGACGATCGGGCACCGATGGCGCGCGGCCTTTGCGGCGAACAGTTCGCGACGAAAGAGTGGTTTGCCGGCATGCCAGGGCGAGGCCGACAGATTGAGCAGCACTCCGGCCCCCGCCTCGACCAGTTCGCGCGCGGGGTCGATGCCGTAGGGAACCTCGTCGGCCCAGAGGTCTTCGCAGATCGTGAGGCCGAGCGCGGGAAGGCGCGGATCCGCCAGTCGGACCGGTTCGCGTCGCGTCGCGGGCTGGAAGTAGCGGTTTTCGTCGAAGACGTCGTAGGTGGGCAGCAGCGATTTCGCGCGGCGCGCGGCGATGCGCCCGCCTTCGAGCAACACCGCGGCGTTGTGAATCGACTTCGAACCCGGCGCCTCGGCCGGCAACACGGCCCCGACGACGATCGCGATCTCGCGCGAGGCGGCGGCCAGCGCGTCCAGCTCGCGAAGCTGCGCGCGCACGAAGCCTTCGCGCTCCAGCAGATCGAGCGGTGGATACCCGGTGAGGGCGAGTTCGGGCAAGACGACGAGACGCGCACCGGCCGCAGCGGCCTTCGCCGCCGCGTGCTCGATCCGCGCGCGATTGCCCGCGAGGTCGCCGACCACGGGCGCGATCTGTGCGAGCGCGACGCGCATCGTCGGGCGAGCATCGGAGGCGCCGCCGCCCGCGTCAACCCGGCGCAGGCCCGATAGACTGCGGCCCATGCGACCGCACGAACCGACTTCGCGCTTCTTCTTTTCGCAACGCCTGCGCCTGCACTATCTCGACTGGGGCAACGAGGGCGCACCGCCGCTCTTGCTGGTGCACGGCGGGCGCGATCATGCGCACACCTGGGACTGGGTCGCGCGCGATCTCGCCCGCGACCACCACGTGATCGCGCCCGATCTTCGCGGTCACGGCGACAGCGCGTGGGCGATCGGCGGCATGTACGCGATGGCCGATTTCGTGCTCGACATCGCGCAACTGCTCGAAGCCGTCGCGCTCTTTCCAATGACGATCATCGGGCACTCGCTCGGCGGCGCGGTCTCGCTGATGGTGACCGCACTGCAGCCCGAACGCGTGGCGAAGGTGGTGGCGATCGAAGGGCTCGGTCCGTCGCCGGAGATGATCGCGCGACTCAACGAAGTGCCGGTCTGGCAGCGGATGCAGAACTGGATCGATCAGATGCGCGGCCTCGCGGCACGCCAGCCGCGGAGGTACCCGTCGCTCGACGAGGCCGCGTCCCGGATGCGCGAAGAGAATCGCTTCCTGTCCGCCGAACAGGCCGCGCACCTCACGCTGCACGGCGCGCTGCGCAACGAAGACGGCACCTACTCGTGGAAGTTCGACAACTACGTGCGCGCGCTCTCTCCCTATCGCTGGGACAGCGACGAAGTGCGAACGCTCTGGGAACGCATCACCTGTCCCGCCCTGCTACTGCGCGGAACCAGGAGCTGGGCCAGCGATCCCGCGATCGACGGACGGCTCGCTGCGTTTCGAAGCGCCCGCTTCGTGAACGTCGAAGGCGCCGGACACTGGGTGCACCACGATCGCCTCGACGAGTTTCTCTCGCTGGTGCGTGACTTCCTCGGCGCACCCGCCGGGGCCACCGCGGCCCCGGAAACGCTCGGCGATCGAACGTGACGTCCGCTTCGCCGCCGCTTCGATTCGGCGTGCTCGGAGCCGCGCGGATCGTGAATGGCGCGCTGATCGATCCGGCGCGCCGCCTGCCGGGCGATGCCGTGGTCTCGGCGATCGCCGCGCGCGACGTCGCGCGGGCGCGCGTGTACGCCGCGGAGCACGGCATCGCGACGGTGCATTCGACGTACGACGCGGTGATCGACGATCCCGAACTCGACGCGATCTACGTGCCCACTCCGGCCGCGCTGCACGCACACTGGACGCTGCGCGCGCTCGACGCGGGGAAGCACGTGCTCTGCGAGAAACCGTTCACGTCGAACGCCGCGGAAGCGCGGCGAGTCGCCGACACGGCGGCGCGCGCCGCACACGAACGAGGCCTCGTCTGCGGACAGGCCTTTCACTGGCGCCATCACCCGCTCGCGCAACGCGTCCTCGAGCGGCTGGCGGAAGGCGCGATCGGCACGCCTCGTTCGTTCGACGGCGTCTTCACCGTACCGATCCAGAACCCCGCCGACATCCGTTACGACCTCGCGCTCGGCGGCGGCGCGACGATGGATCTCGGCTGCTATCCGCTCCACTGGCTGCGCACGTTCGCGGGCGAGACGCCGGTGGTGACGGAAGCACGGGCGCAGGAAGGTCCGGCCGGCGTAGACGTCGCCATGGAGGCCACGCTCGCATTCCCGGGCGGCGCACGCGGCACCATGCGCTGCGCGATGACGACGGATTCCGCCTTTTTCGCGGGCGTCGTGATCGAAGGCGACCGCGGCACACTGCGCATCCTCAATCCCCTCGCCCCGCACCGCGGCCACCAGCTCGCGTTCGAAACCGACCGCGGAACGCACACCGAGACCGTCGCCGGCGACACCACCTACACCCACCAGCTTCGCGCGTTCGTCGCCGCCGCCCGCGGCGAATCCCCGTTTCCGACGGACGCCGCCGACGCCGTTCTCGACATGCAACTGATCGACGCCACCTACCGCGCCGCCGGCCTCTCGCCGCGCGGCACCTGACGGAGCGCGGCTGCGCGGTGAGAAGATCGCCTCTGTGGCATCTGCGTCCTGCCGAGATCGGTGCGTTACGAAGGTGACCGAAATCGGGCTGGACCTCTCAACATGAATGTTCTGATCCATCAACTACGAAGCGTCACATGGGACTCGCGGCCAGTGTGAGAGGCGATTCTTCTGTGGGGTATTCTGGCCGCAGCATGTCGATGTACCGTATCGAGTAATCTCGAATTGTGTTCAGTTTGTGCTTGACGGAACACCCGCGAATCGCGCAGCCTGTCGCCATGATCTTGGACCGAGCCAAAATCAGATGCTGACGGGGCCCCCCCCCCCCCCCCGCGGGGGGGGGCGGGGGCCGGGGCCGGGGGGCGGGGGGGG